>NZ_JAMXOT010000080.1 GCF_024220515.1 Oscillatoria sp. HE19RPO
TGCAGGGTTAAGAGTTTTGAATGTAAATCTCGCAGTGAGGCATCACTGGAGAGCCAGCTTTCCACTTGCTGACGTTCAGTTTCAGTCACCTCACCATCGAGGTAGGCACTGAGTAACTCAAATCTATCTGCAGGAATAGCGGCAATTGGGCGATCGACAACCAGAGGCGTGACGGCTTCTGGTTGTTCGATTTCGTCAATCCGACTAAAGACACCCTTGAGCAAAGCATCTACAGGCTGAGTCTGCGGTGGTGCCGGTAGGGAGGTCAATCCCTGATGCAGGGTTAAGAGTCTCGAATGTAAGTCTCGCAGTGAGGCATCCTGTTCGAGCCAGACCTCTACTTGTTGACGTTCGGTGTCAGTGACTTCGCCGTCGAGGTAAGCGCTGAGTAATTCAAATTGATCGGCGCTGTGAGCATCGATCAAGGCTGAATCTGGGGTCACGGAATTCCATAGTGCCATTGGCTGATTGCGATCGGTTAAATTAAAAGATCGTGAACCCCCTAGGGCTTGTTTTTTGGGAGCGTGATGGGATTCATAGTTAGGATTCATGTCAACACCACCACCAAATTAAACTGGATAATGCACCCTGAATAATAATCACAACTGCAAGCTTGTTTACTAATAATCATATCTGAATAGATTGGGCGTCTAACGTTGAGAAATACAACGTTAAGTTACATGAGAAAATTGCGTTTCCAATACCGCAACCCGACGCCTAACTGTCCAAATAAGTTTGAAGTTGAACTTGCAGACGCTGACGGGCGCGGGCAATTCTCGATTTTACGGTGCCGAGAGAAACGCCGGTAATTTCAGCAATTTCCTCGTAAGCTAATCCTTCAATTTCGCGCAGGACAATAGTCGTGCGGAATACTTCAGGTAAATCAGCGATCGCGGCGCGTAATTGGTCGTAAAATTCGCGGGTCGTCAAGTCATCTTCCGGACCGGGTTCATCGGCAGCTATTTCCCAATCCATTTGCCCATCCTCTAACATCCGAGGGGCATCTAAAGACAGGGGGTCGCGCACCCGCTTGCGCTTGCGTAGCTCATCGTAGAACAAATTCGTAGCAATTCGGCTTAACCAACCCCGGAATTTAACCGGGTCGTTTAACCGTTTGACATTGCGGTAAACCCGAATCCAAACTTCCTGTGCTAAATCTGCCCGGTCTTGCCAATCAGGAGCCAAGTGGTACAAAATTTTATCCACATGAGACTGATAACGGCGTAGCAGTTCAGCGAACGCCGACCGGTCAGGGCTGAGGCCCTCCTGACAGCGCAGGACTAAATCGTAATTTGACAGTTTATCTGGTTGCACTGAGGCTGGAGAATTAGTGGCCTCACCCGTTTGCCAGGATGTAGAAGGAGTGTAACTCATCTGTTAAAAACGGGTCGGAAACCCCGTCATTTACGGCGAGAATGTGGAGAGTTTTTTTCCTGGATCAATCATAAATAATCATCCGATGGAACTCTCCGAAACCCTTATGTGTTCTCCTTGCCGACCGCTACCGTGATGTCCGCCTTTTAGACGAGTCTGGCAATTCAGACTTTGACATCATCCGAATTACGGGGGTATTCATCAACTGTTTACCCGGTAACGGCTTGATTGGCAGTGTCAGCGTTTAAGTTCCGGATGATTGCCCGAAGCCCCTTCCAGTCGAAAGGGTGCTGATGGGGTTGGAATGATTGCTATAACATTCCAGGTACTGGAGACGCTTTTATCCTAGCAAAAGTTCCCGTTTCCGGGAGTTGGGTGAGTGGCACTTTTAGTTTTGTCTCTATAGAGTGCAAGACTCTTGAACGGGTCAATTGTTTCCCCGGGTTCTTAATTTTCAGCGATCGCTCAGAACCGTTTATCCCAGAAAACCCCAGACCACAAGTTTGAACACTCCTATCCCATTTTAACAAGTCGAGACAAGTCGAGTTCTGGTTAGGGAACTCCAAAAAATAAAATCTCCAAAACGTTCGTTCGTATGACGGATCAACGGAGTAGCCCCCTCAATGTAGGGGCGCAATGCTTGCGCCCTCCGGAGGGCCTGCGCATTGCGCCCCTACAGATACCTTCCTTTCAGTTAAACGGTTGGAGGATTTATATTTTGCAATTCCCTTATTCGTCCTGGGCTTCACAAGCGCCAATACTGACCCAAGAACTAGAACCATCAGCCCAATGTTCTTTTTTCCAGATAGGGGCATTGTGCTTGAGGGTATCGATCGCATACTGACAGGCTTCAAAGGCTTCCCGGCGATGGGGACAACCCACCGCCACTAAAACACTAATTTCGCCAATTTGTAAGCGCCCGGTACGATGAAAAATCACCACCCGCTTCACATCGGGCCAACTGGACCGGATTGAGGCAGCAATTTGCTGAAAAACTGCCACCGCCATTGGTGCATAAGCTTGATACTCCAGGGCAACCACGGGTTTCCCATCGGTTTGATTGCGAACCATGCCACTCATGACCACCACCGCCCCATTGCCAGGGTCATCAGCTAGGGCATAAACTTCCTCTAACGATAAGGGGGCGAAAGTCAGAGCAAAGCGATCGCTGTTTGAGGAAGCGATCGCATCCGGAACCGGGGTTGATAAGGTTGGGTTGGTCATAGTTGATGCACGTTCTTGGGGTCATACCGAATTCGGTTTTCAAAGGTCTATAAAAACCCACACCCTCAAGGGTGGGGCTATACAGACGAAGCCTGCCTACGCAGGCTACAAGATTAAAATAGGTCTTTAACAACCGGATTGTGTATCACTTCCCACTCAGTTTAAAATCCCTGAGTGCAAAGACCTCCATTCTACTGAACCTTGCCGCCCCCCATCAGATAGAGCAACGCCATGCGGACCGCCACCCCAGAGGTCACTTGTTGAGAAATTAGGCTAAACTGGGGGTCATCCATCAGGTCGGAACTAATTTCTACCCCTCGATTCACGGGACCCGGATGTAATAGTTTCACATTCGGGTTGCAGAGTTTGAGGCGATCGCGGGTAATCCCATAATGCTGATGATACTCCCGCAAACTCGGCAAAAGATGCTGGCTCATCCGCTCTTTTTGTAATCGCAGAGTCATCACAAAATCAGCATTTTCCAGGGCTTCTTCTACCGTCCAATGTAACGACAACTGACCGGCTCTGCCCACCCCCATATCTGCAAACAGTTGAGGCAGGAGGGTCGGAGGTCCCGCCAGATGCAGTTCAGCCCCCGTGGCTGCCGTCAGACTCCAGATATTCGATCGCGCCACCCGCGAATGGAGAATATCCCCAACGATCGCAATTTTTTTACCCTGCAACAGTTCCAGGCGAGGACGGTCCCGATCCAGCAGGGAGCAAATGGTAAACAAATCCAGCAATCCTTGGGAGGGATGTTCATGTTGTCCATCTCCAGCATTCAGGACCCCCACCCGGGAACCCAGTCGGTCCATTTCCGTGGCGATCGCCTGGGGGACTCCCGCCTCCCGATGGCGAATCACCATCAAATCGGTTCCCATTGCCAAATAAGTTTTAGCCGTATCCAAAATCGTCTCCCCTTTCGTCAGGGAAGAGGACCCGGGGGCAAAATTCAAGGTATCTGCGGAGAGTCGTTTGGCTGCCAGTTCAAAACTGCTACGGGTGCGAGTTGAAGGTTCAAAGAATAAATTAGCCACCACCTGCCCTTGCAGGGTCGGCACTTTTTTCATCCGTCGGGAGAGGACCTCCCCAAAACTCGCGGCAGTTTGCAGCACCGTATCGTATTCTGAAGAAACAAAATCAGCCAAAGAAATAATGTGGCGGCGAGTCCATGTAGTAGCCATGCAAGAAGTTTTTCACTCGAATTCTATCCTCAAAAAATATATAGCCCAGCCGATCATTGGCATCACTCTTGTGATTTTATTGTCCGTGGCTGGCTGTGGTGCCCCACCCACCACCACGGACCCAGGGATGCCCTCATCCCCGTCCAATGGGGCGGTTTCTCCGGATACCCAACAACCCCAGTCGGTAGCTACAGCCAACGTAACGATTTACGAAGTTGACTCCCAGTGTCAAGAATTGCTGCCGCAAACGGTGTCAGTTCCTGCCGATCGCCCGATTGAGGCGGCAGTGGGTCAAGTCATCCAAAATGCCGGGACAGTCGATTTTAATATCGTCGGTTATCGGGTGACGGTGGATAACACCACGGGAGTGGCCACGGTGGATCTGCGGGCGGACCCCAATACTCAACGGCAATTTGTCTCCCTGTCTAGCTGTGAGCGGTTTTCCCTCTTCGGCAGTCTGGAGAGAACCTTAACGGAAAATCCCCAGTGGCAGATTGAGACTGTGGAATTTACTGAGCGCGGAGTACCTTTGGAGATTTAAACTCAGGCCCGCACCCTCAAGGGTGGAGGCTCACAAGACGAAGCGGTGCCTGCGCGGGCTAAGGGAACTCCAAAACATAAAATATCCAAAACACCCGCACCCTGAAGGGTGGGGCTACACAGACGAAGCGGTGCCTGCGCGGGCTAAAAGAGTCTTGTTTAGGTGCTTAACCTTATGATGCAATAGCAATTTATTTGTGGGAATACCCTAAACTTTATTCTTCAGCCTGCGTAGGCAGGCTTTGTCCGTATAGCCCCACCCTTCAGGGTGCGGGTTTTCTGTGTGGCGTCATCAAATCTTTACAATTTGGAGACGGAGAGACTGTTTGCCAAGTACCACCGCCAAGGCAAGTCGGTGCCTACGGAAATCCCAATCCGGGTGGTTTGAACTAAGCTCAGGGTCCCTTGGTCTAACTGCTGCTGAAATTCTGGGGTCCGATGTTCCAAGCACAAAGGACCCCCAGGCTGTAAGGGGCGATCGTTCAAACTGCGATCGATTTCCAGGGTCCGACAGAGTTTCCCGGGTCCTGCGGCAATCCTAGATAACTTTTCCTTCTTCTGGAGTCCCTGTGGCATGATATCCAGTTGTAAGGCGCGAATCAGGACTGCACTGGGAACCCCTGGGCGATCGCATACAATATTCAGGCAGTGGTACATCCCATAAATCAGATAGACATAAATCGTTCCCGGGGGTCCAAACATGGCCTGATTACGTGGGGTACGGCTTCGGTAGGCATGACTGGCGGGGTCTCCCGGTTGGTAGGCTTCAGTTTCGGCGATCGTCCCCCGAATTTGTGGTCCATCGGGCAGTTGCCGGACTAACGTGCAACCGATTAAAGCCGGTGCGACTTCGGTTGATGGACGGGCCAGCCATTCAGGTTCTACAATAGTCATGCTTGGTTTCATTCATCCTGGTTTTGTTGTTTCTGGAAATTTATGGATATTAAAGTAATTCTGCCGATTCTCAGCATTGTTTTTATCGTATCTTGCCTGTTTTTTGGCACCAAAAACGGCTTCTACGATTCTGATAACTATCACGGGAACGGATCGGCGCACTAATTAGTCTGAGTCGCTTTGATTTGAATTTAAAAAAGACACCTGCCGAGGGTGTCTTTTTTCCGGCTGAACCACTTGCAAATCACCCCAGGGTGATTTGTTCCCCATCCCCAGTTTGCTCAAGTTTTGTAAAGTTATCCTGAAATACTTGACACCGATTTGAAAAACTGTAAAAATTAATACAGAATTTATTGATACGTTCATCTCTACCGGCTTTGCGAACTACCTGATTGTTAGGTCCCCGGCAGGGACGGAAGTAGGGAGTTGTCCCGAAGGAACGCGGCTTACTCAATCACGAAGCTGTTTTAGGAGT
Source organism: Oscillatoria sp. HE19RPO (assembly GCF_024220515.1). Classification (GTDB taxonomy): domain Bacteria; phylum Cyanobacteriota; class Cyanobacteriia; order Cyanobacteriales; family Laspinemataceae; genus Laspinema. The sequence continues at coordinate 5,692 of NZ_JAMXOT010000080.1, forward strand.
AGAAGACGCGCATGAAACTTACCTATCGTGGGATTAGCTATGAATCCAACCCCGTTCCCACCCCCAACAAGACCCCTCTGGAACTAACAGGTCAATATCGGGGCGTACACTGGCGCTTAAGCAATGCCCTCACGTATCCGATGGAAGAACCACCTGCTGAACTGATGTATCGCGGTGCCACCTATTCTACAGGTACTGCCCAGGTGGTTGTCAAAGAAAGCTATGAAACTCCCGCCTGCATTCCCACCTCCCCTGTGGATCAATTATGGGTCGCGAATTTAGAAGAAAAAGCTCGGGCTTTGGCCCTTTCCAATGGCCGTTCAATTAAGAAACGGCAACAGGCTATGCTCGGTCGAGTGGCGGCTGAAGTGGGTCTATCTAGCGATATTTCCAACTACTGGAATCGCATTCAAGGCAAAGTTCATCCGAGTTTTCGAGCTTCCTATTCCCGCAGTTCGGTTTCCTTAAGTTAATCAAAGATTCCTGAACTAAATTCACAGGAATTACCCATATTTTGATAATCCACCCCAAATGTAGAGGCGATTCGCGAATCGCCTCTACATTTGGGTTTTTATTTTCAAGATGGGGTAAGTCCTGATTCAACAAGTTTTAACGGTTTTAGCCACCCCAAAAGGGGTGTTTTTTGCGCCATCCAGTTCAAGATAAAATCTCAAGAGAAAGAGGGTAAAAAGCTGACAATCCCCGGAAATACAATCAACAAAATCAAGACAAACACTTGAATCAAAATAAAGGGGATAACCCCGCGATAAATATCCCCCGTTGTGACTTCCGGTGGAGCAATCCCGCGCAGATAAAACAAGGCAAATCCAAAGGGGGGAGTTAGAAAAGAAGTTTGGAGGTTTGCGCCTAAAATGACCCCAAACCAGACTAAATCTAAACCTAACGTTTGGGCGACGGGGACAAACAGGGGAATCACGATAAAGGCAATTTCAAAGAAATCGATAAAGAATCCCAGGATGAAAACCGTCAGCATACAAACCAGCAAAAACCCAGTGGTTTCTCCTGGCAGGTTGGTGAGTAAATCAAACATGAAACTATCCCCATGTAAACCTCGGAAAATTAGGCTAAATGCGGTTGATCCCACCAGGATAAACATCACCATTGTGGTGGTCCGGAGGGTGATATCACAGACCCTTTGCAGGGCTGTCCAATTGAGTTGACGGTTCGCCCCGGCTAGGGCGAGGGCACCCAATGCACCGACGGCCCCGGCTTCGGTGGGGGTGGCAATTCCAAAGAAGATGCTACCGAGAACGAGTAAAATTAACAGAGTCGGCGGAATCATGACGGTGACGACCCGAATCAATAATTTTGTCCCGGTCATGGTGCGAACTTCTGCGGGCAAGGCGGGGGCTAAATCAGGGCGCAAAAAGGCAATAATGACAACGTGCAAAGCAAAGGCTCCGGCCATCATTAATCCGGGGATTAATGACCCGATAAATAAATCCCCAACGGAAATCCCTAGCTGATCTCCAAGCACTACTAATACAACGGAAGGGGGGATAATTTGTCCGAGAGTTCCCGAGGCGGCGATGACTCCGGTTGCCAGTTGTTTGTTATAGCCATATCGCAACATAATCGGTAGAGAAATTAATCCCATCGCCACGACTGTTGCAGCGACAACGCCGGTGGTGGCGGCTAATAAGGCCCCGACTAAGACGACAGCTAGGGCTAATCCCCCGCGCAAACGCCCGAACAGAATCCCCATTGTTTCTAAGAGGTTTTCGGCAATGCCGGATTTTTCCAGCATCGCTCCCATAAAAATAAAGTAGGGAATGGCGAGGAGGGTATAGTTTTCCATGATGCCAAAGATTCGCAAGGGCATCGCATTTAGGAGGACTGGATCAAAAGCACCCAAAGCCATCCCGAGTAGACCAAATAGGATGGCGACGCCACCGAGAGAAAAGGCGACGGGATAGCCAAAGGATAAGAGGAATAAGGCCCCGGCAAACATGGCAGGGCCTAGCCATTGATAGTCATAGCTCAGATTCATGATGTTCCTGATGGGGGGGTAGCCAGCCTTGGAAAATCGCAAACTTTTTAATGGCTTCGGAAATTCCTTGGAGAATGAGCAGGAAGAAGCTGATTAGAATAACAGCTTTAATGGGGTAGCGGGGTAATCCACCGGGGTCTGGGGAAATTTCGCCGATCGCCCAAGAGGCGGCGATGGTATTCCAAGAGAAAAATATCACCAAAATCGAAAAGGGGATCAGGAATAACAGGGTGCCGATTAAGTCTAATAAGGCTTTCCGCTTGGGTGACCAACTGCTATAAAAAACATCAACCCGAACGTGCTCGTCATGTTTGAGTGCATAAGCTGCACCTAAGAGGAAAATCAGGTCGAAAATGTACCATTGGGTCTCGATTAGGGCATTGGAGGTCAAATTTTGACCCACTGCACGTCCGAGATAGCGACCGATGACGTTCCAGACGCCAACGAGGACCATCAGGAGGACGAGCCCACTCATGAACCGTCCGATATATTCATTCAGGCGATCGATCAGGGTGGAGAGGCGTAATAGTTTATCCAAGGTTGGATCTTGTCGAATGAACGAATGAACTGGAGATGATTTTATGCTGAATGGGGGATAAAATTATACCCGCGATCGCACCAGAAGGGCGATCGCGGGTATTCTGTAGCACTCTGGCCGGTTGCAGTTGACATGAACCCCAGAAGTCTGTTCAATCAACTAAAGTCAGCTATTCTAACGGATCGCTATCTCGGAAGAAGGCTAGGGCGACTGCAGGGTAAACCGCAAGAATAAGGGTCCTCCCCTCTGGACATCCCCGATCCGATGAGGGAGAGCTTCGGTCATCCTGCGACCTAAAATAGGGTAAAGGTGGGTGGGATTTCTAGCTACCCTAGACTATCCCAGGCTTGAGAGACTAATTCACTCAGCCACCGTCGCTGATGTAAGTCAAGTAGGGAGTCGTCGGCTAGAACCTCTGCCGTCACTTCCTCCAAGGACTTCCCCTGTGCTCGTGCGATTTTTATCACCCCCGCGATCGCTGATGCCACTAATTCTTCATCAATGGGCTGTTGCCGCAGCGCAACCAGTTCTTGTGGACTCGTGGGAATGGGATAATTCATGGTTAATCCGCAGATCTCCTGGGTATCAATCAATAGGATGAGTTTCTTAACTTTTTTTAAGGAATTTTAATTCTGTAACCGGAATCTTAGCGCACTTTTCCCCCTTGTCAACCCTATTTTTAGCCGATTTATCGGAGTAAATATCGCTGATCATGAAAGAAATCCTCTATTTAGAAGTTCCCACACCGGATATCGCAGCCGTTCAAACTTGGTTGCACCAGGACTTCACTCCGGACTCCGGAAAAAAACTCCTGACCCGTGATGGCATAAGACTCGAATTTTGTCAAGAACCTAACTCATTCGCCACCGAACCTGGAGAGACGCCGGAACTGTCGATCTTTACCTGGACGGTTCAAAGAACCGCCTACCTGAAAGTTTTTCGATGGTCTCAACGACCCATTTCCAGGGAAAAACAAATCATAGCCGGATTGACTAGCCAGATCAGAGATCGGTTTCCCTGCCACTATCCCAAACCCCCGGAAATCAACTTATCTGAGCAAACTATCTTTGAAGCGTTAGCTAAAGATTACCCTCTCACGGTTAAATACTTTCAAAAAATTCCCAACGGAGAATACGATCTCAATCGGGTTTATTGGTGGGAACAACGGTGGCGCGAAGGTGTTCGCAATCCCCAACAACCCAAACAGGTGGTGTTTCAAAAACCGCAAAGTGACTCTTTTACACCTCCCCCCTACGATTTAATTTATATTGGCGGGGCCTTGGGGGTGATTCATGCCGCAGTCATGGCGCGACTGGGGTATCGGGTTCTGTTGTTGGAACGCTTACCGTTTGGTCGGATGAACCGGGAATGGAACATTTCCCGGGGGGAATTTCAAAATTTGATTGACTTGGGTTTATTTACCCCGGCAGAATTTGAAAGTGTGATTGCCTGTGAATATAAAGATGGGTTTCATAAATTCTTTGATGCCAACAATCCCCCCCAATGTAAAGCGGCCATTCTGCATACCCCGACGGTTTTGAATATTGCGATCGATGCGGAAAAACTGCTGAAACTGTGTGGCACCAAACTCCGAGAAGCGGGGGGAGAAATTTGGGATGAAACGGAATTTCTCACCGTTGAGATTGAACCCCAGCAAGCAGTGGTCAAGGCAAAACATCTACCCACTGGCGAGGAACGAGTCGCTGGGGGTCGTCTGTTGGTGGATGCAATGGGAACGGCTTCCCCGATCGCCTGGCAACTCAATGGCAGTCGCACCTTTGATAGTGTCTGTCCCACGGTGGGGGCGGTGATTGCTGATGGGTTTGAACCCGGGGTCTGGGATTCCCAATATGGAGATGTTCTTAACAGTCATGGGGACATTTCTCGGGGACGACAACTGATTTGGGAGTTATTCCCGGCGGCGGGTTCGGAACTCACCTTTTATTTGTTCCACTACCATCAGGTTCACCCCGATAACCCGGGTTCGTTACTAGAGATGTATGAGGACTTTTTTACCATTCTGCCGGAGTATCGACGGTGCGATCTCGATCGCCTAGAGTGGAAAAAAGCTACTTTTGGCTATATTCCGGGCTATTTTAGTGTGGCGAGTCACGATCGCCGGGTGGCAGTCGATCGATTGATGGCGATCGGGGATGCCGCCTCTTTACAATCTCCCCTAGTCTTCACCGGATTTGGTTCCCTGGTCCGCAATATGGCCCGGTTAACCACTCTGCTGGATACGGCCCTCAAACATGATTTATTGCAGTCGCGCCACTTAAACCAAATTCGCGCCTTTCAAAGCAATGTTGCCGTAACTTGGCTGTTTTCTAAAGGCATGATGGTGCCAACGGGTCGGTTCTTACCCCCCGAACGGATTAACTCCATGTTGAATACATTTTTTGGGGTATTAGCTAGTGAACCAGGATCCGTGGCGGATACGTTTATTAAAGACCGCGTAGACTGGCTAACGTTTCATCGATTAGCCCTGAAAGCCGCTTGGCAAAACCCATCCCTGTTGTTATGGATTTGGGAACTAGCGGGACCGAAAGATTTGCTGCGCTGGGTGGGCAGTTATCTGTACTTTACTCTGATTTCTTTTTTGGGTTGGGTGTTGGGTTGGTTGCCTGGGTTTGCCCGCACTATTCAACCGGGATTGGAACCCCGATTTCCAGGGTTATGGCTGTGGTTACTGGCTAAAAGTTATGCCCTAACCGATGGACTGGGACGGCCCCAGGGTGAGTTAAAACGCTGGAATCTGGGCAAAAAAAATCAAACTGTAGAAGAAGGGGTGAGTGGGTGAAGGTTGACGGGGGTTTGAACCCTAGCCCTGTCAAGGTGTATTTGTAGGGGCTTCGAGGCTTGCGCCCACCTAGGGGCGATTCGCGAATCGCCCCTAGGTTCCATCACTCTTTTTCGTCATTCAATTGATTACCAATTGAGGGCCTGCACATTGCGCCCCTAGAAAATCACAATTTTTCGTCATTAAATTTACTACATTGACAGGGCTAGGGTTCTAACCCCCGTCAATCGGGTTATTTTTTATTGGAAAAACTGGGTAATTCTACTGCTGAGAAGGAGTTGCGTTTTTTCTGGGCCGATCGCACGGGATAAACAACAGGTGCAGGCCAACTGGATTCGCTTGAGCCTCCGGTGGTGTTAGACCCTGAATTGGCCTGTTCCTGCCCCGTTTGAGGGGATTCCCCAGGCAATTGGACTGGCGTTGGAGTCTGGCTTTGGGATTGTTCCGAGAAGGCTTTGGCTTGTAACAACAGTTGGACCTCGCTGTTGCCGGTGAGGAGGGGTTCGGGTTGGACAGGGGCGGGGGGTTGAGAACCTTTGCTACTGGAGTCGGTAGCCCGATCGCCTATTCTGTCAGTTAAGGGAGAAACCACGGGGACTGAGGGGAGATGCAGGGATAAGGCAGGAGTCGCGGGGGCCAAAATTACCGGGCGATCGCGTTTGGGTTCTAAATGGGGCTTCTCAATCAATGAGTCTAAATCCTCCCAGACGGGTTGCTCATTTTCTGAGTGTTTGGATGGGGTTTTGTTCTGAGCAGAAGGTTGCTCAGGGAGGGGTTCCTGGGTTGGAATGTGGGAGGGTAAGGGTTGCAAATGCTCTGCCTTGGCGGACAAAGGCAGGCGAATTTTTGATAAGTCTGGGGCGGATTTGACTTCGGGGACGGGTTGCTGCCTAGGTTCCACTGAATCGGAATCCGCAATGGACCAAGGTTTGATGGGGTCCGCTTTTGGGAAGAGGGTGGTGTTGGGGGGATTGGGGTTGGCGATCGCTTCTTTTGCCCCAGTTTCGACCACATCTGTGGGTTCTTCTAGGGTGGACTGCCGCAGGGAGGCGATCGCACTGGCTTTTTCTAACGGGGTCTCAATACATTTTTCCAGGGCCGCTTTAAATTGCAAGGTGTGGCGTTGCTGGCGATGCAGGCGAGCTCGCAGGTCCTGACAGGTGGTTTGGGTTTGAACTAAAATCTGGGACTGTTCGTGATACCGTTGCTGGGTCAGGGCGCATTCCCGTTCCAGTTTCGCTCTAATTTCTTGGCTGGTTTGCAGTTGAGTCCCTAGGGCGGCGATTTGTTGTTGCTGCTGTTGGATTTGTTTGGTTGCCGATTGGATATGTTCCGACAACTGCTCGATTTGTCCGGTGATACTTTTGAGTTCTAGGGTACGTCGGTCTAAGAGTTTTTGGCGATCTAAGGCTTGCGATCGCTGTTGTTGTAAGGATTGTCTACATTCATGTAGCAGGGTTTCGAGTTGTTCGACTCTGCCATCGAGTTCCAAGTTTTCCTGTTGCAGTTGTTCGACAAGGACCGCTTCGGGTGACGCTGCACAGGAGAGAGAGGGGGTATTGATGCGGGCGATCGCCTCCCCGATGGATTCTGTATTTCTCAGGACCTCGGCGCTGGGTGCTTCTTCTTCACTGTTTACCAATAAGGCATCAATACTGATGGCATTGGGAAATTCTACGGTTTCCCAGTCTTCTTCTGGACCTAAATCCGTGGGGGAGATCTCCGGGTTGACGATGGGACTGCCCGGTTGAGACGCCGGTTCTATCTGGTTCAATTCCTGGGGTGCGATCGGTTCTGGGTTATTGTTGGTGGGATTTTCAGCGTCACTCATTGCTTTCCTTGGTAAACTAAATACAGTTTAAACTCCAGTTGAGTTCCTCTTGGAGGCTATCAAACCCAGAAGAAAACACCGGAATTGGGCCATGCACTCCGAATTTTAATGGTCCTGAGAAACCTGAAGTAGAGGTCAATCCCTTGTGAAATTGATAGCCATTTTTTGATTCCCTCTGTTTTTTCAACTCTGCGTTTTTTATTTTATAACTTATGACTGGGAAAATTTTGGCAAAGAAAACAGTCCGAGATTTTAAATTTGCCGCGATCAGCGATCCGCACGTTGCTGTCCCGGAAACGATTTTAGATCACCCCAGCCGGTTTCATTTGGTTGAAGTGAGTATCCCGGCTTTAGAAGCTGCCCTGGCCCATTTAGCTCAACTGGATCTGGATTTTTTACTCCTCCCTGGGGATTTAACTCAGCATGGAGAACCGGCCAATCATGAATGGTTAGCAGACTGCTTGACAAAATTGCCATTTCCTGCTTATGTCATTCCGGGAAATCATGATGTGCCCGTGGCGATCGCAGATAAAAAGTCGATTGGTCTGGCTGATTTTCCCTATTATTATCGTCAATTTGGTTATCAGAATCCCGAGCAACTTTACTACAGCCATGAGGTCTTACCTGGAGTCCGGCTAATTGGTCTTAATTCTAACCAATTTGATGAAAATGGCAAGCAACTCGGGCGGCTGGATTTACAGCAATTGCAATGGTTGCAAGGGGTATTGGATCGGGTCACTCCAGAGGAACAGGTGATGGTGATGATTCACCATAATGTTTTAGAACATTTACCGGGACAATCCCAACACGCGATGGGACAGCGGTATATGTTAGACAATGCACCGACTCTGGTGGAAATGCTCCAGGAGGCAGGGGTACAGCTGGTGTTAACGGGACATTTGCACGTCCAGGATGTCGCCTCGGATCATGGCATCTATGATATCACGACTGGTTCTTTAGTCAGTCATCCTCATCCCTACCGGGTGTTTCACTATCGCACGGATAAAGAAGGTCAGCATTGTTTAGATATTTGCACCCATCGGATTGAGTCGGTCCCGGGATGGCCAAAATTGTTGGAACTGTCGCGAGAATGGATGGGCGATCGCTCTCATCCGTTTATGATGCAGTTACTCATGGGTTCCCCGCTGAATTTACCCAAGTCTCAAGCGTCCATTCTTGCCCCAACTTTACGTTATTTTTGGGCGGATATTGCTTGTGGAGATGGCAGTTTTGATTTTCCCGAGTTTCCACCCCAGGTCCGCCGCTATTTTCAACGCTTTAGTGCCGGGGGGAATTTGCAAAATGGCGATCGGGCGGATTCACAACAACCTGTGGCAATGGACAACCACGGGACCTTGGTCTTGTCTAAATCAGCATGAGTGGGAATATTCAACATGAGTTACGCCTTTTTAAAGAAAAAACCCTAAATGTAGAGGCGATTCGCGAATCGCCTCTACATTTAGGGTTTAAGGTTATGGATTGCGTAAGTCCTGGGCGGATTAGTTAACCTTAGAATCCTGTGTTTCTGGTACAGAAACCGGGGTTCTTGTCCTAGCGAGCAATGGCCATGGAATCTCGCATCTGAGACAGCATGGGGGTGACTGCTTCGAGTAAGCTGGTCATGCCTTCGACTTCGTTGATCATATTGGCGATCGCCATTGCCTCGGATTCAGACGCATTATCCGAGAGATTAGCCAACTGTTCCAGCAACAGGGGTAGGGACTGACGCAGACTTGCCACTGAAGTCATGGATGGATTTAATCCCGTGGCATTTAGTCCACCACCAACGGGGAGTAAAGTTTGGAAGGTAGAGGATAATTTGTTCAAATCGGTTTCCACCGCTGCGACAGTGCTTAAGAATTGCTGACGTTTGCTAGAATCGGTGATTCCTTGAGCAATGCGATCGGCATTTTCGCGCAAGACTTCCGATGTAGCAGCCGGGACGATTTCCCTCTGGGCACCATCGCTGAGAATATTAAAGGTGAAAGGTTGCGGCCCGACGGGATTTTCCTCATAGAACGCTACCGCTTCGGGATCGAGAATCGCAGCCATTGTAAAATCAGCGGTTTCGGTATCAAACCCAACTTTCAAAGGGAAGGCGATGGGGTTTTCTGGATCGACTAAGGGCGTTAGACCCGTGATGGTAAACTCTTTGACCCCACCGCCAGGAAACTGGGTAAAATCTACCGAGTCACCAGGACCAAATTCACCCAATTCTTGACCATTGACGGAGACGGTAAACGGATTGGGGAAACCTGTGGGGAAGTCTTGAATCTCGGTAAACAGAGAATCCGAGGTCATGGTGTAGCGGAATCCTTCGGCAACCGGAGGGTCAAACCAGGCCCCTGTGACCACGCCCACGAAGCTAAAGGCTCCATTGGCCATGCCACCCGGTAACACGGGGTTATTTTCAGAGGAACCCGGAGAAATCCCAGCAAGGCTAATAAACACGCGCTGATTGCCAATTCGGACGAGCATTCCCCCCCAGCTACCCCAGGACCAACTTGATAAAAGGCGCATGGGAGCAAGTTCGCCTAAGTTCCCTAATGCCACTAGAGTTCCGAAAGCATTGCCGCGTCCATTGTTACCGGGAGGAACCAGCATGACAAACCGTTGCGGTCCGAGGGGGAGTTCCAAAATTTGAATCGCGGGGGGTGGGGGTTCCACAGATACGGGGACCGGGTTTTCTGTGGGAGTATTTCCGGTGGAATCCGATTGATTTGTGGAAACGGGAGCAGATTGTTGGGGTTCTGGCGCTTGGGCTGTGGGCAGTGGGGGTTCAGGGGTGGGTTCAGGAACCGTAGTTTCCAGAACCGGTGCCGGTTCCGGGGTCGGAACCTGTTCGATGGTGGGAGGTGGTGTGGGGGTTGGGGTTTGGGTTGGTGTTGGGGTTGTGGTTGTGGTGCTTTCCCCGGAAGGGGTTGGGGTGGGAAATGCAGAAAGGTTGCTCAAACTGCCGTCGATTAAAATTCGGGTAATCGAGATGGTAATTTCTCGAATAATCGTACCCCCGCCGCCAATGACTCCCCCGGTACTATCGGATTGGTTGGTAATAATGGTGGTGGTGACTTTGATATTGGAGTTGCTATTGATTATGGTGCCGGAATTTGAACCCGCGCCGGTACTATCCGATTGATTCGTTTCTGCTTGGACTGGAATCGGGGCAATCAGAGTGGCCGCTAGGGAAAACCCGAGAGGCAGACTGAGACACAGACCAGTTTTGAGTAAGAAATAGAGAATTTTCACGTTCACCCTCCTGAATTTGGGTTAAAAAAAGGACATTCCGTAGCCAACTCCGACTGAAAAGCGAGTGCCATCACCAGCGGTTCCAGTGATGTCGCTTAGGGTTGGGGTAATGACTATGGGTAAGTTGCGAAAGGGCAAGACTGATGCTCCAATGTTTAAGTCTTGGCCCGTCCATTCGGTAAAAACGCTGACCGGGGGGATGACTTGCACGGCAACGCTACCAAATACGCCGATGCTCCCTTCGTCTTCTTGCACTTGGTCTTCGGTGCGAAAGCGTCCGTTTCCGACTCCGGCAGAGACGGACAGTCGGCTAAAGGGGTCTTGGCTATTTTCGGTGAGGCGAAATCGCTTGCTGACGACTCCGTAAAGGCTGGTATCGGCATCGGAAAAGCCCCAGATTAAGGCGTTTTCGAGTCCAACTGCTACGGCGAGGTCACCGGGAAGGGCGCGGTGTACTTTGAAGTTAAAGGAACCGCGATCGCCATAGTCTGAGAGGTCTAAGGCGCTGACCCCCACATCGAAGCCGACGACGGTTTGGGGATTTCCAAAACTGACGACGAGACCTGCGGTGCCATCGGCTTTGTCGGTGTAACGGGTTCGTTCTTGATAACTTAAGCCGACTCCCACACTGCCAAAGCGTCCCCCATAAGCGGTGGGGGTATTAGAACTGGTTCCCGGTGCTCCGAGATAGATTTGTTGCAGTGGCACTTCTTGCAGGGTTTGTAGGCGCTGCTGAAGTTGCTGAGTTTTTGCTCTGACGTTTTGCCCGGTGGGATTATCAGAGGTTTGGGACCTCATTTCCGGACTGGTCCGGGAGAGGTCGGTATGATTGGGAGCAAGGGGGAAACCCAGGGTGGGAGTGGTCAGGCGATCGAGTAAGCAGGCTTGACAGTCCTGGGTGGGAGCGTCAAGGTTTAAGGGGCTTAGGGTTTGCGCGATCGCGCTGGTACTCCACCCGAGAGGTCCTAATAATGCGATCGCGAGCATCGCAGGTTGGACAGGCCAAATCTTCATAAAATTTTCGATGAGGAAACTTGCTCATTTGTTTCCCATTGGATTGTCTTGAACTTAGTCTCAACCGCCCAGATTTGGATGAAAAAGGGAGGGTTGGCAGACAAATCCACAGCATGGGATGGATGGGAAAGAAAAGCCAGACATCCAATAAATGGATGCAAATCCTAGAGTTTTTTTATTTTTTAAAATTTAAACTCCCGGATCAATGCGGGTTGCCTAGACGAAGGTAAAATTAGCAGAATTTTTATCTGCTAATCGCTAACATAGCACAAAACAAATCAACTAAATGTTCGGTTTGAACATGAAATTTTTTGTTAATTTTTGTCTCCTAAAATCTCCGTGAATTTAGGGAATTTTACTGTTTTTATCCCGGTGATAGGGGATTTAAAAAGTAAAAACTCCCCCAGAAATCGGGGCCAAACCGTTTCCAGCTCTTAATTTTCTAAATTGACTTTAGAAAAGAGGTGAAAGACTTTCACCAATTGGCAGCGGTTCCCTCCGTTGAAGGAAGGTAATTACGGTCAGCCCAACTCAGCATTCAAGAAATCGATAACTGCGATGGCGTTTCCCCTAAGGGGTGAGCGAACACTCAGTTAATCGACGGATGGATAGCTTTTAGAGAGGGTGACATATTCCAAATACGGACGTATATCCATGAAGGAAGGTTCCACCCCCCACTGGGCCAATTTCACCGTTGCAAAAAAAGCCACTCACGGGGATGTTCCCGACATATTGCCTAAATAGACGAGAGTCAAAATCAGGCTGACCATAAAGCTGCTCACCGCGCCCGAGGCAGGCAAACATTAATGCTCCCACGGAAGAACTGGAACCCGAAAAACTGCTCTGATACCGTTGCAGGAGCATTTCTAGGTCTTCGGCAGAGGTTTGGGCATCTCGGAGATGGAACTGGATGCGTTGGCCGGGACGGAGGCGATCGCCCACGGCAATGGCTCCTTCTCTGGGGTCCACTCCCAAGACATTGCGGATTAAAAAGTCCCCCTGTTCCAATTCATCTTTAAATTCATTCCGGGCAATGCCAATAAACAAGGAATGCTGGGCCAACTGCCGGTCTGATTCGTTGAGGTGTTCAATCACGGTTTTGAGGGCTTCTAAGGGTCTTTGAGAGACCCCTGAACCACAAGGACCGGCATCGAGGGCTAGGAGAATATTGCGCTCACACTCTTTGACGGTAAAGGGATGGCCAATCGGCTTACAACCCTGAGCGACAATGGTTTCTAGGACAATATTGCCACTCAAAGCCACGCCCACGGCCCCTTCTCGATAGAGGCGATCGCCGCTAAATAATGCCATCGTGTTTCCCATTGCTCCCCCACTGGCTAATCCCCCGACTTTAGCCGACCCAGGGTAAGCAAAATCTAACCCCTGCAATAAGTCATTAATTTTTGACGTAAATGGATCAGCCAGAATGACAAAGTGGGGGTGACTACTTGCGGGGACCCCAATGGCCTCTACCCAGGCATCGGGAGGACTATCTAAATCCGGTAGTTCTTCCCCATCCAAATGAAAGGCTTCTACCTGGACTCCAGGCAAACAGGCTAAGGTTAGACTCAAGGCGGGCTGTTCTTCCAGTTCTCGGGCGGCCTGTTGTCCATCCATCCCAATAATCCCGCTACCGGAACAGCCAATGAGAACGGGAACCCCTAACTGCTCTTGCAGTAAGGGCATCAGCCGCGAATATTCGCTGGCAAAAGCTGAGGAAATAAATACAAAGCCCAGATCCGCTGGGGCTGATAATAGCTGCTGCGATCGCTCGACGACCTCGAATACCGCCCCTTCCAATGAAGGACGGGTTGACAATGCATTTGCCCACTTCATCTCGTCTGCCACGGGTTCCACCTTTTTGAGAGAGTCCTAAAATTTTGAGTGTTAAAGATATTTATTTTTTAGCGGATTTTTGGGGGCCAACTGCCCTAAAGCGTCTCCATGAACCAACTGACCTGTGGCGATCGCCCCCTCCAAGCCTAGATCTGCAAGGCTATCGAGGCTTGTGTTAAAATAATTTAACATTTCTAGGGAATAAGACAGTAGAGTATCTACTGAGGGGGGAATGGGTCAAACCGCAGAATCTTAAAAAATAACAACGGATACAATGCCACAGCCCTGGTTTCCTGTATCTCTGGTAAAAGAAATTAGCGTTCTGTCCAAACCAGGCCCCTTCTAAGGTCTTCGGTTGGTTCCCAGCCCTCTACCAGACCCACCCAAAGAAGTTAGCGCTAAGATTGAGCGGAAACCTTTTCCATAGTTTCCATAGTGCCAAAGTTGTTGAGAAAACAAAAAGCTATGAGCAATATCCAAGAACAAATCGAACAAGAGCTTGCAAATGCCCGCGCTGTCTGCGATACCAGCGGAGCCAACTCCCAAGAGTGTGCAGCAGCCTGGGATGCGGCTGAAGAAGTGCAAGCCGAAGCAGCCCACAAGCGGCAACAAAAGCCCAAAAGCTCTTTAGAGAAATATTGTGATGACAACCCGGATGCGGCTGAATGCCGGATCTATGACGAATAAATTAGAGTTTGCAAGGGAATAACTCTGGATAAAGGGCTTTAACCTCGATTGCAATTTCTTTTTTTTGGCAACTGGAACTCTCTAGTTAGAGGGTCCAGTTGCTTCTGCTTGTTGGTGTTCAAAATAGCCGATCGCCCGGGGTCGTCTATTGACCAACGGTACAATGCTAACGTTCGATGGTCATGAAATCCACAATGGAGCAACCTTGGTTTCAACCGCTAGTCTGGATGGATTACCGACTAGCTGTCTTATTTGCAGTAATCCTGCCGCTGATTCTCCTGATCTGGTCTTTGACTCAGAATGCCGATTCCATTCAGCGGTTAATGATAATTTATTGGCGGGTTTCGAGCTTACTTGCCATTACGGTCTATCTGATGATTGGGGCGGTGCCTCTGAGCTTTATTTCGGCGTTCGCAGCTCGCTTTTTAATTCCGCTTTCTCTGTGGTTTTGGGTCGATCTCAATGAAGATTTGGACGATCGCCCTCAGTCTCCGTTAAAGCTGGTCTTTACCTCCTGGCGTTGGGCGATTTCCATTTATATGGCAGTGGGAACTTTAATTCAAATCCCCTTTTTAGGTTGTGCGTTCTCTAATCAATCGGCACTCCTAAATAACGCTTCCTGCCGAGTTTGGCTAGATCCCCCCTGGGGTTTTAAAGAAATTTTGCATCCCAATGGCGACCCCGGTTTATTAGGATTTTGGGGACTGGTGGGTTTAGTCCTTTATGTGGTTTGTTTTGCTTACTTTGTTCTGATTCGTCTGGGTAAGCAAGGGCGATCGGCAACGGGTCAATAATGCTGTTTTGGCTGGTTTGGACCGGGTTGTAGAGCAAGGGGCGATTTCCCCCCTTGCGATCGCCCCAGATGATTCTGAAATCCCCGCTCATTTTAAACTCGACTGAAACTTGAACGATGGCAATCACTCTCTCTGCGGGTCAACGTCTCGAAAAATATACTCAAAAACGTCCCCAGGAAGTCTTGATCGTGACGGCAGAAATTGATCAAGAACAGGATGAAATTACAATTTTCAAGGGATTTTCCAGTTCTTTAACCCGTCCCACGGCTTTCGATCCCGATGTGCCCATCTTACCGGACTCGGGTAAAATTATTAAAATCGATCGCATTAAAAGTCCCTTAAATCCAGAAAACCCCGACTATATTGAACAAGGACTGACTTGGGAGACGATTCAGCCTTTACTCGACAGTGTGGGAGTCTAATTTAGGGTATAAAATTTACAGGATAAAAAAGGTGAAGGGTGAAGCAGCCAGTCATGACTGTTGCCGCCTTCACCCCAATCGATTTTGATTGAATCAGTTAAACCGTTAATCAGTTAACCCATGCCGCCTGCGGCTTGGACCCGAGCTCTAGCTCGTTTGAGGGCTTGTTTGGCCTGAATTTGCTCTTGACGGGTACCCGTGGTCGAGCTATTCAGACGGGTTTCTGCTTCTGAATAAGCTTTTTTAGCTTCTTCTAGGTTAATTTTGTCGCCCTGTTCAGCACCGTTAACCAGGATGGTGACTTCGTTTTGCTCCACTTCAGCAAAACCCCCCATCAGGGCGATCGCCACCCAATCTTTATCGGCACGAACCCGCATTACACCCACATCGAGGGCAGTTAGCAAAGGAGCGTGTTCGCTGAGAATACCCAGTTGTCCTGTGGTACTTGGCAGAATCACTTCCTCAGCCTGAGAATCCCAGACCGTTTTATCTGGGGAAATCACGCGAACCGTTAATGTCATATTCCAGTTTTCAATTGTCAAGAGTTACTCGCGAATTCACCCGAGCTAATGGTTAATAGCGTCTAATTGTTATTAACCACTAGCAAGAGCGCGCGTTTAAGCAATTAGCCTTTCATTTTTTCGGCTTTGGCGATCGCTTCATTAATATCGCCCACCAAATAGAAGGCTTGTTCCGGCAGGTCATCCAGTTTTCCTGACAGAATCATCTGGAATCCTTTAATGGTGTCTTCCAGTTTCACATATTTACCGGGAGAGCCGGTGAACACTTCTGCCACAAAGAAGGGTTGGGACAAGAACCGTTCAATTTTCCGAGCCCGCGCCACAGTCAAGCGGTCATCTTCGGACAATTCATCTAAACCGAGAATGGCGATGATGTCTTGCAGTTCTTTATAGCGCTGCAAGGTGGCTTGCACGGCACGGGCGGTATCGTAGTGTTCTGCACCCACAACGCTGGGTTGCAGCATGGTGGAGGTAGAATCTAACGGATCCACAGCCGGGTAAATCCCTTTGGATGCCAAGCCCCGAGATAACACGGTGGTGGCATCTAAGTGAGCAAAGGTGGTCGCCGGTGCGGGGTCAGTTAAGTCATCCGCAGGAACGTAAACCGCTTGAATCGAGGTGATGGAACCTTCCGTGGTGGAGGTAATCCGCTCTTGGAGTTCACCCATCTCGGTGGCCAAGGTGGGCTGATATCCCACAGCAGAAGGCATCCGGCCTAACAGGGCGGATACTTCGGAACCGGCTTGCACGAAGCGGAAGATGTTGTCGATGAACAACAGCACGTCTTGCTTGTTAACGTCACGGAAATATTCCGCCATCGTTAGGGCCGAAAGACCGACGCGCATCCGGGCACCCGGGGGCTCGTTCATCTGACCGTAGACTAGGGCCACTTTCGATTCGCTGAGGTTATCGATGTTAATAACCTTGGATTCGATAAATTCGTTGTAAAGGTCATTTCCTTCACGGGTGCGCTCACCCACCCCACCAAAGACGGATACGCCGCCGTGGGCTTTGGCGATGTTGTTGATCAACTCTTGGATGATCACGGTTTTGCCGACTCCGGCTCCACCAAACAAACCGACTTTTCCACCCCGACGATAGGGAGCGAGTAAGTCGATGACTTTGATGCCCGTTTCTTGAATCGAAGGTTTGGTTTCGAGTTCGGTGAAGGCGGGGGCTGAACGGTGGATGGAGAAGTTCTGCTCGGCATTGACTGGCCCTTTGTTATCTACGGGTTCGCCAATGACGTTGAAAATTCGGCCTAGGGTGCAGGTTCCCACGGGAACGCTGATGGCTTTGCCGGTGTCCACGACTTCCATGCCGCGAACTAATCCGTCGGTTCCGCTCATGGCAACGGCACGAACTTGGTTGTCACCAAGTAACTGTTGCACTTCGCAAGTGACGGCAACTTCTTGTCCGGCATCATTTTTACCGGAAATTTTCAGCGCGTTGTAGATCTGTGGCATATTCCCGGCGGGAAATTTTGCATCTATAACGGGGCCGATAATTTGGGTGATGTGTCCTACGTTGGTTTTTTCTGCGGTGGCTACCATGCTTGGGTCTTTCTCGATAATTCTAGCTAAAGGGATCCGCTCTGACGCTCTGAGTTAGCGTTATTTTTGCCATCCTCAAGGGTATCACTAATTGGGATCGCCTGACACTTCTATTTTTGGTGATAGTTTTGGTGAATTGAAGTCACTTTTTTTAGTCCGGCTAAGAACCAAGGGGCGGGACATATTTCTGAGCGTTGCCTAGAAGTATTGCAAATTATTAATTAGAAATATAGGAAGACAATAGATAGGTTGAATAGAGGAAAGGTTCGGTTAGATCTTGAGCCTCTGGGTATTACCCGGGGTCATGATAGTTTTAGCGAAAAAGTGACTTCAAGAGTGACCCAATGCCCAGGAGTGCGATCGCCCTGAAGTGAAACCCGAAGAAGAATCGCCCCTGAATAGTTATTGCACCCTGAGAGTCAGAGCAATCGGTGGTGGATTCAGCCGTTAACCATCAAGTCAGCTTTATAGAGTATTTTAGTCCTGGGAACGGGAGGAGGATTTGCGGCCCTTGCGGAGGATGAGACCCCCCATAACCAAGGAGGCGATCGCTAAACCCGGTTCTGGAACTTTCTCCGAGTCTGGGGGTAGGGCCGTTCCCAACGACCGACCTTTCAAGAAAACAGCGGAATCCAGTTGGCCATCTCCAACATCTTTGATATTAATCGTGAGAGTATTTCTGGCATTTTGCAGCAGTAGTCCCTCAAAGGTCAGGGTTTGGGTAAAGCCATCCAGTTTAGTTAAGGTGTCAGATCCAGCCGGATTGTTGATATAGTCCGGGTGAAAAGGCCCTTCCGGCTTAGGCACTAGATTGTTAATCGTGACCTTTTTACCATCACTCAGCTTGGCAAGATTGGTTCCGTTGAGCAACAACTCAAAGGAATCATTGAATCCACTCCCTCCATATTCTACAAATTCCTCAGAACCAAACACATATTGGAAGAATAACTTACTAGCGGTCTGGTCCGCATCAAAGCTGATCTTTAGAGAAACCAAGTCAGGGGTGTCTTTATGGAAAAAATATGTACTCAGGTCACCGAGCAACTCAGTATTCGAAGTATTCGAAGTGATCAATTCGCGATCTACAGTATTTAGACCTGGTATTTCGCTGACTTGACCCGTACTGAGGACGATGCCTGAACCTAAGCCAAAGGGGTCATTTTCAAATAAACCCATTGCTTTTGACTCGCCCTCGATCATCATTGAGAAATTACTCAATCCATAGGTTTGACCAAGCAGTGCATCCAGCAAAGTTTGGGTATTGTTAGTCGAGGTAATCGTAAAGGCTTTAGCCGAGGGGCTAAAGAAAGTTATAGCAGCGGCTGATGTCAGTGCTGCTGCAATTGTAAAGTTTCTGTAAAGATTCATGATCGGATTGGAAGAATATATGATTCAAGTTTGGGTTAACTTTACTTTACCTCAAACTCACTAGATCTACTGAAAATTTAAGAATCCAAAAAGGTTAGCCGACTTGACCGAGGTATCATCAGGGCTGATGTCAGGGTCAACAGATTCTACGCCTCCAGTTTTAGGGATATGGCCAGTGGGAAAAGGGGTTAACCTGTGGGATTTTCGTCAGGGATACTCGACGGATCGAGAGCGAAATGCAACACCATAGGGGAGTTAATCGCGATCCCTAGCACTGCCGCGATAGTGGGAAGAAATGGGTTTTTCGATGTACTGATGAGAAGATGAGGAGCGATCCAGTTGGGGTTGATGCCAATTGGACCCGCAGAGTTTGATGTTGGGTTCATCTACCCCAAAACCCATCAGGAGCCAGGTAGACAGTAAAAGTGGAAGCATTAGATAGTATGTGTGGCAACTCACAGAAACCTGGGATACCTGTTGACACACCCTTAATGGATTGAGATTGAGAATTAAAGGTTGGGTGAATTGTTTCCCACCTTAGATCCTAACTCAAACTATCTCCAATTGAGGGATTTCAGTTCAAATCCTGGATTGAGAAGGCTCTGAGGGAGTTTCCTTTTAAGGAAAAGAAACTATCGGCTTCAAAAAATTTACTTTTCTTCATATTTCCGTAAAAATCCGGAGTTGCCTGCGCTCGTTTTTTTGTCTTAACTTTACAGAAAAAATATAAGAGCAACATGAAAACTTTACAAGGGGTTAGGATTGGGCCTCTGTGATTTGCCTGGGCTGTAGTTTAATGTCCCCTTATCTCCATCAAACGGGTGATTTCAAGTCTTCACGAAATTTTGTAAAAATCCGGGTAATACGAGAAATAAAAAGGGTAGGGTTTCGGGATTTTGTTGAGAACTGTCTCGGGATTAAATAGGCTCACCTCAAAGGGAAAAAGGGGTGGCTATCTAAACAATTCCCACCTCTGCTGTGGCAATCTTGTCAAGCATTTTGTCCGTTAGATTTTGGATGAGACTCTCAATTCCTTAGAAATATTCTGAAGAAATTGGGTTGTTAACCGCGACCGATCGCCCTTTTAGTCTGGAGGTACAGTAGGGGTTAGAAACGGGGTTGTTCACATCATCTCTGGGGTGACACCACCCAATCTGGGCCAAAAACCCGGTTTCTTGTTCCTTTTGGCTCAGATGAGATAAAAGATAGAGAATAATCAATCATGCCGATCGAGAGAGGAGATTCGCGAATCCCCCCTACATTTAGGGTTAGTTTTCAAAATATGCGTAAGTTCTATCTAGACTAAAAAAAGCGGGCCTCAATCAAGAAGCCAACTGGGAGGGGGATGCGATCGCCCATCTGAAGCAACCGGGAGAAGTTGGGATTAGGATGGGGGAGATTCGGGGGATGGGGGGGATAGGGGGGATAGGGGAGATTCGGAAGATAGGGGAGATTCGGAAGATAGGGGAGATTCGGGAGATTCGGAAGATTCGGAAGATGGGGGGGATGGGGGGGATGAGGGAGAGGCGGAAGATGGGGTAAATGAGGGTGAAGGGTTTTCCTCTTTGACTCTGCGGATGGGGAGATTAGCAATTAAGGCTGTGGCACGCTGGTTGTTTTCCAGGGAAATATCCAACCCTTCCAGGTCGAGTTCGACGTAGCGAGAGACCACCTGAAGTATTTCCTTTCGCATCGCCTCGACGGTATCCGGGTCGAGGTCAGCGCGATCGTGAGCCAGCACCAGTTTTAGACGACGCTTGACCTCCTCGCGACTATTGTCATCGCCAGTTCGAGGGAAAAGTCTTTCGATAAGTTCGCTAATCATGGTGCTAGGGGTGTGGTAGAGCCTTACATTATCTTACCCGAAAATCCGTTTCCGCAGACGACTAAAAAAGTTGTCCTGAGGAACGCGCATATCCAGAAACTCAACCTTTTCACCTTCTAAACGGCGAGCAATGTTGTCGAAGGCAACTCCTGCCACGGAGGGTTGATCGGCTAATACTAAAGGTTCGCCGCGATTGGTAGACACAATGACTCGTTCATCGTCGGGAATCACCCCGAGGAGGTTAACGGCGAGAATTTCCTGAACGTCCTCGACGGACATCATATCATTGGCTTCGACCATTGCGGGTTTGATGCGGTTGACAATCAGATTAATTTTCCTGACCCCATTGGCTTCGAGCAAGCCTACAACCCGGTCAGCATCTCGAACAGCGGCGATTTCGGGGGTGGTGACGATGATGGCTTCGGTGGCGGCGGCGATCGCATTTTGAAAGCCCATCTCAATCCCAGCGGGAGAGTCGATCACAATGTAGTCATACTTCCCGACTAATTGGCCGACAATTTGCTTCATCTGATCCGAGGTCACCACATCTTTCATGCGGTTTTGGGCTGCTGGTAACAAGGATAGGTTGGGCTGCCGCTTATCTTTGACTAATGCCTGCTCTAAGCGACATTGACCGGCGAGTACCTCGACGGCAGTGTAGACGATCCGGTTTTCCAATCCCAGAAGCAAGTCTAAATTTCGCAGGCCGAAATCGGCATCCACAACAGCAACGTTGCGGCCCCGTTTTGCTAGAGCCATACCTAGATTGGCTGTGGTGGTGGTTTTGCCCACTCCCCCTTTACCCGATGTGACGACTATAATGCGACTCATGTAATGAAGACGACTCTACAACTAACTGCTAGTGGATCGGTTGGTGTGTCTGACTCTCCCGGATCTTAAAGAAGAGAGGCAAAGCGACGGACCTTTTGGAAGGCTGTCACGATCGAACGAGCCGATTTAATTTAGCACGATCGCGGAACCCTTGGTTGAGTGGAATGCGATCGCTTAAGATTTTAATTCCAACTGAGCTTTAGAAAAATCAGCAGCTTTGGCAATTCGGATCCCTTCGGGAGAAACGTAGGCGACTTCTGGATAAAAGTCAGGGAGGGGTTCCGGTGCGCGCGCTACCCAGTCGGCAATCCGAATTTGGGTGGGTTCCATTTGGAGTGCCATGACGATGCATTGCTCGTTGCCATTGGCACCGGCTTGAGCAAGTCCGCGCAACCGTCCCCAAACTAGAATATCGCCATCGGCAATGATAGATCCGCCTGGGTTGACATCGCCGACGAGGATGACGTTACCCGGATGACGGATTTCGACGCCCGATCGCAAGGTGGTTTCCAGATACAGGGGGTCGGCGAGGGCTTTTCCCGTGGCGACGGGGT
Source organism: Oscillatoria sp. HE19RPO (assembly GCF_024220515.1). Lineage (GTDB taxonomy): Bacteria > Cyanobacteriota > Cyanobacteriia > Cyanobacteriales > Laspinemataceae > Laspinema. The sequence continues at coordinate 27,523 of NZ_JAMXOT010000080.1, forward strand.
TGGGATTAAAAGGAGTAACCGTGGTGCGTTGTTCGACGGAATATCCGGCGGTGACGGCGGCAACGGCGGTTTGACGACGAGAGGTTTCGATGCGTTCTAGTTTGAGTTTGGATGCGGCGAGGGCTTCAGCGATCGCCTGGAGTTGTCTGCCATCTAATAAGCGGTCCTGAGCGATTAACTGCACGGAGGTGTCTGCTTGCCAAAAGCGATCGCCTGCATTCAGGCGATGTCGAATCTGTTGTAAAATTTCGGTCCAAGTCACCTGGGTTGTGGTATTGGCATCGTTACTGCTACTTTCGTTGGGCAATAGGAGTAAGAGGGTGCCGTCCTCTTGGGTTTTAAACCGAACTTGTGCATTAGGGGCGATCGCCTTGATCTCGGAAATCGCTTCGGGTTCGGTTTCCTTCGGTTCTCCCGGTTCGGAAACAGTGGACTCGGCTGGTTTATCTTGGGACTCTGCCGGTTCAGACAGGATGGACTTGTCCGAGTTGGTGGAAAGAAGATCCCCCGGTTCGGAAACGGTTGATTCGGTTGATTCGATAGGAGAGAGTGACGTATCAGAACTCATGCCAAATATTGCCTATTGCCATCCCGTTGATGGGATTGTACTTTCGATCCGCATGGATTTTAACATATTTGACGGGACTTGAGCGCTTTGGGATTGTTGGGGTGGCTTTAACTGGGGGCGATCGCCACGAATTGGGGTCACCCGGAGGAATGGGTCCTGTGGCAGTCGCTGCGGTTGCGGTTCTCAATCATTCCTGAATAGTGCATGAGATTGACCAAGGAATCGAGATTGACCAGAATATCTTCATAGAGGGGATGATTGTAATACCGTCTCGGGATTGATGTGGGAGTTTTATACTCGTCTAAACTTTCTCCGATTAAATAAGCATAGTCTAAGCCGATAATATTGCTAACGACCCAGTAGTTTACTGACACCATATCTCGGGCGAAAATTTCTATCAGTTGAGTTCCGGGATTACAAAAGACTGTATTGGTTAATCCAGCCCCATGAGGAGCGATAATGGCTTTGGCATTGGCAAATAAGGCGACTTGTTCGAGAAAGGAGAGAGATTCTAGGACAATGGGAACGAAACCGTAGGGGGATAACCGGGCGATGGTTTCATCTTCATTGAGGATGCGGCGATAACTGGCATGGCGACGACTGATATAGATGCGATCGGGGGTCTGTAGTCCCTGGGTTGCTGCTTTGTGTAGAAAGGATTCTCGCATAAACTGACAAGTCCAGGGAGACATTAATCCCACGTCTCCCGGTAAGGAGGGAACGACTAAGTTGGGGGTTTTGATATGGGGGAATTGAGAATTCTCGATAATTTTGTGATTCGGTATTCCCAGCAGATTTAAGGTTTCTCGCTGAAAGTGTAAATGACGACTATTAACCACGAAAAAATCAATGGTTTCTAATTTAATTCCTGCCAGCTCTAATAACTTTATCCTGGGCAATAAATCCGCCATCCAATGATAGTAAGTATTGCCTCCTCTCACGGATAAAAAGGCGGTCGTTCCTTCTAGGGGAGTGGGTGGGGGTAATTTTTCGGAAATAGCCAGGGTTGAGGCGCTGCCTTGACAAAGTTGGTCGATGAAGCGACCCTCTGAGTTAATCACTGCGGTGGAGTAGGAATCCCCCCAAGCGCGTCCGGAAGGAATCCAGGTGACAAATGTTTCGGGATTCTGATAGATTTCCCACCTAAAATAGGAATGAAGGCTGTTATTATATGTTTTGGGGGGCCAGAGTTTGACTGGACTTTTGAGATTAATTTCTATATATTGACCATTTCGGTACGTGGTAAATTTAGAGGAGATAGCAGTATCAGAAACCGAGGGGATAAACTCTGTCAGGAGCGAGTGAGTGATGAGATGAATCGCACAGGCTAAACCCTCTCCTATACGATTTTTGCGAATTAATGCTTGTCCTAAATTCAGATAAGCCGATTCAAAATCGGGCTGAATCATTAAGGTTTCAAGATAGGCAACAATCGCCTCATCCAGCCGTTCTTGTTCTAGGAAGACATTGCCTAAGTTAAAATAGGCAGATGGTAAGTTTGGGTCCAAGGCTAGGGCTTGTTGATATAAGGCTAGGGCTTTGCTTGGTTCCCCTTTTTTTCGCCACATCACTCCCAAGTTTAAGTAAGATTTGGTATGATTGTTGTCAATTTGCAAGGCTTTATTATAGCATAAAATTGCCTCTTCTACCTGGTTATTTTCAGAAAATTCACTGCCTAAATTTAATAAAAAATCCGCACCGATTAAATCCGGTTGGAGTTCTAGGGCTTTCAGGTAGCATCGCAGAGAGGGGGACAGATTACCTTGCGATCGCCAAATTTCTCCTAACCCTTGATAGCTGAGGGCAAAATCCGGCTGGAGTTTGATGATTTCCTGAAAAAGTAACCTTGCCTGGTGGGAATTTCCTTCCTGGAGATGCCTCTGAGCTTGTTGATATAGAAATGCCGTTTGTTGTCCGGATTCAGTCATAGAAATTGCTTGAATTTGATTCATAGGGATGAAAAAGTAGCAAATGCCAAAAATTCATAGTAGTAACCGCCGGAAATTTGACTTCCCGGCAGTCATAAATCTGGGAATTCTACTCGTAATTTTCTGTTAAGGGAACTCCAAAAAATAAAATCTCCAAAACGTTCGTAGTGACGGATCAACGGAGTAGCCCCGTCAATGTAGGGGCGCAAGCATTGCGCCCCTACAGATACCTTCCTTTCAGTTGAATGGTTGGATGATTTATATTTTGCAATCCGCTAAGAAGCATGAGTAAGTCGCTGGTAAACCGTCACTAATCCATCAGCATCGCCCACATTACCGGGAAATAAAACCACGGGTAAATTGGGAAATAAAGGATGATTTTCCGGAGTTTGAACCATCGAACATCCGGCAATAATTTGACCGAGGAGACGGGCGCTGGTTAAGGCTAATCCGGTACTTAAAACATCATTGGAGGTGATGCCTCCCTTGCTAATTAAAAATCCGATATCTTTAGGCAAACCGCGCACGACATCCATTAATAAGGTGGAAACGGCGACGCCAAATTCTAAGCGGGTTTGGACATTGGGAAAGACGAGTTCTTGGCGACTGGTATAAACTACGGGAGTGTTTCCCGCCTGGTGCGCTTTCTGGACTTGTTCCAGAATGGTTTGTAATAATTGTTCCCGTTGGGTGGGGGATTCTTCGAGTAAATGAGAGACGTCAATTTCAATGCCGGTGACGGAGGTTTCTAGGAGTAACCTTTCTAATTGTTGGGTGGTTTTTTTGACGTGAGAACCGACAATAATGGCCCCGGGTTTGGCTTGGCGCACAAATTGACCCATGTCGGTGGCGGGAACGGGTTGGGGTCCGAGATTGGCGAGGGAGGTCAGAAGACTGGCTGCACTGCGAAAGAGGAAGCGTTTCCCTTGACTGGCAGCAGCGATCGCCTCCGTAGCAAAAGAGTCCAAATCCCCTTGATTTTCTGCATCCACGGCACAACATCGGTTACCGGATAACTGCATTAACCGTTCTTGAAGGGAAGGATTTGTGCCGGTTTCAGAGGAACGCAAATCCGAGATTAAAAAGCAGTCAACTTCGGTGGCCCGAATGCGTCCCTTGGTTTTTTCGGCCACATAATCGGGAAGATAACTATATTGATATCCAAACACTGAATCTTTAGCAAATTCGGTTTCGTGAACCGGAGTTTCTACCCCATCAATGATCAGGTAATGGGTACTATTTTTGGTGATGCGTCCCCCTTCAAAGAAGGCGGGGACGAGGAAATGTGCATCGAAGGGACCGAGTTCTTCGGCGATCGCATCGGTTTCGATGGGATAATGTCCCCGGAGGGTGGAGTCGGAACGGCTGACAACCAGGAAGTCGGAGATATTTTCTGCTGCGAGTGCTTGTTTGAGGTTCTGGCAGACAAGGCGCGTGGTGGCATCAGCTTGATCCGGGGTCAGCGATCGCGTATTCGTGAGAACGAAGAAGATGGGGACTTCCTCGCGCAACCCCAGGCGCAAGGTTTCTACATCCCACTGAGTCAGCAAGAGGCAACTGTGGACGGTTTGGGAACCTGTGGGATCGTCATCGAGAACGATAATTTTCGGTTGAGTGTTCATGGTTATTTTTGACGCGATTGTTGCCATTTTCTCATCTTCGGGGAACAGGCGATCGCAATTCAACCCAGATTGGATGCAATTCCTGGAGAAAGCTGGCGACACCCTCGAACCCAATTGCTGTAAAAACAACCCAACCCGGAGAGTTTGAGAGCGCGAGTTTCTTGCGTGGTATTTAAAAACCTGTTAATAATGATGCCGTCTATCTTGGAGTTTTCTAAGTTCTCCTTGAGTATTTAAAGCAATCTGCAAGGCTTCATTCAGCAATCGTCCCCGTTCGCTGGCTTTGTCGCTCACTTGCAAGGCTTCGATCGCATTTAGATTATTGGCAAATAATTCAGGATTGCGTTCGATAAAGTTGCGGTTTTCTCTTAAAATGCGTTCGGTTCTTAAGGCGCGGATTAAATCCTGGCGGGTGAGTTTTAAGGCATCAATGATGTCATCGCGGTTGCTCAGTCGGACTCCGGGATTTCCCACATCTTCCAGGGAGTCATTGAGGTCGATCGCCTTAATTAAATCATTATAATTTTCGACATCATCGAGAAGTCCCAGAAGGGAATCCCCTTTCCGAGTATTATTTTTCAGCCACATAAACCGGGTGGCGATCGCTACGATGCAGGTGGTACTCGCTAGGGTTCCCAAAACAATCCAAGATGGCGCATTATTAAACGCTAAATCCAGGGGAACTCCTCTAATTTCCCAGGCAATCCAATCTCCCAAGGCTAAGAGGGCGATAAATAAAATAATGGTTAAACAACTAATGAGTAACGTCTCTTTATATAAAAAATTTGACCTTCTGTTAGGATTTTCCATCGTCGAAGGTCGAATTAACTCGTCTACGGACACCCCGCTGAGGCGTCTGAGTTCTCCTTTGCTAATTTCTAAGCCTTGTAAATCTCGTCGCACGGTGTGATGCTCCTATCGATAAAATTGCTACTTGATCATTCCAGTCAGGGGGATTAGCTCAGAGTATCCTTGCACTGTTCGCTATCTTAACAAACTCAGGGATGGGCTTTCTGTGCCGGATCTGATGATGGTTTTAGGTCGAGTCGGGACTGTGAGGAGAAGGGGATGGGGGTCTAGGGGACAATTTGCCAATTTCCTCATGGGCACTGAGGGCAATTTGCAAGGCTTCATTGAGCAGGCGTCCATGTTCGCTGGCTTTGTCGGTGACTTGTAAGGCAGCTAAAGCGGTCAAGTTGTTGGCAAAGATTTCGGGATTTCGGGCGATGAAACTTTTATGTTTGCGGAGAATTCGTTCAGTTCTTAAGGCGCGAATTAAATCTTCTTTGGTTAATTGAAGGGCTTGAATCACTTGTTCGCGATCGCGTAAATGAACGTCGGGATTTCCCACTTCTTCGAGGCGATCGTTGATATCAATGACGCGGATGATATCATTAAATCGCTCTACTTCATGCAACAATCCGGGCAGAGATTGGCCGACGTGCTTTTTCACCCAGAAAAACTGGACCAGTTTTGTGAGAAATAATCCCCCAATCAGTTGGGTGTTCAGGAATAACCCATGGAAGGGAAAGGTGAGATTTAAAAGGGCGATCGCCACGGGATAGGTTAAGCCGACTGCAAAGGCGACTAGAAACAGTAAATAGCGAATTAAACCCGGTGAATCGGGTCCGGGATCTAAACTGAGGAGGGTCGGGATAGAAAAGTGGTTAACCGCTTCAATATCCAAACCACTCAATCGTTTGAGTTCAGTTTTGGGGATGGGTAACTCTTTGAGGTCCGGTCGCACAGCGTGAATCTCCCTATCTTGTGGATAGTCCAGGAGCATGGATACTCCATGAGGCGATCGCCTGTTTTATTCTGGCACAGACCGAGGGGTTTGAGCAGAGTTCCGGGGAAGCACCTCTGAGGGTGACTATCAATAACTGGTATTTATTAGCAATAATTTTTAAAGAGGAGAAACAGACGGGGAGAATCTGCCAGTCCCTTGAAACTCCCGTCCCTGACTTGATATGAACCCTCGTCGGTTTCTTTTACCTCAATTTTACAAACCCTCTTGACAAACTCTCTAAATTTGATATAGGCTTTTTGAGAATCTTTATCAAATAACAGCATCAGGACCCGCCAGGGTTTCTGTTGTGGGTTCGAGGAACGTAAACGACATGGGTAATTTAATGGCTGCGGGCGGGATAGTCTCGGTACCGCTCCTGATTGCTTCAATTCTGGCATTAGCGCTGATTGCAGAGCGTCTATTCTTCTGGTTTCGGGTGAATCGCCGCCAGGGGAGAATGATCCGAGAAGTCTTGCAACTCTACCGCCAAGACCCCGATCTGGCGATGAAAAAGCTGCAACTGAATGCAGATTTACCAGTCGCCCGAATTTTTTTAGAGGCACTGGAGTTAGATGACCCCAATCCGGAAGAGTTTCGACTGGCCCTAGAAAGTGCGGCTCAGGCGGAATTTCCTCTGCTCAAGCGCTTCAATATGGTGTTTGAAACGATTATTAATGTCGCCCCGTTATTGGGGTTATTAGGAACGATTTTAGGCTTGATGCAATCCTTTGGCTCCCTGAGACTCGGAGACGTGGGAGGTAGCGATACCACCGGGGTAACCGGGGGGATTAGCGAGGCCCTCGTTTCGACAGTGATGGGATTAGTGGTGGCAATTTTTACCCTGCTGTTTGCCAATACGTTTCGCAGTTTTTATGTGCGACAGATTGCGTTAATTCAAGAAGTTGGGGGTCAGCTTGAGTTACTCTATCGTCATCGTTATGAAAGAGAACGAGGAGAACAAAAGTATGCGTCTACCCGATGAACCGGAAGCTCAAGCTCAGATTAATATTGTCCCGATGATTGACGTCATTTTTAGTATTTTGGCGTTTTTTATCATTTCTTCGATGTTTTTATCGAAATCCGAAGGATTGCCGGTGAATTTGCCCCAGGCATCTACGGCGGCGGTGCAAACGGAGACGGTGAAATTGACGATTTCTATTGATGCTGAGGGAGTGTTGATGCTGGATGAACAGGCAGTTGCCTTGGAGGATTTAGAGCAAGCGGTGCGCGATCGCATGAAGGCTGAACCTGTTTCGGTGGTGGTGTTAAAAGCGGATAAAACCGTGGAACATGGACAGGTGGTGGCAGTCATGGATCGGGTGCGTCGCATTGAAGGGGCAAAATTGGCGATCGCTGCTGAAAAGCCCTAATTCAACGTGCTTTTTTCGGGGCTGATTTCTGATTTTTAACGACAGGGTACAGTGGGGTTATCCCTAGAAATCAGCCGCGACTATTTCTTAAACTTATTTTATTGACTATAATTTACAATTATTCGGGGATAACTTAAAAGGGAAGAAGGGTGATGTCGCGAGTCTAAATTATGACGCCAATAGAATTGACATCAGTGGGACAGGACTTACGCAATCGTTAACATTAAACCCTAAATGTAGAGGCGATTCGCGAATCGCCTCTACATTTAGGGGCAATTTTCAAAATCTGCGTAAGTCCTACGGGAGCATCTTGCGCCGGACTACAGATCCGGCCCACAGGAAACCCTGAGGCACTTGAGCAAGTGCCTCAGGGTTTTCAGATAGAATTCAAAGGGTTGAATTACTGTGTGATGCGATCGCCGGTATTAGTAACGGTTAGAGGAAAAGTTACTGTTGCGACGACCACCGCCGCCACCGCCACCGAAGGAACTCCGGTTTTCCCGGGGTTTGGCTTTGTTGACCTTCATATCGCGACCCATCCATTCTGCACCATCGAGTGCTTCAATTGCCGCAGTTTCTTCAGTCTCACTCTTCATTTCCACAAAGGCAAAGCCGCGAGGACGGCCTGTTTCGCGGTCTGTCGGAAGATGAACTCGCTGGACCGAACCATATTCAGCAAAAACAGCACTTAAATCTTCTTGGGTTACTTCGTAAGAAAGGTTGCCTACATAAATAGACATGGGATGTCTCCAAAATTCACGAGTTGTAGAGTTTGAGATTTCGGAGAGAAGCTGCCAATACGAAAAGGGAAATACCTACTCAATACCAGAAACAAACGCTACTACCGAATTCACTCTCGACAGACATATTAGCACGCTTTGGTCAAAATGGGAACCCCTACAACGGCTTTTTACAAAAATTAACATTTCCCAGGAAGAGGTGAATGGCAATCAGGGGAGTTTTGGACTGGAATCCTTAGCAAGAAAGAGTTTCAGCTCAATCAATTGTCGGTTTATCCTCAACTTTAAGACCAGAGTGCATTCTAACAAAACAGTGTTCTTCACTGTTAGCCTAGGCTTGATTCAAAAGTTGTAACTGAGGATACAAAATGCCTTGGAGGTAATTCTAGGGGAGGCGATCGCCCCGGGTTCAAAGGCGTCACCTCTTCCCCAGAGGCAGATCTCAAAGGGTAGCTTGTGAGACCCGTGAAACAGGACGATTCTATTTTAGAGCAGAACCCTTTTCATCCCCAGGAAATTCCCCTGTAGAAAAAAATAGAGACGCAATCAATCGCGTCTCTAGGGCATTTACCGGACCTCAACCCCCAGCCGCAAAAGCGACCATCACCAAAGCAGAAAGCGCTAAACCGGGGGAAAGTAACAGCACAAGCATTAATAAATCATGAACAGTCATCAGATTTCTCCTGGAATTTGATAGGGACCGTTAATCCTAAATCCAGTTCTCAAAGACCTACTTTCCTGATTTAGCGCGCGCAGGCGGGCTTTGTCCGTATAGCCCCACCCTTGAGGGTGCGGGTTTTTGCAGACCTCCGAGTCCCGGATTTGGTATAAGCGGCAGTTTTCGCTGATCTTAGCACGGGTTGCCTCGATGCACCGAACCCTTTGTCCGAGGCAACCCCCGGGGATTGCCCCTCCAAACTTCTCCCGCTGAATTTTGTGCGGCAGTGGTTTTACTGTAACATTTTGTCAAATTGAGAGAAAAAACAGCGAACCATGAACCTCGAACTCTTGTTTAATGCCGGTAACCTCTTTGTCTTGCCCTTCTGGTTATTAATGATTGTCTTACCCAATTGGAAAGTCAGCCGCAAAGTGATGGAATCCTATCTGCCCTTTGTCCCCCTCGCCCTCTTGTATATTTATCTATTTTTCGGACAAGTGGATGCAGAAACCGCCCAAGCCATGTCTAATCCCACTCTGGCGGATATTGCCCGGTTTTTTGGCAATGAAGGGGCCGCAGCTACGGGCTGGACTCATTATTTAGTCATGGACTTGTTTGTAGGTCGTTGGATCTATTGGCAAGGACAGCAAACCGGGGTTTGGACGGCGCACTCCCTGCTGTTATGCTTGTTTGCAGGTCCGATGGGATTGTTATCTCATCTGGTTACTGCCGGGGTCACAGAAAAGTTTTTCCCCAAATCCTCGGACTCTGTAACGACTCCCGTTTCTGCGGAAGGATGAAGCGAGGGGACAAGTCCCGAATACTTTTCTCACATTTATTCAGGAAATAGATGATTAAATCTAGGACCAACGAAAATAGGGACAGGATTTACCCAGAGGTTGAAAACTAGCCCTGTCAAGGTGCATTGATTTGTCGGAGTAAATGCTTGCGCCCTCCGGAGGGCGCAAGCATTTACTCCGACAAGAAACAATGATTTTTCGTCATTAAATTTACCACCTTGACAGGGCTAGATGTTGAAAAACCCCCTTAAAATGTAGAGGCGATTCGCGAATCGCCTCTACATTTTAGGAATTAACTTTAAAAATTGCGTAAGTTCTGTAGGGGGAGATAACCCGATCTTTGGGGGCAGGATATTAAGACTGCCTCTAAGACATCGTTGTTTCTATTTCAGTCTTGAAATCAAAATCATTTAACCAAAATAAACGCAAGAACATGATGCTCAAAAGTGAATTGGGTCGAGAACTGTGTGGCGAGTTAGCAACGGCTGAATCTCGCGAATGGCTGGTTACCAATGGGACAGGCAGCTATGCATCGGGTACGGTTGCCGGACTGCTAACACGCCGCTATCACGGATTACTGATGGCGGCACTTCATCCGCCTTTGGGTCATACCCTGCTGTTTTCTAAACTGGATGAAGTGGCGAGTTATGGGAGTGAAGATTATCCTTTATTTACGAATCGATGGGCGGATGGGACGGTAGAACCGCGAGGATATCAGGTTATAGAACGGTTTCATTTAGAGGGTTCTATTCCGGTGTGGAGTTATGGGTTTGGGGATGCGTTGTTAGAAAAGCGGATTTGGATGCAGCAGGGGGAAAATACTACTTATATTTCTTATACCCTACGCCGGTCCAGTTTGCCGATTACTTTGACGATGAAAGGGTTTGCGACTTATCGCGATCGCCATCATACCACCCAAGAAAATAGCTGGTTGATGCAGGTGGAGTCGGTGAAGTCGGGTCTGTGTATTACGGCCTTTCCCGGGGCGGTTCCCTTCTATTTGTATGCCGTTGGAGGCGCAGTCAGTCCAGCGCATCAGTGGCATTATGGGTTTGATTTGGCGGTGGAAAAGAGTCGCGGAGGGGACTGCCTGGAAGATTTACTGCAAGTGGCAACCATTCAAGGTGAGTTACAACCGGGACAATCTTTGGCGATCGCCGTGAGTACGGATTGCAATGCCCGTTTAGGAGTAGAAAGCGCCTTACAGTCTCGCAGGGAGTTGGATCAACAGTTAATCAAACGCGCCCTCAAAGGGAAAGGACTCAAAGGCAAAAAAGGAAAAGTGTATCAGTTGTCCCGAAAATCCCCGGAGTGGGTGCGTGAGCTTGTGTTGGCTGCCGATCGCTTTATTGTCGATCGCCCTTACCCAGACAATCCCGATGGCAAAACCATTATTGCCGGATATCCTTGGTTTGGGGATTGGGGACGGGACATGGCGATCGCCTTGCCCGGTTTAACCCTTTGTACCGGGCGTCCAGAGATTGGCAAATTGATTCTGCAAACCTTTGCCCAGTATGTGGATCAGGGAATGTTGCCCAATCGGTTTCCCGATCATGGAGAAACCCCGGATTACAATACCGTGGATGCGACTCTGTGGTATTTTCAAGCCATCCGGGCCTACTATCATGCTACAAAAGATAAAAAGCTGCTGAAAGAATTATGGCCGGTATTGAAAGAGATTATCCACTGGCATCAACAAGGCACAAGATATCAGATTCAGATGGATCCGGCAGATGGATTGCTCTATGCCGGGGAAGCAGGAGTGCAACTGACTTGGATGGATGCGAAAGTGGGCGAGTGGGTGGTGACTCCGCGTCAGGGTAAGGCCGTAGAGGTGAATGCGTTGTGGTATAATGCATTGCGGACAATGGCGGAGTTTGCCCGGAAGTTAGGAAAGCCCGAGGGAGACTATCGGAAGTTAGGCGATCGCGCCCTAGCGGGATTCGATCGCTTCTGGGATGAAGGGTTGGGATATTGTTACGATGTGATTGATACAGCCAATGGCAATGATGCATCCTTGCGCCCGAATCAGATTTTTGCGGTATCTTTACCCGATAGTCCGTTACCGGGGAACCGTCAAAGAGCGGTGGTTGAGGCTTGTGGGCGATCGCTGCTCACGTCTTACGGATTACGGAGTCTGGCAGCGACGGACTCCAATTATATCGGACATTACGGGGGAACCCTCCTGGAAAGGGATGGCGCTTACCATCAAGGAACTGTCTGGGGATGGCTAATTGGACCTTATATTTCAGCCTATCTGCGTGTCACAAAGGACCCGAAAACTGCGGCTACATTTCTTACTCCCCTTGCCAATCATTTGTTAGAAGCTTGTATCGGTAATCTCAGTGAGATTTTTGACGGAGATGCGCCGATGACCCCGAATGGGGCTTTCGCTCAAGCGTGGACGGTGGCAGAAGTGCTGCGGGTTGTGGCTGAATTAAAGATAGAAGAGTAAGCTAGGGGGCGATCGCCATCTCGGTCAACTCTGACCCGGTGAAGGGTAGCCCTGTCAAGGTGTATTTGTCGGAGTAAATGCTTGCGCCCTCCGGAGGGCGCAAGCATTTACTCCGACATGACATAACGATTTTTTGTCATTAAATTTATCACCAATTCAGGGCTACCTCTTCACCGGGTCAGAATTTATATTTTGTTAAACCCTGAACCCCCTTGAAATGAGGAGATTTCCTGAGATTTCTGTGCCGTTCAAGCCTGTTCCTGATTTCAAATATCAGCCGAAAGTAGGCCCACGAAAAAGGCGATCGCGTTTATGATATGGAAAAGTTTGCCAATTTTGCCAAAAGGGTTAGCATCATGTCAGTTCAAAAAATAGCCGTTGCCGTCATTCATGGCATGGGTTCGGGAGATCTGGATGTGGATGAAGGGAGGTTAGAACAACCAAAATATTTTAGCAGATTATCCCGTAAAATCATTGAAAGATTTGCCCAGGAGTTGAAAATTTCCCCAGAAGAAGCGGAATCCCGATTAGTGTTTGAATATATTTATTGGGCACCGTTGCTGCAACCGGAACAACGGGAGTTATGGGACAAAGTGCAGGGAGAGAATTTGCGGTTTGAATGGTTGCGGTTTTTTTTCATCAATGTTATAGGAGATACGATCGCCTATCAAGTCACCTCGGAACGCGATCGCCGTCTGTATGATCGGATTCACGGCAGGGTTGCGGACAGTTTGCGAACTTTAGCGGAAAAAGCGGGTCCCACCGCCCCCCTCTGCACCGTTGCTCATAGTTTGGGGTCGGTGATTGCCAGCAATTACTTTTACGATCTTCAGGAATTTCGGCGGACCCAGGGGAGTAGAGTGCTGATGCCTGAATCCGTGAGGAATCAGATGGAAAATACCCCGTTAGAACGGGGGGAAACCTTGAGTTTATTTTATAGTCTCGGAAGTCCGATCGCCCTGTGGAGTTTGCATCAAAAGTTTGACCGTCCCATCCAGGTTCCAGCGAAGCAGTTATCGACTTATCATCCGGATTTAGTCGGTGAATGGGTTAATTTTTATGACCCCAATGATATTATTTCCTATCCGCTCAAACCCCTGAGTCCTGAATATGAACAGGTGGTGACGGCAGATTGGCCGGTGAATGTGGGGAATGTATTAACCAGTTGGAATCCGCTGTCTCATGTCGGCTATTGGAGCAATGACTTTATTACAGGTGCGATCGCTGAAGCGTTAGCGAGTACCTGGAAAGTTGTGAATCCGGACTACTTCCCGGCGATCGCGCAGTAGTCTGAAACTGGCTATCTCGGCCCGTCTAAATCATTCTGAACCTAAAATTCAGGAGTGGGTGCATCTTGCTCCCTTCTACGATTATATCATGTTTGCTCGATCGCTCAGAGTGACCTAACCCCCCAACCCCCTTCCCTGAGAGGGAAGGGGGAGAAGAGGGAGAGGGAGAAATGGTTTTTTAGGTTATACGGAATCCGGTTGTCAAAGGTCTGTAAAAACCCGCACCCGTCAACGGTGGGGCTATACGGACGAAGCGGTGCCTGCGCGGGCTAAAAGGGAAAACCGACTTTTACCAACCGGATTTGGTATTACTCCACAACTCCCTATAAGGCGATCGCAAAATATAAATCCTCCAAACGTTCAAAGGTATGTGTAGGGGCGCAATGCTTGCGCCCAAAAG
>NZ_JAMXOT010000462.1 GCF_024220515.1 Oscillatoria sp. HE19RPO
CGCAATGCTTGCGCCCTCTTTTGGGCGCAAGCATTGCGCCCCTACAAGAAATAACGATTTTCATTAAATTTACCACCTTGACAGGGCTAGGGTTTTAATCCCTGTCGGTTGTTGCGATTAAGCTCTATTTTTAACCCCCGTCGGTTGTTGCTACTCTGGATACCAGATGGATTCAATCTGGTGGGCGAGTTCCTGACACTGCTGCTGTAAGGCTTTTCCGGATACCCCCTGAACGATCGCCGTTACATGACCCATTTTTCGCCCAGGACGAGATTGAGTCTTGCCATACCAATACAGATGCGCCCCGGGAACTGCCCGGAGTTGCTGCTGTTTGGCGCTATAGTCGTCCTCAGACTCCTCATATCCCAGCAAATTCACCATGACGGCCCCCGCACAGTTGAGGGCGGGGTCGGGCAAGGGTAAATCACAAACTGCCCTCAGATGCATTTCAAACTGCGAGGTATTGCAGGCATTGATAGTTAAGTGTCCGCTGTTGTGCGTCCGGGGGGCAATTTCATTCACTAGGACCTGGCCCTGGGGGGTTAAAAATAGTTCGATGCCGAAGATGCCGACGACATCTAGGGCGGATAATAGACGATGCGCGATCGCCTCAACATGAGCATTCACCTCCGGAGTCACATCCCCAGGGGCGATCGCCCGACGGCAAACTTGCGCTTCCTGCTGGGTTTCCACCACCGGATAAATCACCACCTCACCGGCCTGATTTCGCGCTGCCATCACCGCTAATTCTCGCTCAAAGGGGATAAATTCTTCCAGGAGTACCCCCGGGCGACCCCAGCGTTCCCAGGTGGCGAGGAGAGTTTGGCGATCGCCACAAATGGCCGTTCCCTGACCATCATAGCCATGACGCCGCGCCTTCATCACCACTTTTTCCGATGGCAGGTCCGGGGTAGGCGGCAGTTCTGTACCATCAAAGGCCATAAATTTAGGCACCGGCAACCCCAGCGATCGTAAATAACACCGCTGTTCATATTTATCCAAAATTGGCACTAAAACCGACAATTTCGGGCGGAAACAGACCCCTTGTCGTTCCAACTGTGCTAACGCAGTTAAATCCACAAACTCATTTTCAAACGTAATCACATCGCAGCGTTCAGCCAGTTGCGCCGTAGCCTGGGCATCATCAATCGGTGCTAAAATCACCTCAGAAGCTCGGGCCGCTGCGGGATCGCTATTTTTGGGGGTCTGAACCACCAGTTCGATCCCAAGTGCCTCCGCCGCATCCGCCATCATCCAGGCCAATTGACCCCCGCCTATTACTCCAACCCGGTTTATTTTTTCAGTGCGATCGATCTGGCTCATTGTCAAGTGCAGTTGTTCTGTTTCTGTTTATTTCTAGTGTTTCAGAAAAATTAGACATCTGGCAAACAAACGGATTGATCCCCCCAACCCCCCTTAAGAAGGGGGGCTTCAGAGAATTTTGCAAGATGTCTGTTCCTCTGGCCTCCCCCTTCTTAAGGGGGACGGGAGGGGGATCTCACGGGGAAAAAGGCGGATCAAACTGGTATTTTGCAAGAGGTCTATTGAATCCTAAACCCTTACCCCGATTAATTTTATCGCCAAATGCTCAAACGTTGGTTTTTGTGGATATTCGGCAGCCTTTTTACCCTCGGACTCATCCTCTGGGTAACCCCGGCCCGGTCTGAAAACAAGGTCGATGCGAACTGTACCTACAATGACATTTCCTTGTATGGCAAAGTGGAAATTGTCGAGAGTTTTCCAGACTTGAAGATTCAAATCGTTGCCTCCTTTCCTGACCTCCGGGTAAAAATGGTTAATTCATTTCCCGATGCTTGTGGCAAGTGGCAGGTAGTTGAGTCGTTCCCGGATTTTAAAGTTCAGGTCGTTGACTCGTTTCCAGACCTCAAAATTAAATGGGTTGACTCGTTTCCAGGAATTCCTTAAAGACTGCTGCATCAGAGGTTTGCTGTGGCAAAATAGTCAGGTTTAAGCCTAAATGTAGAGGCGATTCGCGAATCGCCTCTACATTTAGGGTCGGTTTTCAAATATGCGGAAGTCCTTTTATAGCGTTTCCCAATGTGATGAGATCCGTTTTTGGAGTGCGTTGGCGCAGCCAGGGCGTAAGCACTAACATCTTGCTCGCTTTGAGGAAAAAATAAACTCCCTCTCAGATAAAATTGCCCCCGGCAATGGGAAAATAAGAGCACGCGCAAGCGTAAGGGGGCGCTTCAGCCATTGGTGCTGGTGCAATCCCGGTCATCAACGAAGGAGATTGCAATCATGCTCAAACGAATTGCCACCATTATGGTGGTCATAGTTAGTCTGGTCCTCAGCAGTTGTACGGTTTCAGCCGCCAGTGGACTCAAAAGCCATATTGATAGTACCGATGGATACGAATTCCTCTATCCGAATGGATGGGTGCCGGTGAAGGTGAATAATGGTCCGGATGTGGTCTATCACGATTTGATAGAAACCCGGGAAAATGTGAGCGTGGTGGTCTCTCCGGTGAAGGATGGGAAAACCTTAACCGAATTGGGGACGCCGAGTGAGGTGGGGTATAAACTCTCTAAAAATGCGATCGCACCCCCGGGTTCCGGGCGCGAAGCGGAATTAATTAATGCCGAACAGAGAGAAAAGGGAACCAAGACTTACTATCTGTTAGAATATGCAGTAAAACTTCCCACCCAAGAGCGACATAATTTTGCCAGCGTTGCGATTAGTCGCGGGAAACTTTTTACGTTAAATGTCTCCACCTCGGAAGCGCGCGCCGAAAAAATGAAAGAGCAGTTTCAAACCGTGGTTGATAGTTTCTCGGTTTACTAAATCCGTAAACATCATCACGCTGAAGATGGACCTCCCTCCCCCCAATTCTTTTCTATAGGAGGGGAGGGGGGAAGGGGTTTAAGTCTTCTACTAATAAGCAAAAATAAGGTTATGGGCATTCCTGCATTTGTATTAGCTTCAATTTCTCCGGCGCGTTTGCACCTGTTGCAAAGTGCGGGAATCGAACCGATCGTCTGTCGGAGTGACTTTGATGAATCAACGGTGACATCAACGGATCCGGTAACTCTAGTGAATACCCTGGCGCAATGTAAGGCAGAGGCAGTGTTGGCTAAGTTTAGGAATCCAGGCGATCGCACCGTGACCCCAGAAAAACCCGACAACCCCTCCCGGGTGGTCGTCTTGGGGTGCGATTCAGTCTTGCAAGTGGATGGGGAAATCTATGGCAAACCAGAAACCCCAGCAGAAGCAGTCCAACGATGGCAAAAAATGCGGGGGGGTGTGGGTGAACTTTATACAGGTCATGCCTTGTTCGATTTAAACAGCGATCGCCATGTAGTGCGCTGCCAAATGACCCGGGTGTACTTTGCCAATATCAGCGATCGGCAAATCGAAAACTATGTGGCAACAGAAGAACCCCTGCGCTGTGCCGGTTGCTTTGCGATCGATGGCCGAGGCGGACTCTTCGTAGAAAAATTGGAGGGATGCCATACCAATGTCATTGGCTTGAGTTTACCCTTATTACGGAGTCTTCTGGAAGAATTGGGCTATGATGTCACCGACTTCTGGCCGGATTCAATTCATCGGTCTTTGTAATCCAGCAACCGCAGGGAGTTTACACTCTGTAGAGGCGCTTCGCGAAGCGCCTCTACAGGGGATAAGTGTGGGGATTGACTGTTATTGGGAGGCGATCGTAAACAGTTTTAATTAATCATTAGGCATTTGACTACGAACAATAGATTTAACTTCTATAATGACTTCTTTCACTTGGTCTTTAGATACTAATTTAGAATCTCCATGAGCAATAGAATTTCTGATTTCTACTAACTTTGTAATAATTTTGTGGGTTCCTTTAGTAATAACTCCTTTCCCTTTGAGGACATTATTTTTATTTTGTAATCCTTGGGGCATAGTTCCATCTTTGAGACTTTCTCGACAAAGTTCAGTTAATAAACTTTCTAATGAACATAAAGTAATTAATCCAGCTAAAATATACTGGTCTTCATCAAACAATTCTTGAGCTTGCGCTATATGATTCAGGACAGATTGCACTTCTATCGCTAAAAATATGTTTTCAAAGATACCATCTTTTAAATCCTCTTGTATTGCTTCTAAATTAACAGTGATTTCTTGGATCTCAATTCCGGTTAAATAAATTTGTCTGCCTTTTTTATCTTTTTTACCTTGTAATAATTCTAAGACATTAAAATATACTGTATTTTCTAATGGCAGTTTACTCAGTAAGTGCAAACACTGTTTTTGCCATTTTAATAGGTTATAAAGCAAATCAGTATAATGATCAGGCGTTGCCATCTCTGAAATGTCTTGTGAATCATAATAAACATCCCCTAATAAACTTGCGTAATTTTCTTCATATTCTTTTTTAAAAAAATTTTTACTGAGTTGCTTTCCTTGAAGAATTAAACTGGCTAATTTTTTTTCAATAGATTCTTGGGTTTTTAGTTTGATACTCATTTGGATTCTCCACTACTAAATTTCTGAAGTTTTTTCTGAGCTAGAAAAATTAGCAAAATTGTCTACAAGATTTTAGGGTGATGCGATCGCCTATCGGTCTGAGCAGATTCTAAGTTTCCATTCTTGCTACTCCTTACATTCATGAACTCGCTGCCGTTGGGGTGAATTTTGAGTCAGTTCGCCAACTTCTTAGGTGATTTTAACAACAGCTAATTTATTGAACTTTAATCTGTGAAAATATCAGTTCCAAATTCATCAATCAGCCCTTGGTAATCGTCATAACTTTTTTGCCTTGGTAATTTGTCTATTTGCTCATTAATAAAGTTAATTTCTTTTCTGAGTAACTCCGGATTAGATGATATTTTGTTGTATTCTTTTGTTACTTTTTCAAATGCTTCTTTTAAGGTTTTTCCTGTTCCTTCTATCGGAATTTTAACACTGGATTTAATATATGTTTCTACAGTCCACTTAATGGAAGAAGGAGAAATACTAACCGTAAATTTATATTCTTCAGAGTGACACGATAACTTGAATCCAGTTTTTTTAGATTGAAAAGATCCACTAGACTCATGTTTAAAACTATCAAGTTTGATGTTTTTATCATAAATTTTGCAAATCTCCTTCATCTCCTGTATGCTGGCTGGAACATTTGAATCTAAAATATTGTGAGTTAACTCCATATTTTCTAAAAAACGATTCGCTCTTTTAGTTTGGAAATTTAAATCTGCTTCTAAGATAGTTTCGCCCACTCCTATTATTTTTGTAGTAAAATCATAAAAATTTAAAGGCCAACTTCGAGACAGTATCATCCATCCTTTTCCTCCCTCATATTCGCAACAAATATATTCTTTGTAATATAAAATTTCGCTGGTTTCAAATTTATCAGCAATTCTTTGGTTAATAATTTTTTTTCTTCTTATCTTTCGCTGCTCCGATTCGTCCTCGCTACCATTTTCAGTATTTTGTTTGTCTTCACTCCCCATACTTGTTGAAGAATTGTGGCTAACAGCGTAATCGCTTAAATATTTTGCAGTTATTTCTTGTGGATTGACAATTCGACACGGTGCAAGACAACTATAATATGTGATCTCCTGCTGGGCTTTTTCCAAATATTTATTGTTACTGTAGTTTCGAGCTTCCATATATTGTGCTTTTAACCTGCTAAGGCTGGGTATGTTGACAACATTTTTTAAAACAGTTCTTCGCTCATATTCGTCATCACTATCTTCAAAAAAATGGGTTGCAATGTTAGGATTTAAAATAAATGTTTTTGCCCGCCCACTTTTTAAATTAACTAAGGGATCGTATATAAAACAATATCTAGTAAATCGATCTACAGATTGAAGACGCCTATTCCATCGATTCTGTTGATTAATTCGATATGCTGCCGGAGATGAATCAACTTCCTCTATACTATCGACATCAAAAATGGGTTCTTGAATTTTATTTTCTTGATCCATGATGTGTTTCCCAAAATTTAAAAACCAAGACCAACTTTTAACAACCAACAATTCATTACCCCGGGCATTGATCGCCTTGACAGCAATTTGCTGATGTTCCCCTAAGCGCTTTCTGGAGGCTATCCCAAGCATTCGTCAGGGTGAAAAATGCCTGGTTGACGTGGAACCACAGACCGTTATAGTCAGTTTATCCACTATCGCCTCGGCATTGACGGTCTGGAACCACTCTTTCAAGCCAGGGGCCAAGTTCTCCAGAGAGAGGTTAGGGGGCTTACGCAATCCCCGAATCAGTTATTAGGTCTGAAAGGTGGCTGGACTCATTGTTATTACAATAACCTGAACAAGCGAGCTAACATTCTGGAGATTTCCTTAAATTTCTGAACGTCCTGTTCTTCCAGCGTTTCAGTCCATTCAGTCCAATGCAACCCGGACAAGCGGCCTCCCTGAGATTGTCCAGGGATTGCAGTAGGAGGGTCAGAATAGGCACTCCAGCTTTTATGATGGGGCTGGGGTGAAGCGGCAAAGGGTGACCGTTTGGGGGCGTGATTTCTTCGAGGCGATCGCCTCTAAAACTTTGGTGATAGCTCTGCATCAATGCCCTCCCACATTTGTGAAAAGGGCATAATCTGTCCTGTCAAGGCTTCCCGTAAGCCCTGCCGAATACCTTCTATGGCGATTTCCGTAGGGGTCTCATCCGGGTCTTCCTCGCCTTCTTCAATCATCAAGACGATGACGCGGACTCGCTGAGGCTTGGTCACTTCCAACAGAGCGATCGAGGGTGAGTTCTCCATTCTCGTTAATGGTGGCTGTGGTTTCAATTGCTTTCATGGTGTGTGATGGAGTTGTTGAATGGGGAGCTATTTCAATCTATTTTAAGTTTAGTCTAGGGATTGACTTCAAGCAGCCTCCTCAGTAATCTTTGGGATGTCGGTGGTCAGTTCGCCGGTGAAGGCTTTCTCCACAGACTCGGCTTGTAATACTCTGAGCCATGTGGGTGATTTTTTGCTTCAAAATACTCATCTAGGTTGACCTGACAAACTTTCGCATATAAAACCACCGGATCGATATCTGCCCCATTGTCCCAACCGATAGTACCCAAGTCTGGATTAACGGTAACTGTAGCAAAATAATCTGGATTTCTAAGGGGTGCAAATATGCCAGTAAATTCAATGATTTCTGTGAGGTTTATTGCCCCATGAACCTCATCTTCAAATTTCAGATAAAGTTGATATCCTTCTAACGGTTTGGCCTGAATTATATCTTTAAACATGATTATTCTAAGGGGTCAATTTTATGAAGTTCTGGATTTTGTCTGGCTAGTTCCCAGTGAGCAATTGACCGGGCGTGATGACCTCCCGACGAATTCGGCTGTCCGGGAAAACCCCCCAACCGGAGGCTTTGAAGGCTGGATCAATCAGTTCGGCACGGGTCTGAGCTTCGTTCATAATTGTGATTAGGGGGAAGGAATAACCTGAATCAAACCCGTGTGAAAAGCAGTGTCGTAAGTCAGAATCGGTAAATTTTCCAATTCTGCCTGAGCCATGAGCATTCGGTCAAATGGATCTCGATGGGAAATGGGTAGACTTCCGGCCCTCAATGCGTGAGCGGCAGTGATGGTGAGTTCGATGAACTTTGCTTGCTGTAAAATGCCCTGATAATTATCAACCAAGGGTTTCGCTTCCGGGAGTTTGCCGATGCGGTATTTCGTGGCAATTTCCCAAGCAGAGGCGCTGCTAACCAGAATGTGATAGTTGGGGTTACGAATGATTTCTCGGCACTCTTCGTTAAGTTTGGGGTCATTAAAAAGCCACCAAAGTAGGATATGAGTATCGAGGAGATAGCTTATTCCCATCGCTGCAATTCTTCTTCTGGTAAAGGTTCAAAAAAAGCGTCTGAGAGTTTTCCCGTGAGTAAACCCGGGGTGCGCGCTTCCGCTTCGTTAACCGTCAGAGTTGCAGTTTTTTCTTGATTTAAACCTAAACGGAAGTAGTGAATCAGGTCATAAATTTCTGCAAGTTTCTCTTCTGGAATATCTTGTAATTCTTGGATAATTTTTTCGATTAACATAAATCCCCCCAGTTTTAAGGGTTGTAATAACTAAAAATATCAGAAATTTTGATGCGGTAATCTCCTTAGAATCACGTAAATTTTCTGTCAAGGCCACCACATCTAAAAGTTTCATCATTGCGGCCATGAAAATTAACTACAGAATTGATGGTTCATTTTCTCATACTACCTCTAAAATTTGGGGTTGGGGTAAAGGTCTATTCTCTGCTCCATAACTTTCAATCAGCAGTTCCAGAACCTCTTGAGCATTTTTGAGGGCTTCCTCGTAGGTCTCTCCATCGGTAAAATAGCGCTGAATTTCTGTAGCAAATTCCGGCAATTCTACCAGATAAGCTCCATCTACTTCAGACCAAACAATATTAACCCGATACTTAAGTTGTGATTGAGGTAAACATCTCATTAGTTCCAGCACCGATCGCATATTTTTGAGGGCTTCATCAAGAGTCAGCCTGTTTATTCTTGAGTCGCCGATCGCAAAAACTCTCCTACTAAAATGATGCAATCAGGAAACGCAAGCGGCGCGATCGCATCTTGCTCGGATAGCTTTTGTTCCGAGCGATAGCCGTCTTGCTCTGGTTCTCGAAACACATACAGGCATCGTTCCTGCACATCCAAAATCCAATACTCTTGAATGCTAGAGCGGCCATACACTGGAACCTTTAGATCGCGGTCTCGCCGCAGGGTGCTATCGGCGACCTCTATTAACCAAAAGATTTCTGTGGGTGTGGGGTGATGATCTTCATAGTCCAAGGGGTCAATGTGGGCGATCGCAATATCCGGCTCAGGTTCAGAAAAATCACTCAACTGCACCGGGTCTTGAAACCGTAGCAACGCCCGCCCCCTCAACCGTTGCGACAAAGCCCGATCGATTCGGGTAACTGCCGCACTATGCGCCGTCCTATGAGCTGCCATTGTGTAAAGTTGCCCCTCAATCAATTCCACCCGCTCGGAAGCAGCCAAAATTCCTACTTCTACCATGCGGTGATAATCCCGAACGCTCAGAGAGCGAAGTTCAGCGGCGATCGTCATAGCCTCAACCTCCTGAAATGTTCCCGAATCGTTACTTCTAGTTTGGCACTTTCGACTTTTTTAAAACCTAAATCTAGGCGATCGGCCTCAAATCCTGCACCTACTCGCTAAAATAAGCCGGACATCAAATCACCACAGAGGTTAAGGGGCTGACGCAATGCCCGAATCAGTGATGAGGTCGGCAAGGTGGCTGGACTCATGGTTATTACAATAACCTG
This sequence comes from Oscillatoria sp. HE19RPO, assembly GCF_024220515.1. Taxonomy (GTDB): domain Bacteria; phylum Cyanobacteriota; class Cyanobacteriia; order Cyanobacteriales; family Laspinemataceae; genus Laspinema. The sequence goes on from NZ_JAMXOT010000462.1 coordinate 9,233, forward strand.
AACAAGCGTCCTAACATTCTGGATATTTCCTTAAATTTCTGAACGTCCTGTTGTTGCAGCGTTTCAGTCCAGTGATGGGTAGAGATACCGACCCTAAAGTTAATGCAGACGGTAAGGGAACTCCAAAAAATAAAATCTCCAAAACGTTCGTTCGTAGATCAACGGAGTAGCGCGATCAATGTAGGGGCGCAATGCTTGCGCCCCAGGGGCG
>NZ_JAMXOT010000081.1 GCF_024220515.1 Oscillatoria sp. HE19RPO
GGCTACTCCATAAAAACGACTTTTCATACCCGGATTTGGTATAACAGCACCTCCGGTCCCCTCCCCTTGGCAAGGGGAGGGTTAGGGTGGGGTCCTCATGTCATGGCGATCGCCCCAACCCTCTCTTACAAAAGTAGGTTTTTTACGTTCATGGATATTTACCTAAGAGTAAGGGGACTTCCGGTCCCCTCCCCTTGGCAAGGGGAGGGTTAGGGTGGGGTCCTCCCGTCATGGCGATCGCCACAACCCTCTCCCCCCAGTGGTCCTTGCCAGAACCCACAGATTTCAGTTACCCTATTCCTGCTAAGGATTAAGTTTTAATACCCCTGCCCATATTTTGGCGGCTTTAAAACCAACTTCAAAAATGATTTCAAACCCACCCCCTCTCACCTGCAATTGCAATTATGCCTTCCAAAAAACGTTATCGTGAAAACCTCCCCCCTTGGCTGAGTTTAGTAGAGAAATTAGTCGCCATTATCGCCTTAGTTAACTTAGCCCTCGTCCTCTTTGACCTCAGCTACGTTCCAGGACGAGACTTATACCTCCGGGGGGATTTATTTTTAGAAAGATTTAGAACAACCAAACGGGAAAGATATCTGACCAAAGTCGATCGCCTGCAAGCCCTCTTACAGCAAAATGGATTAGATGACCCCCAGGTTGAACCCTTATTAGCCGAATTAAGGGAACAGAGCATTCAACTCGTCGATGAAGAACGATTTCGAGTCACGGGCAGTTATGGAGCCTTAGAAGAAATCAAAACTCGCATGGAAACCGTAATGGGGGCAGAAAATGCCACCCAAGCCTTCCTAGCCTTTTGGACTCGTGAATACTTAAATGCCGTCGGATGGCGGGAAGCGATGGATTTTTTTAATCGGGATATCCGATTTTTAATGACATTTTATGAACCCCAACTGTTTTATGATGCCGTTAAAGGAATTGAACCTTATCGCGACACCCAAAACTATCTCCTCCTCGTTGATAGTCTGACGGTTGAGTTACAGCGCGATGGCTTGCAATCCGACCGAGTAGAACCGTTACTGGAGGAATTGCGAGAACTCAGTACGGCGATGATTAACCAAAATTTCTTTGAGCGTGCTCATAAAAATGGCACATTAGAACTGATTAAAAATAATATGCGCCGACATATTTATTCGCGAACAGAAGCCCGTCCCCAAGGTCCGCGATTGATTCTGGATGTCATCGAACTGTTAGCACCAGAAGTGCTCTGGGCGGACAAATCCTCTAGTAAGGCTTTCCAAACGTTCTGGAGTCAGGACAACTTCCAGGCCAACGGATGGGAAAATGAATTAGCCTTTTTTAATGAAGAAATTCGCTTTCCCATGCAAACGAATTATTTTAGGCATTATGGGGTAGCGAATGAATATATGGATCGGTTTTGGCTGATTGATATCTTTTTTATGGCTATTTTCTTCGTTGACTTGTTATTTAGAAGCTGGCTAATCGTGCGACGTCACCCCAACATGACGTTAGAAGGGGCGATTTTATGGCGATGGTATGATTTGATTTTGCTCATTCCTTTTTGGCGATGGTTGCGGGTGATTCCCGTAGTAATTCGCCTTAATGAAGCCAATCTGATGAACATTGAGTGGGTGCAAAAGCAAGCCCGCTTGGGGTTTGTAGCCAACTTTGCCAAAGAACTGACGGAAGTGGTGGTGGTTCAAACTATTAATCAGATGAAAGGGAGTGTAGAGAGTGGACAAATCAGCCGGAGTTTATTAGAACCAGCAGAGAAAGAGTATATTGATCTTAATGAGATTAACGAAGTGCAAGCGATTTCTAGTCGATTGTTAGAAATAGCTGTTTGTCGAGTGCTGCCGGAAGTGCAGCCGGATTTACAGGCGCTGCTGTCTCATCAGATGGAAAGTACGATGAAATCCTCGGAGTTATATCGGCGGATTCAGCAGTTGCCGGGGTTTGGGGATTTATCGCATCAAATGGCGGAACAGTTAGTCAAACGGGTATCGAGGCTGGTGACTGAGGGGCCTGAGAATGCGTATGAGGCGATCGTTCATGCACCCCCGGACCCAGTGGGGGAAAAATTGACCCAGCAACTGGTGGAACATTTCGGCAGTGCGTTGCGAAAAGAATTGCGACGAGAAGATACGATCGGGGAATTTGAGTATTTGATTTCGTCCTTACTGGAAGAAATTAAGGTTAACTACGTTCAACAAATGGAAGAATCGGACCCCGAGGACCTATTTGACGAAACCGAAGCCCTTCGCAAACGGGCGACTGGGAAGATCAAGCTGCCTGGAAAGGAGAATAGGGGTTAGGGAAGTGGATGTTGTCATCTGTCATTTGTCAAGAGACGAACAACCCATAACCAATGACCAACGACCAATGACCAACGACCAATGACCAATGACCAATGACCAACAACCAATGACCAGTTGAGACCCGATCGGTCAATCCCTGGGGAGATCGTGTAAAATGGAACGACAAAGGCATTCAACCATTAGATAGTTGAGAATAGGGGGCCGAATGGCCTGACTATCGGAAAGCGTCTACTTCCCCCAGGGTGCGTTCAGTGCAGTCCGTCAGAGGGGGGATGGCGATCGCCCCTGTCTAACCGGCAAACTCGCTCCTAAAAGACTGGCATCTCCAAAAGAGTAACCTTAAAATTGGAGTGGGGCATCTAGGAAAGCGGGCAGGTTTAGTGCGAACAGGAGGAAAACTGGTTCCATCCGGGCAGCAAGACACCAATCAAGCTGGAAGGTCCCCGAACGGTTGAACTCGACTGTAGCAGTCCCTAGGGCATTGGAATATGCAATAGGGGAAGCCAAAGAAAAGCCGCGATCGCCGAGGCTAAACTGACAGAGGCTCCGATCAGACCCCTGTTTGTTCCTGGCCCCCCAGCGGTTGGATCGCGCCCTCCTTCCCCGGAAAGCCACCCCAAAGGCTTGCCGTCAGAGCGTGCAAGTTGATTTTTACTGTCTGAGCAACGACAAGCGATAGACCGTAGAAATCCCTGCCGCCAAAGGGAAGAGAACGCCGTTCATTCCCAAACTTCTGTGAAGAGTTTTTTCGCTTTGAAGTGGGTCAACCCCCACTTTTTTTGTTCAAATCTGTCTCATGACTCATCCCCTGATCCCACAAATTATCGAAATCGCTACCCCCATCGCCGAATCTCTCGGATTAGAAGTGGTGGCAGCGGTCTTTCATACCAACCTGAATCCGCCCGTACTGCGAGTGGACATCCGCAACTACAGCACAGACACCAGTTTGGATGACTGCGAACGCATGAGCAAGGCGTTGGAAAGCAGCTTAGACGAACGGGAGATAATCCCGGATACCTACGTTTTAGAAATTTCCAGTCCTGGAATCTCGCGGCAGCTTACCACAGACCGAGAATTTATCTCATTCAAAGGGTTTCCCGCAGTTGTGGAAACCCTGGAACCCTATCAGGGGCATACAGAGTGGAAAGGTAGACTCGTGAAGCGGGACGAAACTGCCGTTTATCTCAACCGTAAAGGTCGAGTCACGGCAATTCCTCGACCCCTTATCAATAAAGTGCAACTCGTAGATCGAGAAGAATAACCAAGGACGGGTTCGCATCAGCAAAGGCAGGTAGATCCCTAGGGGGTGGGTCCAGAAGTGGGAAGACCACCTAATTTCTTGACCTGCTCTCTACTGATGAGCAGCTTTGGTCGGGTCAGAAACCGGGTGTCTTGTCTGATGTATTTCATCCAAGATGCTCTAGGAGATTCTGAACAAAGCAGGTTTGGAATCCTCGTCCTGTTATCTCTAACTCTAAATAGAACAACGGAGGCAAGTATTATGGCAATGGTCAGCCTCCCCGGACTCCGGGAGATGATTGACAGTATCTCTCAAGAGCGGAATTTACCGAAGCAAGCCGTGCAAGCGGCACTTCGCGAAGCGCTTTTGAAAGGATACGAGCGCTACAGGCGCACGATTAGTATGGAAAAGATCCATTTCGATGAACATTTTTTTGATAATTTTGAAATCGAACTGGATATTGCAGAGGAAGGCTTTCGGGTCCTCTCCACGAAGACCATTGTGGAATCGGTCAGTAGTGGGGACCATGAGATTTCCTTAAAAGAGGTTCAGGAAGTTGCCGACGAAGCTCAACTGGGGGATACGGTGGTGTTGGACGTGACCCCAGACCAACGAGAGTTTGGTCGAATGGCCGCGATTCAGACCAAGCAGGTGCTCCAGCAAAAACTACGGGATCAGCAACGCAAGATTGTGCAGGAAGAGTTTGAGGACTTAGAAAGCACGGTGTTGCAAGGGCGAGTCCTGCGATTTGACCGCCAGTCGGTGATTCTGGCGGTGAATAGTGGGTTTGGACAACCGGAAGTGGAGGCGGAACTGCCTAAACGGGAACAGTTACCGAACGATAATTATCGCGCCAACACGACCATTAAGGTCTACTTGAAGAAGGTGCGGGAAGGCCCCAGCCGAGGCCCTCAATTGTTGGTCTCTCGGGCGGATGCCGGATTGGTGGTTTATTTATTCGCCAACGAAGTGCCGGAAATTGAGGATGAGGTGGTGCGGATTGTTGCCGTTGCGCGCGAAGCCAATCCTCCTTCGCGTCATGTTGGGCCCCGGACTAAAATTGCTGTGGATACCCTAGAGCGGGATGTGGACCCGGTGGGAGCCTGTATTGGAGCGCGGGGATCGCGGATCCAAGTCGTGGTGAACGAACTCCGGGGGGAAAAAATCGACGTGATTCGCTGGTCACCGGATCCAGCGACTTATATCGCAAATGCCCTGAGTCCCGCTAAAGTGGATGAGGTGCGGTTGGTGAATCCCGAAGCAAGACAGGCTCATGTTTTGGTTCCCGAGGATCAGCTGAGTTTGGCGATCGGGAAAGAAGGCCAGAATGTTAGGCTGGCAGCCCGCTTGACCGGGTGGAAAATCGACATCAAGGATAGTGCGAAGTACGACTACGATGCTTCTTACGAGTCCTCTAGGGTTCAATCTTCCTACGAGGAAGAAGAGGACATGGAGGAGGACATGGAGGAAGCCGTCGATGAGCTAGAGGAAACCTCAACTGCCAGTTCGGTGCAAAGAACGGCTTGAGGTTGAGGGAAAATTGGCCACTGCTCTTGGAGTCTGGGGGAAGCCTTTGGGATAATAACTAGAAGGCGTCCGGGGGAGCTTTGGGAGGGAGAACTAGCAAGGAAACTGGGAGGAAAGCATTAGCGAAAGACGCTCCTCGGGGGAGTTGACCCCTGAAGCGTCTCTTGCCAATCCGATTCAATTCGTCGGAAGGACAAACCGAAGCGCCGTCATCGTATGAAACCAAACTACCGACGTTGTATTAGTTGCCGTAAAGTTGCACCGAAAGAAGCCTTCTGGCGTATCGTCAAACTCTACCCATCGGATCGGGTACAATTAGATACGGGTATGGGGCGTTCGGCCTATCTTTGTCCAGAAGCCTCTTGCCTGAAAATGGCTCAAAAGAAAAATAGACTGGGGCGATCGCTTAAAGCGGCGGTTCCTCCAGAACTGTATTCAACCCTAGGGCAACGGTTACCGCTGATCGATCGATCCGATCGCCCGCCAGCAAACCCAACCCCATAACAACCCGAACTAAATTAGACCTCCCGGAGTTATCCCTCTCCTTTGAACCCCAAAAAACAACCCCACCCTATAGACCCTAACATCCCCAGTTCTATAGAAATTCGTGCAAGACTAGAACAGAAGACGCGGTTTCGCCTGAACCGGCGAAGCGCCGTGCCTGACGTGGGAGACGAGCGTGCGGCTCTCTCGATATGCGGTTGTCCGTTGGTATCCCAGCCGGTCAACAATAACGCCCAACAAGCCGATGCCATTAACGGGTTCTGTCGGTCTCCCGGCGGCGATCGCACTAAAAGACCGGCTCGACCCTCTTCGATTCAAACATTAAGCTGGGGAAAAACCTGAACACTCAGGGTGAAAAATCCCAGGATCCACAATCGAAGGGCGGGATCCGCCGTTCGGAGGTTTTATGAACAACGGAAAAGTGAGAATATACGAGTTATCACGGGAATTGAATTTGGAAAACAGAGACATTTTGGCAGTTTGCGAACAACTGAACATTCCAGTTAAAAGCCATAGTAGTACCATCTCAGAAGATGAGGCCCAGCGCATCGAAAAATTCGTCATGAATCATCCCGAAAAAGCGAATGGAGCCGCCAAAACCAAAGAAAAACAAGCGGCCTCAGAACTGGGAAACCCTTCAAACGCTAAGAAAAAACAGGAAATTTTGGAAATCCGAAAACAACCTTACCGCAATAATAACAATCAAGTTGGGGGACAAACCTTATTAGAAGATAGTGCCTCCCCCAATGCAATGAGCTCATCCGATGCCAATCAAAATAAGCAGATGATGTTGAATCGACCTGTGCGTAATAACGACAGCGATCCCAGTTTACCCGACTCCCAAAACCTAGAAGAGGAATTCTGTGCTCAGGACGAGGCCAAAAAAGCGGCGATCGCCCCTGAGCCCAACCCTGAGCGGGTCTCGGAACCCAAAGGGGACCAAAGAGAGGGCAATAATCCAGTCTCTGAGGAAGACTTGCAAGAACTGCAAGCTCCCCCCGTCCGCCCCGTGCGCTCCTCTGACCGGAAAACTGAGTCCGGTAAATTGGACCGACCTGTACTCAAACCCCCGTCCAAGAAAGACGACAGTTCCTCCCCAGGGGCCGCGAAAACTCCTAGCCCCAGTAGCCCAGGCGCGCCTCGCGCTGCCAAGCCCGCTGCGCCCTCTCGCCCCGCGCCCTCTGCACCAACCCCATCGGTCAGTAAGGACGGCGATTCCCGTCGAGAAAGTCCCCAGGCTGGAATTGCACCTAAGCCTAAACCCGTGACGGAACTCGTCCGGCCCCGTCGATCCGGGGAAGGTGACAGTGCCATTGCCAAAGCTAAGGAGTTACGCGATCGCGCCTCGTCGGATGAAGACATCTCCAACACTGAGGCAGAATCCTTCGTTGAGGACGATAACGAAACTCCCCGTCCTCAACTGAAAACTCCCCCTCGTCCTCCCAAGCGTTTGAAAAAACGCAAGGACGAAGAAGACGAGATGCAAGACTTAGATGAAAAAGCCGGGAAGGGCGCTGCGAAATCTAAGCGGCGACTCAAACCTCTGGCTGATGAAGATGATGATGATTATGAAAGCGATTTAGATACGGATGACTCGTCAGATACCGCTCTGAGCCTGTCGATCGCCCGTCCGCCTAAACCCAAAACTGCCCCGGCCCCCCGGAGTAGTGCGATCATCACCGGTCGTCAACCCAAAAAACCCAATACCAATCGCGACTCTTCCGGCAGTAGTAGTAAATCTCGGGGCCGTCGTCAGGACAAAACTGACAAAAAAGAACGTCCAGATCAAATCGTCATCTCTCAACCGATGACCGTGCGAGAACTGGCCAATGCCTTGGCTGTTCCCGAAACTGATATCGTCAGAACCCTCTTCTTCAAAGGGATTGCCGTAAACATTACTCAAACCCTGGATATTCCCTCGGCCAAAATGGTCGCGGAAGAACTAGAGGTCAACGTCGAGATCGCTGAAGTGGAATCGGAAGCCAAAAAGGTCAGCGAGATGATCGACATCAGCGACCTGGAAAGTCTCCAGATTCGTCCTCCCGTCGTAACAATTATGGGCCACGTGGACCACGGGAAAACCACCCTCCTCGACTCCATCCGGAAAACGAAGGTGGCTCAAGGAGAAGCCGGTGGGATTACCCAACATATCGGGGCCTATCATGTCGATGTGGAACATAAAGGCGCGATGCATCAAGTCGTCTTCCTGGATACTCCGGGTCACGAAGCCTTTACGGCCATGCGTGCTCGCGGAACCCGGGTGACGGATATCGCCGTTCTGGTGGTCGCTGCCGATGATGGGGTCCAACCCCAAACCATTGAGGCCATCAGCCATGCAAAAGCTGCTGAAGTGCCCATCGTGGTCGCTATCAACAAAATCGATAAGCAGGATTCCGATTTAAACCGCGTTAAGCAGGAACTGATGAATTACGGTCTGGTCCCCGAAGAATTGGGGGGCGACACGATTATGGTTCCGGTGAGTGCGATTCAAGGGCAGAACTTGGATACCCTGCTAGAGATGATTATCTTGGTGGCAGAAATCGAAGAAATCTCGGCTAACCCCAATCGCGCTGCGAAAGGGACCGTGATTGAGGCCCATTTGGATAAAGCTCGCGGTCCGGTGGCCACCCTGCTGGTGCAAAATGGCACCCTGCATATTGGGGATATTTTGGTCGCAGGCTCCACAATGGGTAAAGTCCGGGCAATGGTAGGCGATCGCGGCGATCGTGTGGAAATCGCTACCCCGTCCTTTGCTGTCGAAGTCCTAGGCTTAAACGAGGTCCCCTCAGCCGGGGATGAGTTCGATGTCTTCCCCAATGAAAAAGACGCTCGGGCCGTTGCTGACGATCGCGCCGATGTCAATCGCGAAACTCGTCTCAATCAAGCCCTCAACTCTCGTCGGGTTACCCTCAACAGCCTCAGCGCTCGCGCTCAAGAAGGTCAGTTGAAAGAACTCAACCTGATTCTGAAAGCCGACGTTCAAGGCTCCATCGAAGCCATCATTGGCTCCTTAAAACAACTCCCCCAAAATGAAGTCCAAGTCCGCGTCCTCTTGGCCGCTCCCGGAGAAGTCTCCGAAACCGATGTTGACCTCGCTGCCGCTTCTGATGCGGTCATTGTTGGGTTTAACACCACCTTCGCCAGCGGTGCACGTCAGGCTGCTGACCGCGAGGGAGTTGATGTTCGCGAATACAACATCATCTATAACCTCCTGGATGATATCCAAGGGGCAATGGAAGGTCTGCTGGATCCTGAATTGATTGAGGAACCCCTCGGTCAGGCCGAAGTCCGGGTTGTCTTCCAAATTGGTCGCGGTGCTGTCGCCGGCTGTTATGTACTCTCCGGTAAAATGATCCGCAACTGTAAGGTGCGGGTTCATCGCAAGGGAGAGGTCATCTATGAAGGTGTTCTCGACTCTCTCAAACGGGTTAAGGATGATGCCAAGGAAGTCAATAGTGGCTTTGAATGCGGTATCGGTATTGATAAGTTCAGTACCTGGCTCGAAGGAGATACCATCGAGGCCTATCGGATGGTTACCAAGCGCCGCACTCTTTCCCCAGCTTAACGGTGGGCAGAAAGTGTCACAGCTTAAGGGTGAAGGGTAAAGGAGATTGCAACCGTTAACGATTTAAAGTTAACGGTTAGCCGGTCATTTGTCATTTGTCGCATTTGTCATTTGTCATCCTTATACCCTTCATCCTTCACCCCTGATTCTTCATCCCTAATCCTGGATTGTTTCATGGTTTCTTTTCGCTCTGATCCCTATTTTTGGATTCATCTAACAGGTGCGGCGGCTGTCCCCCTGTTTCTCGAACTGACTTGGGTCGGTTTGTCCGTGGGTGACCCGCTGTTCTCCGGTGGTTTGGAATTGCTGTTGGTTGCGGCAATCGGTCTGTTGCCTGTGCTATGGATGCAATGGACGCGCCCATTCTATATTTTTAGTTTGCTGTTCGTGGCGATCGCCCCCCAATCCCTCACCGAAGAACAACGACGGATCCTCAGCTTATTTTTAAGAGCGCGGAACCGTTGGTTGGCCCTATTAGTTCCCGTGGGATTAGTCGCCATTCTCTGGAATCTTTATCTGTGGTCCCCCGTCGCTGCGGGGATTGGTGCTTATTTACCCCAATCCCATCTTTTCGGACTAGCGATCGCCACCCTGGGCTTTTTCGGCGCTAATCTCTTTCTACAGGTCCCCGTAAGCGTCCTCGCCGTCTTACTCACCCCCGAACCCACATTTGCCGCCACATCCCCGGTTCCGGTGGACCAACTTCCCCGAATTTTTACCATCCCCGGTTGGAAAGTCCAGAAAATTTTACCCCTACCTCCCATCCCGGTCGAATTGGCTTCCCCTCAACCCATTTCTGACCCCATTCCGCCTCCAGTGGACTCTCCGGTTCCCCCTGAAAATTCCGAACCTTAGCCCCAAATGGCACTCCTTCACCCGTCCAAATTTGCGTAAATCCTGTCTATAAGGGAACTCCAAAAAATAAAATACCCAAAAAACCCGCACCCTTAAGGGTGGGGCTACACGGACAAAGCCCGCCTGCGCGGGCTAATATAGTTAGGTGCTTAACCATCGGGATTTGGATGATTTATTTGTTGGAACACCCTA
>NZ_JAMXOT010000082.1 GCF_024220515.1 Oscillatoria sp. HE19RPO
TGACCCAAAATGTGAAAAAATGTAGCCGCGCTTCGAGCGATCGCCTGTCCATAAGATAAATTCAATGACCCAAAATGTGAAAAAATGTAGCCGCGCTTCGAGCGATCGCCTGTCCATAAGATAAATTCAATGACCCAAAAAAGTGATGTCATGTAGCCGCGCTGCGAGCGATCGCCTGTCCCTAAGATAAATTCAATAAGGGAACTCCACAAAATAAAATCTTCTATCAGAGATCCCCCCAACCCCCCTTAAGAAGGGGGGCTTTTCCAATTCTGCAAAACTTCTAATGCAGAAGTTTTTTTATGGAAATCCCTAACCCAAAAAAGTGATGTCATGTAGCCGCGCTGCGAGCGATCGCCTGTCCAAAAGATAAATTCAATGACCCCAAAGAGTGATGGAATGTAGAGGCGCTTCCCGAAGCGCCCCTACAAATCAACCTTGACAGGGCTAGGTTTAGAAAACCTGTTTCAGTTGAGTTAGGTTGATTCGGAATGGGTCAGTCTGTCAGATCGAAAGTCTGGAATTTTCATAAAAAATTAAGCAGGTTATATCGCCTGTTCAGGTTATAGTAAAAGCATATATGGGGACCTACAAAGAAAAACGGTATTGGAGAGTTGAGAATGTCTCAAAAGAACGAAACAGTCATTCTAATTGTAGCCTTACTGCTGACTGGAGGATTAGTCGCCGTCGGTTATTTTGCCTTTAGTCAGTGGCAATCCCGAACTGGGGCAGATCTTAGACCCTTGGTGAGTGCCCCCAGGGCTAGGAATGACTCCGGATCTATGGCGATCAGTGGTGGGGAACAGTTACTACTTTCTAGCACAAGTTCCCCGGCAAAACAGCAGGGAATAGAGGCTTTGGCAGAGGGAAATTATTTCAGGGCGGTTTCTGAATTGGAAGCCTCCCTACAGCAAAATCGCAATGATCCGGAAGCCTTAATTTATCTGAATAATGCCCGGATTGGCGGGGGAAGGTCCTATACAATAGCGGTTTCTGTTCCCATCACTACGGCAGAAAATTCCGCCCAGGAAATTCTCAGAGGAGTGGCGCAGGCTCAAAATGAAGTGAACCAAGCGGGCGGTATTAACGGGATTCCCTTGCGGGTGGTGATTGCTGATGATGCCAACAACCCGAATCAGGCGGAACAAGTGGCGGAGTCTCTCGTGGCGGATGACGAGGTTTTGGGGGTGGTGGGACATTTTGGCAGTGATGTGACTTTGGCGGCATCTTCGGTTTATGAACAGGGTCAATTGGTGGCAATTTCTCCCACCAGTACCTCGATCCAGTTATCTAGGGCGGGGGATTTCATTTTTCGGACGGTTCCTAGCGATCGCTTTACGGCTAATACCCTGGCAAAGTATATGGTAGATAGCCTGAATCTGAACCAGGCGGCGATTTTTTATAACGAAAATAGTAGTTATAGTCGTTCTCTCAAAGATGAGTTTACTACGGCTTTATATGGAGATGGCGGCACGGTGGTGGCTCAGGTTAATCTGAGTGAGGCTAATTTTAATAGTTTTGATGCGGTAGAATCAGCGACGGAACAAGGAGCAGAGGCGATCGTCTTATTAGCGAATACAGAAACTATAAGTGAGGCTTTACAGGTGATGCGTGTCAATGCGAGAACTTTACCTGTGTTGGGAGGAGATAGTCTCTACAGACCTGAAATTCTCCAGGCGGGTTCCGATAGTGAAGGCATGGTGGTGGCGATTCCCTGGCATATTCTCAACCACACTAATTCGGCGTTTCCGGTGGCGGCGACTCAGCTATGGGGCGGTAGTGTTAACTGGCGCACTACGATGGCGTATGACGCGACTAAGGCTTTGATTGCGGGGATTTCTGTAGATTCTACCCGCCAGGGAGTGCAAAGGGTGTTATCAGAATCGGGCTTTTTGGCTCAGGGAGGTAGCGGAACGATTCGGTTTTTGCCTTCGGGCGATCGCAATCAAGCCACCGAATTGGTTAAAGTTGAACCGGGAAGGATATCAGGATTGGGTTATGATTTTATTCCCCTGCCTTGATGGGTTAACCCGGTGCGTTTTTGGCTCTAATGAGTTAGAGCCGCACAGAGGGATTGAGAACGCTATAAAAACTCAAAATCTGTTAGTTTAATTGGGGATAATTGGACAGGGCCGGAAAATATCTCACAAGCATCAGCAATGATGGCACTCTCCACCATTGGGAAATACAAACGGGTGAGCCTCTCACGATCCAATGGAGACCCCCCAGTTCTGGGGAAGTGATGGCCTTGTCCCCGGATGGTAACTTAGCCTGTGGTAGTGCAGACTGTACCGTGAAACTCTGGGATTTGCAAACTGAACAGGGGATGACTCCCTCTCAAAACCTTAGATGGACATGGGAGTGCCGTGTTATCCCTACAGTAGCTGGACTGTAAAAAATCGCGCTTTTCAAACTCTCGAAAATGGCGATCGCTTCTTCAGTCCTCAAGTGTCCCCGTTTACCCCTGATTTAGGCTCCCTACACTGCCTGTCAAATCAATCCAAACCTCGTTAATATGGGTGAAACAGCATCGCCAAACCCCAGGCGCTTTGGTATCTCACGATCATGAGAACCGATCGCTGGTGAAACTGCGATCGCCTCTGCTGCGTCTAGTTGCACCACCTGCTTAGAACCTCTCAACTTAATTATGTTTAGAAAACCTAAAATCATTGCGACCATTTTACTAGCATTCGCGATCGCCGTGGCGGTCCATTGGATTGGGTTCGATCGCCCGAACTTCGCCCAATCCCCCCTCCCAGAAACCCCCATTGCTGCCAACTCCCTGCAATTAGCCCCTCCAATTGACTGTACCTTAGACGAGGATTGCTTTATTTTGCTGTATCCCGATCGCGACCCTGGACCGGGAGAAGTGGATTTCGGTTGTGGGAGGCAAACCTATGATGGTCACAAAGGCACCGATTTTGGCATTGCCAACACCGATAAAATGAATGCCGGGGTTCCGGTGATTGCCTCGGCACCGGGTAAGGTGTTGCGGGTCCGGGATGGGGTCAGCGATCGCCTGATTACGGACCCGCAGCAAGTAGAGACCCTGGAAGAGGGAGAATGTGGCAATGGGGTGTTTATTGAACATGGCAATGGGTGGGAAACCCAATACTGTCATCTGCGCAATGGTAGCGTGGTTGTCCGTCCCGGAATGGAGGTGGAGACTGGAACGGTTTTAGGCATGGTGGGCGCTTCTGGGGTCGCAGCGTTCCCGCACGTTCATATTACCGCTTGGTATGAAGGACAGGTGGTTGACCCGTTTGTGGGACCGGAAGCGGGTCCCGGTTGTCAGGTGTCGCGGAGTCCGATTTGGACGGTTCCCCTGGATTATACTCCCACGGGGGCGATCGATGCCGGTTTTGCGGATACGCCTCCGGAAATGAATGCGTTGTGGGAAGGGGGATTTCCCCAAGGTGAGCTATCTAAAGATATTCCGGCCATTGTGTTTTGGGTACATACTTATGGGGTGTTAGCGGGGGATAGTTATCAGTTTAACTTGATTGCACCCAATGGACAGGCGATCGTGGAACATACCCAGGAAATCACTTCCCCGAGTAAAACCTGGATGGGTTATGTCGGTAAACGCAACAATCCCGAACGCCCGATCATACCCGGGGTCTGGCGCGGGGAGTATCAACTCACAAGAGGCGGTGAGGTTCTGGTGGAGTTCGTTCGGGAAATTGAAGTCAAGTGAGGTAAAACCTCGTGAAAGAACCCTATTCTGTAGGGGATTATGTAGGGGATTATGTAGGGGCGCTTCGCGAAGCGCCCCACCGGCGGGGGATCTATCCCCCGCCCTATTTTTCGCTCATCGCTTCTATCCCTATCCAATCTTTAGGAACCCCCTGTTCAATATACTTCTGACAACGCTGTAAATAAAGAAGTGCCGCCCGATCGCCGGGGTTGGTGTGGAGAATTTGCTGAAAGCGGGTTTGGGATTGCTCGAAATTGCCTTCTTGATAACAGGCGATCGCCAGTTCAAACTGGGCTAAGGTTTTGCTTTTGAGTTCGATGCAGTCGTGGGGTTCGGAATTGTAAATTTCAAAGACAGCTACACTGACTTTTTTGCCTTTGACTTGGACGCGATCTAAGAATCGATATTGATAGAACTCCCGATTCTCCAGTTTATTTAAGGTATCTTCACTAATTAAAATCGCCGAACCATATTGTTTAGTTAATCCTTCTAATCGGGAGGCTAAATTGACCGCATCGGAAATCACCGTACTTTCCATCCGTTCCGCTTCGCCAATGGTTCCTAACATTAAACTGCCGGTATGCAAGCCGATACCGATTTGAATGGGGACTTGTCCGTTTTCCTGGCGATGTTCGTTAAATAACTTGACTTGATGTTGCATGGCGATCGCCCCGGATACGGCATCGTCGGCAGAGTTGGGGAAGAGGGCCATAATCGCATCCCCAATATATTTATCGATAAATCCGTTGCGATCGCGGATAATCGGACTGACTCGACTTAAGTAACTGTTAATAAAATGAAAAGTTTCTTCTGGGGACATTTCCTCGCATAGGCTGGTGAAATCCCGAATATCCGAAAATAAAACGGTCATTTCTTTTTTGATATGATTGCCCAATTTCACATCTACGATACTTTCTTGGCCGAGAAAATGCAAAAAATCATGGGGAACAAATCGGCCATAAGCTGCATTAATTTTAGCCAGACGAATATGAGTTTTAATCCGGGTCAGCAGTTCGTTTTTATTAAAGGGTTTCATTAAATAATCATTGGCACCGGCGCTAAATCCTTCTACGAGGTCCGAGACTTGATTTTTGGCAGTCAGCATAACAATCGGGAGGTCGATCGCAGGATATTTTTCCCGAACTTTTTCGCAGACTTCATATCCCGTCATCCGAGGCATCATGACATCGAGAAGGATTAAGTCGGGCTTAAATCCATTCTCAATAATTTCTAGGGCTTTTGGACCATTTGCAGCGCGGGTAATGGCGTAATTTTGCAAGGATAGGGTATTGGCGAGAACTTGCAGGTTGATGGGTTCATCATCGACGATTAAAATTTTGAATTCTGCATCCTCACTGATGTAAATTTCCGTGGCTAAAACTGGGTTATTGGCAGAGGATTGTTGACTCACCGGGTCCGGGGTCCGGTTGATGGATTCGGGACGAACGACGGGGGGTTTGGCGGGGGCGACGGGGGCGGTTGTTTGGGGTAAGGTAAAGGTAAAGCGTGACCCTTTTCCGACTTCGGATTCGACCTCAATGGTTCCTTGATGTAATTCGATGAGTTGCTTGGCGATCGCCAATCCTAATCCAGTTCCGCCATATTCTCGGGCGGTGGAACCATCGGCTTGTTCAAAGGATTCAAAAATGCGACTGAGTTTGTCTTGGGGAATGCCAATTCCGGTATCGGTGACGGTAATGGCTACGAAGTCTTCTACAATTTTAGCTGATACTTCAACTAAGCCGGATTCGGTGAATTTGATGCCATTTCCGATGAGGTTATGGAGGATTTGCTGCACCCGATTTTCATCGGCATTGACGGCGATAAAGTCTGGGGGGATGGCATTACTCAGTTGCAAGTCTTTGTCGCCAATTAGGGGTTTGCTGAGGTTGAGGACGACTTGGGCGATCGCCCGCAAATCCAAGGGTTTGAGTTGCAGTTCAATATTTTTATGTTTGAGTTGAGAAAAATCCAGGATATCATTGACTAAATGGGATAACCGGCGACCACTGGTGGTGATGGTTTCTAAGTTAAAAATCGTCGGTTCTGATAAGGGTCCGGTCACCCCATCAATTAAGGAATCGGCAATGCCAATAATCCCATTCAGGGGGGTGCGTAGTTCATGGGATGTATTGGCTAGAAATTCATCTTTGAGTCCATCTAAGCGTTTGAGTTCTTGATTTTTTTCCTCTAAGCTTTTGGCATATTCCGCTAATTGCTGATAGGACAATTTGAGGTTACTCCAGAGGGTGTAGCCGATGCTGAATACCCCTGCACTGACGAGAGCTAAGACGGGGGTGAAGACGGGAATTAACCAACCGGATAAAAAGGCAATGTAGGAACTGCCAACGATCGCCACAGACCCGAGGAGAATTCCGGGTCCGGACCAGCGGGTTTTCAACCAGAGGGAACCGAGGAGGGCGCTATATCCCGAACTAATAAAAATTAACCCCCATTTGAAGGATTTGGGGGTGGCATAGAGCATTGGACGATTGTCGAGGGCGCTACTTAAAATTTGGCTGGTTAAATTGGCATGAATGACCACTCCGGGCATTAATTCGGGGATGCCAAACAGGGTATTGGTGTAGGGAGTTTGAAAGGTGTCATTCAGACTGGGGGCGGCGGCCCCAATGAAGATGATGCGATCGCGGAACAAGTCCGGGGGAATGCGATTTTCCAACACCTCGGTGAGGGAAATGTGAGCAAAGCGGTCGAGTTCACCGCGATAGTTGACTAAAATTTGATAGCCACCCCCGTCTCGTTTACTATATTCTCCCTCGTTGCCAGTAAGGGGAATAAATGTAGCTTGACCTAGTTGATAAATGGATTTGGCTTCATCAGCCACTGCTAATTCAATGCCTTCGGTTTCTAAATATTTTAAGGCCAGAATGGTGGCAAGTCCTTCAAGTAATGTCCCATCCGGTTTCCCCACCAACACCATACCCCGACGGATTTTGCCATCGCGATCGAGTAACATATCGTTGGAGGCGACTTGTCCGAGTTCTGCTAATCGAGGCGAGGGGGCAATGGGGTTTCCGGCTACTTTTTCCACCCCAATTAGATTAGGAGTGACTTCAAATAGGGCATTTAACGCTTCATGACCCGGTTCTACGGGTATATCCCGATAAATATCTAATCCAATCAATCGCGGGTTTTGAGCGTTGATATTTTGGATTAATTGGGTCATGATGCGATCGCTCATTGGCCATTGTTGAACATACTTGATGTCTGGTTCATTAATGGTCACAATGACAATTCGCGAGTCTACGGGTTCTGGGGGACGCAGGCGAAACCAGGTATCCAGGGCGGCCCATTCAAAGAGGTGCAAAAAACCGGCGCTACTTAAGGCAACAATCACCCCGGTGACTGCCGGGGTGATTAGGAGTGGGCCACGCCACAAGCCGATTTTCTGTTGGAACTGTTGCCACATAGTTTGCTCGAACCCTGTCCGGTTGCAAAAGAAAGAGAGATACACCCGTTGGCAATTTTCCCTCGTTAGGGTGAGGGTTGTATCATCAGAGGACTAGCGGCGATCGCCTCTAATCCGACTTGTCCGAGGAGATTGCGCCACTCTTCGGCTAAGGTGAGATTATCCGGTTGATTGACTCGCGCCACGGCTAAGGTCGTGAGAGTATCATACCAGACCCCGGCTTCTGCATAAGCCGTTGCCAAGGAGAGGGCCTCTGCGTCCGGTGCCGTGTCTATAGCTTCCACGCGCTTCACCCATCCCGTGACACTATAACTATCCGGTTGCAGCTTACCACTGGCATCTAAGGGAACAAAGAACCAGAGATAGTCGGTATCCATTGCCAGTTCCGGTGCAGATTCCGGTAGGGTGAAACTGACAATTGATCCACCCCCGTTGATATCCAAGGTGGTTTGGTAGTGATGATTGCCCTCTTGATCTTGGATGCTAAAAAATACTTTTTCCGTTGCAGTGGGGGGCACATAAACAAAGAAAGTGGGACGCGCGGAAATGGTGCGTCCATGTTGGGTAGAGGGTAGCAAGGCGACTGCTTCTAGCCCCGGACCCCCCTGGCTGAGGGTCCCTTCATCCCCTCGGCTGCCGCCACTGATACTGGTGGCGGGGGCAGTTTCCCCAGGAGGGGCAAATCTCACGTTACCGCGAGTGCCTCCCCCCACGCTGGTGGCGGGGGCAGTTTCCCCAGGAG
The DNA here is from genome assembly GCF_024220515.1 of Oscillatoria sp. HE19RPO. Classification (GTDB taxonomy): domain Bacteria; phylum Cyanobacteriota; class Cyanobacteriia; order Cyanobacteriales; family Laspinemataceae; genus Laspinema. The sequence goes on from NZ_JAMXOT010000082.1 coordinate 7,870, forward strand.
GGGCAAATCTCACGTTACCGCGAGTGCCTCCCCCCACGCTGGTGGCGGGTACTGGGTCGCCGGGGGGCTGAAATTGCAGGCCGATCAAAGCAGGGACTTTAACCCCCTCCGCTTGCACCGGCTGGGCCAAAGCGGATAGGGCCAATGCCCCGGCGAGGGTTGCAAACATGAAGCTGGGAATAACAATGCGTGGCGGATGGTTCATGGGGACACCTCATCAGTTTCGGGAAAACATAGAACAGTAGAAACCCATTTCATAACCAATTTCCCACTAAAATAAACGCCGACCAATAATAGGGATGTTTGTGCAAAGGGTCGTTTAAAAGCGCCAATTGAGCTTGGCGCAACGCCTCGGTTTTCGTCATTCCTGCCTCGGATCGGGTTAATTGGCGATAAAACTCGCTCATTAAATCAGCGGTGGATTGGTCGTGAACGGACCAGAGACTAGCCAGGGTGCTGCGAGCTCCGGAACGGAGTGCAAATCCTGCTAAACCGAGTGTAGCACGTTTGTCTCCCGTTGCGGTTTGACAAGCACTCATGACTAAAAGTTCAATGGGTTTGAGAATCCCTAAGCGTTGCTTATTGAACAACTTATCGAAATCTTTAATAAAAATTCGCCCATCCCAGGTTAACAGAAAGGTTTCCTCGGGATTAGAACTAAATTGTCCGTGGGTAGCTAAGTGAATAATCGGGTAGGAGTTGCGATTGAGTTGGGCTTCAAATTGGGCGCGGGTAAATTGGCGATCGAGCAACGTATCCCCGCCAACTTTCTGGGTAATTTGTTGGAATTCTTGGGCAACTCCGGGGAGGGGGGAAAATCCTTGTCGCCCTTCGGTTAACCCGGCGGTGAGGGCGGTGAGTTTTTCCTGGGTGAGTCCTTGAGGAAACAGTTGTAACCCAGGACTCAGGGCGGTATTATAGGTTTCAATCAAATAGCGGCTGCCGTCATAGAGGGCGGCGAGGGGAATGGCTGCGAACCCGCCATCGGGAATAAAGACGAGGGTGGTAATCTCACTTTTAGCTAAATCCGCTTCTGCCGGTCGAATTAGCCAGTCATAGACTTGGGCGGACAGGCGCAAGCGTTCCGGGGAGGAATAGCCGGGGTGCATGGCCGATCGCAGTTCTTCGAGAGTGGCTTCGATGCGACTGTTACTCAGGGCTGTACTATAGTGGCGCAAGGGTTGATCCGGCAAGGAGAGAATCACTTCCAGGCGATCGGGTAAGACAATCGGATAAAAGGCTGCGGCTTGGGTATCAATTTGCTCTAATTGTACCGGCTGCACATCTAAGCAAGCCTCTCGGAAAAAGTTGTCTAATTCGGCGATTTGCAAGGCTTCCATGACTTGTCTAGCCCGTTCAATCTCCCTAGGGGTGGCATCGGGTTGGAGGAGCAAACTCACCAGTTCGCGATAAACAGGTTCTACACTTTCTTTGAAATCAAACTGGAGATCCGGAGAAATGGCTACTAAGTCTCGACGCAAGCTTTGCAAGGTTTCAAAGGCAATATTATAGGCTGTGAGAGCGGGTTGGAGTTGCTGCTGTTGGGAGAAAATCTGACCCAGTTGCCAAGCAGCCGGGGCGATAATTTCATCGGCTTGGATGGATTGGGCGATTTGGAGAGCTTGTTCGGTCAGGGTTTCGGCTTCTTGCCACTGTTCGGCTTGGCGGTAAAGCTGGCCGAGTTGGGTGAGGGCGTAGGCTTGCGATCGCCCATCTTGCAGGTCTTTGGCGATCGCAACGGTTTCGGCTAACTCTTGTGCAATTTCAGGCAAGTCTTCCCCTATTTTGCTCCAACTGGCGGCAAAATTAACTCGGGCATAGATAGCAGCTTGACTCGGGGGCAGGGTAGCTAAGTGAGATTGGAGTTGGGGGCGTAATCTGCGGGCGGCATCCCAGTCACCCTGGGTGACGAACAGGCTAAACTGGTTGAGTTGAGCTTGCGATCGCGTTAGGGGGTCGGTGGCTAATTGTTCCGCTTGTTGATAGTAGGCAATGGCAATATCATCGCGGTGTAAATACCGGGCGATGTTCCCGATATTGAGTAAGGTGGCGCTAGTATCCCCTGGGGATTGGAGGCGATCGCTCAATGCCCAACTCTGTTCTAAAACCGCCTGGGATTGTTCTAAATCCCCGATGGTTTGGAGGGCCACCCCCAAACTCCGCAATCCAGCGGCTTTCAAGAGGGTATCCGGTTGTCGATCTAATTCGACAATCCATTGTTCTAACAAAGTGCGGGCGCGACGATACTGGCCCAAGGCTTGCAGGGCTTGGGCTTGGTTGATCAAACTCCCTAGCTTACCGATGTCATCTCCTGCGCGATCGTAGGTCGTTGCGGCTTGTTTCCAGGTGTCTAAGGCAGCTTGATGCTGTCCTGACGCCAGTTCGAGAATGCCTCGGGTATTCAGGGCTTGGGCGAGAATTGCCAACCCTGTGGAGGGCAGAGGATCAACCTGTTGCAGGAGTTCTAAACTCTGGGCAATGGCGGTGGCGGCTTGGGGGCGACGGCCTAACTTATGATAAGCCAAGGCCAGATAAGTGAGGGTTTGGGCTTGGGTTAAGGAGATGGGGCGATCGCCATAAATGGCTGATGCCTCTTCCCATAGCTGGGTTGCCTCCAGGAATTGTCCCTGTTGATAGTGGCGGGTTCCCCGTTGGACTAATTCGGTGGGGTCGGGGGTTTGGGAGATGGGGGATAGGTCATTGGTCATTTGTCCTTGGTCATTTGTCCTTGGGGGATGGGGGGTGGCTGGATGGGGGGGGATGATGGTGATAACAGTGAGGATAGTGAGGATGGTGAGGATAGGAAGGAGGAGGAATTGTCGGATTTGACGGGACTTTAGATAGGGGGTGATGGGTTTGTGCATGACTATTGTGCCTGCCTGATAGGTTCGGTGGGTGAGGACGGACAGGGGGGGAGGCGATCGCCCTTCGTTGTGGGTAGAGTAGCAATTAAGGTGATGTTCCCCTCCTGATTAATCCGCCATTCGGTTGCTTCTACCAACGGGGGTAAGGGTTGCGATCGCCTCTGAGGTACTGTCTCGGTTTGGGTTGTGATATCTGGGGAAAATTGGCGCAAATCCTCCCAAAGAGTTTGACCCCGGATTGTCCCCTTGGGGTCTTCCGGTAATCCTCCCCGTCCGACGATTGTAAACGAATTGCCCTCTGCTGCGGCACAACCGACGGTGACTTGATTCGCCGGATCCGCAAGTTGTTGGGGTAATTCTACTAATCCGGACCCGGGTTCTACTTCTGGAGTCGAGAGGGTGACATTGCCGGAGACTCCCAATTCAGAACTCGCCGTAATATCACTTCTAAAGGTCGGTTGGGTTCTAAATTCTAATCCGAGAATACCTTCAGCAAGCAGTTGAATATTGCCGCCATCCCCTTCAAAAGCATTGGCTGTAATATCACTATTTTCTGTGGGAAATGCTAGAACAACGGGGGCCGAAATCTGGATATTTCCCCCATTACCCCCGGCCCCGGCGGTTCCCGCTGTCGCTGTAATTTGACTGCCGCGACGCATCAGGAGACGACCGCTTAATTCTAATTGTAAATTTCCCCCTTGAGAGGAGGTTGTTTCTCCCGTAATAAAGGACTGATTATCTAACAGTAAACTCCCCCCTTGAATCTGGACATTTCCGCCGATGCCCTCCGTGGCACTACTGGTGGTAATCGTACTATTATCCAAGGCGATCGCATCGGTAACTTGAATCCGGACTTGTCCCCCATCTCCCTGTCCCTCAGTTTTAGCACTAATTTGAGAGCGATCGCGTAAAGAAAGCGTTCTGGAATTCAGATTAATCTCTCCCCCATCCCCCACTGCCGTTGATTCCACACTACTATCAATCGAACCCTCGGATACCACAATTTCTCCCGCCTGAATATTCACACTTCCCGCATTGCCAATGCCTTGGGTAAAACTGGAAATTGCCGCCCCATCATCCATGAAAATTCGGGGAGTAATTAAACTAATATTTCCGGCATTTCCTCGCCCAGTCCCTCGGATGCGACTCCAGATAAACGAACCCCGTTGATTCGGTCCCAATCGGGTTAAAGTCACTCCTTCACTAGCCTGAATTGTCACCGGCCCCGCATCTCCTTCTCCATAGCTGGTAGAATTAATTCCTCCCCCATCTCCCAGAATTAATTCTCCCGTATTCAACTCAATTCCAGCGGCATTTCCGACCGATGAAGGACCTCCAACTAAATTTAAAATCCGACTTTCAATATTGTCCAAATTCCCCGTAATCACCAGGCGACTGCGAGCGTTAATAATCACCTTTCCCGCATTGCCACTCAGATAAGTGCTATTATTAATAATACTGCCGTTTAGTAAATTAACGCTTTCGGCATCAATTTTAATATCTCCTGTATGCCCCGATCCAAAATTACTGAGATTGAGAATTCCGTTATTGTTCAGGGTAAAGGATTCAGCAACCGCAAAAATGCTGCCTGCACTGCCACTGCCTCGGGTGATATTAGCAATATTTGCCCGATTGAGGTCCACTAAATTAGCGACTAAACTAATATCTCCCGCTTGTCCGGTTCCAAAGGTACTAGACAGAATTCGTCCCGGGGAATCTCCCTGTAAAATTCCGGTATTAATTCGGATATCGCCACCGTTTCCCGCCGTCCGAGTCAGGGAAATAATCCCACTACTTCCGCCATAATTAGGGTTAAAATTACCCAAAGCAGCGCTTTCTTGAGGCAATACCCTATTTATTCCGGGATATTCCAAGGAAAGGTGCAACCGATAGGTGTCTCCAATATCAATTTTATCCCCTTCCAGGAGTTCCACGGGATGGGGAACCGTATCAAATTCCCCCACGCCCATCACATAATTGCCTGGATTTAGGGCATTAATTGAAATATAGGAATCTTGTTCCACACTGCTGCCTAAAGCGCCATCGTTAATACTAGAATCATCATTTAGAGCAATAATCTCTCCCGTCCATCGGTCAAATAGAAACAATTCCGAATCAAAGCTACCGGGAATATCCTGATATCCATCGCCGCCATCAATATCAAAAATAGCCCGTCCTGGTGCAACAACGGTAAATGAAAAATAATCAAAACTCTCGGTTGCTGGGGCAAAAATTGTATTTCCATTGCGGATTTCCTCCGCTGTTCGTTCCACGGTAACAGAAGGAATTCCCCCGGGACCGGATGCCTCTACTTCTGGATTAAAATTTGGGGTAAATTCTAAGTCATCCAGACTAAAAACAGTCACGTCTTTGGTGTCAAAAGGGGAAGCCAAAAACCGGCCACTATTCCCCGCAAGGGTGATGCTTTCTGTGGCGGTTATGGTAATATTTCCGGAATTTCCCGTATGAGTGGCAAGGGTAATCATTTGACCCCCACTTTCTAGGGATAAAGTATTGACATTGACTTCAATATCACCCCCAGCTTGATGACTTTCTGTCACCGTAGCAATAAATCCGCGATCGCGCAACCGAACCTCCCCCAAAGGATGATTCACATCATTAATCCTAATCCGTCCACTCCCCCCACTCTCCACCGTCCGAGATTGAGAGAGAATTCCACTAAATAACCCATCGGGACTAAACCCGGAAATCTCTAAAACAGGAGTATTAATTTGAATCTGTCCAGCGCTTCCAATTCCTGCTGTCTCCGTAGTAATTCTCCCCCCAGAGGTGAGACTGACTGAATTGCCCACAACCTGAATATTTCCCCCTGTTCCTAATGCTCCAGATGGGACTAAATTGCTAATCAAACTGCGCTCACTCAGGCGGATATCCCCCCAGGCATGGACGCGAATATCCCCAGCTATTGCCCCAATTTCACCGCCATTCAGCGGCATTCCAGAGAGCAACTGAGAACCCCCGCTTAGGGTGAGATGATTGCCCTGGACTTGAATACTCCCATTGCTGCCAGTTACATCCACCCTCGCCCCATTGGTGAGGGTAACATCCGCCCCAATTATGGTTTTAGAAAACTCGGGAATAGTATTTTCTAGGGCAATTTCTCCGGAACTGATTCCCGCTAAGGTAATGTTACCCAACGGGGCGAGTAACTGTCCTCCATTCATGAGTACATTCCCGCCTAAAATGGCTAAATTGCGCTGTTGTGCCACTTCTAAGCGAGACCCTTCTAGGGTGATATTTCCCCCGGTTGGACCATATTGTAATCCGATGGGAACTGCTACGGTGAGGAGGGGGGATGCGGTGGGATTGGTTGCACTAAAGAGATGGCGATCGCTAAACTGGATTGCCTCGGCGGTAGATAGCACAAATGACCCGCCAATATCTAAGGTAGCATGGGGACCCAAAACAATCCCATTCGGATTGATTAAAAATAGATTGCTGTTGCCATTGGCGCGAATTAACCCATCAAGGTGGGAAAGATTGCTGCCCGTAATCCTGCTAATAATATTGATAATATTTGGAGCATTATTAAAATAGGCTGCACTACCCGTGGGAATCGAAAATTCTGTAAAACTATGAAATAAATTTCCTCCGGCAGGGGTTCCCCCTTCAATCACGAACTCAGTCCCTTGATTGATGACTTGGGATGGATTGGGTAAGGTGTCATCCGGGACAATTTGCCCCTGGACTGGATTGACCAGTCTTCCGCCAGAAAGGGCCAAGAATAGGACAGTGACTCCGGTCCTCTGCCACCGATTTTGGAGGATTCCTGCTGCTTGTTTTGCCTTTGCCTTCTTCATTGTTTTAATAGACTCCCTCGGTTAGCTGGAATTTCAAACCCTATTCTCAGAGATTTTGGGACCGCTAAGGCGATCGCCCCTGTCGAAGTGAGACCTTTTCCCGAACTCAACGACCTTCAACCCGTCCCCCTCTTCAACGATTATACAGCCACAGCCACGGAAATCGCTCCCGAGCAAACTCCATCAAAAATTTTTAAGATGATTGTAGCTTAGGCAATTTTGACTGTTTTGGAGTGGTTCGCAGAACCGATCCCAGGTCTCACTTCAAACAGCCTGACGGTCCAATACCATGCAGGGCAATCTATGGGCCCCACATCGTCGATCGCCTCAGTTTATAGCCAACCCAAGTAGAACTGATGGACTTGAACAACAAAAAGGTTGCGAAACCTGTAAGCCCGGGGGTAAATTTGTGAAATAATTGTAAAAACGCAAGGATTACAGTTTCATAGAGGTTAAAAAATAAACATGACGACAAAGATTCCATCCGCACCGGCAAAGACCCCTGCATTTTGTGAGGGCATTCAACATTTTGGCGAACAATGGCCGGATTTTGACCGTTATGGCAAAGAACCAGCGATCGCCACAGGGAAAACTGCGATCGCCTCACCCCCGGACCACGCCGCTGCCTACCAGACCCTCCTCGCTGCCGACGCCCTGCGCTACCTAATCCTCCAAGTCACCGCGTCGAAAGCCTCCGGACACCCAGGCGGATTTGCCAGCGTTGCCGAGGGAATCGCCGCCCTAGTAATGCTCGGTCATAAAAATATTATCACCGAAGTCGGACACCATGCCCCCGGCTTCTACAGTAATATGTTCCTTGACCGCTCCTTAGAGCAAATGGGCATTCATACCGTCCAACAAATGCGCGATCGCTTCCGGGAACACAAAGGACTCCTCGGACACCTCTCCGGACAAATTCCCGGACTCCTCAACCCCGCTGGACCCCTGGGACAAGGGCAGCATTTCGCAATGGCAGGGGCACTCCTGCATCCCGACATCCTCTTCCCCGTCACCATCGGCGATGGCGGCATCGGCGAACCCTATGTCATGAGTAGCATGGCGCATTTCCACACCGCCTACCCCGAAGTCACCAACTTCCTCCCCATCCTGGTGTGGAACGGATATTCCCAGGAACACCACAGCATGGTGTCCACCAAACCCAACCAAGAGATGATTGAATACTGGGAAGGCAACGGTTTCCAGGAAATCATCCTCGTCAACGCCAAAGACTACGACGATGCCAACCAACCCGGTGAATATGTCGATAGCACAGCCTTTTCCTTCCAAAAACGGTTAGAATTTGCCCAAGCGGTAATCGAAGCCACGGACAAAGCGGCCAAATCCGCCCTGGGAGGCAAACTCACCGTCCTAATTATCAAACAACTCAAAGGGGCTGGGGTCCATGCCCGTGGGGCCAAATCCCATAACTTGTATGGACATCACACCCTAGATAATGAAGAAATCATCAGCGCCCTCAAAACCCGTTCCCTGAGTCCCGAAGCGTGGCAACTGGTTCGGACCAACTTTGAACGAGCTGCTGGGGGACCTGCGGCTAGTATTGTCAAAACTGAGTTTGAGTTAGCCTTGCCGGAGTTAGGCAAACTCCCCCTCAATGAATATGCGACTGGGGAGAAGCAAGTCGCCACCACCGCAATGGGAGAACTTGTCGCATACGTCGGCAAAAAAGACCCCAAATTTGTCGTCACCAACGCTGATGGTAACGCTGCTTCCGGCATCAACAACATCAACGTTGCTCTAAAAATTATTCACCCCACCGCCGACGATACCTATTTTCAAGGACCCAAGGGCCAAGTTTATGAACCTTTAAGCGAAGATGCCTGCGCCGGATTAGCGGCAGGATTAGCCTTATTTGGGGCACGGACCCTCTGGTGTTCCTACGAATCCTTTGCCATTAACGGGGTCCCCATCTGGCAAACCGTCACCCAAGCGATGGCGGAATTACGCCGTCCGACCCCGAGTACGGTCACTTTATATACCGCAGGAGCCTTAGAACAAGGGCGCAACGGATGGACTCACCAACGTCCGGAAATTGAAAACTACTTTGCCGCCATGATGCGAAACGGCAACGTTTTTCCCTTGTTCCCTCCGGATTCTAATAGCATCCAAGTTTGTTATGATTGGGCGCTGAGTACGCAGAATAAAGGGATTGTGATTACAGCGAGTAAAACCCCGTTACCGATTCGCACCACTTTCGAGCAGACTCAACAAGCGTTACAAGATGGGGCAGTCGTTCTTCAAGAGATTCCCGGAGATAAAACCGTAGTGTTTGCGGTGATTGGGGATATGACGTTGATTCCGGTGTATGACGCCGCAGAGCAATTAAAAGCCCAAGGGATTGGGTCGAAGATTGTATCGGTTGTGAGTCCGCGCCGGTTGTATCGTCCCCATGATGTGGCGTGGGATACCTGTTCTCAAGCCGATGGCGGATTCTTGGATGATGCTGGGTTCGAGAAGTTCTTTGGCGGGGATGCCTTAATTGGCGTGACCGGGGGGGCCTCGGGAATGTTAGAACCGATTATGTTACGCAGTACCGCCAAGCGGGATGTTTTTGCCTGGAAGCGGGGAGAGACGACTGCTAGTGCAACGCAAATCATGGAGTTCAATGGGTTGACTCCGGAAGCGTTAGCGAAGCGCGGGACTGAGTTGGTGGGTTAAATTGGGCCCCGCAGGCTGTAGCCCGGGGCTATAGGGACGAAGCCCGCCTGCGCGGGCTGGTCCCGGCCCCGCAGGCTGAAGCCCGGAGGCTATACGAACGAAGCCCGCCTGCGCGGGCTGGTGGTCCCGCTAAAGCCCCGGGCCCCGCAGGCTGAAGCCTGGGGCTATACGGACGAAGCCCGCCTGCGCGGGCTGGTCCCGGCCCCGCAGGCTGAAGCCTGGGGCTATACGAACGAAGCCCGCCTGCGCGGGCTGGTGGTCCCGCTAAACCCGCAGGCTGAAGCCTGGAGCTATACGGACGAAGCCCGCCTGCGCGGGCTGGGGGAACAAAAAAAAGCCCCGCAGGCTGAAGCCTGGAGCTATACGGACGAAGCCCGCCTGCGCGGGCTGGTTTGAAATCAATTTTGCTATATCGACATGAGGCTTAGAAATTTTACACAATTGTATGTACATTGTGTCTGGGGAACTTGGGATCGGTTACCACTGGTTACGCCTGATATTCGAGATATTGTTTATGCAGCGATCGTCGGACAATGTGAACAATTAGGCTGTACCGTTATTGCTATTGGTGGAATAGAAGACCACATTCACTTACTAACTGGCTTTCCCACTACTTTAACCCTATCAGAACTTGTTAGAAAAGCCAAAGGCAGCTCATCCCACCTCATCACGCATGAAATCAAACCCCAAGAATTTTTTAAATGGCAAGGCGGTTATGGAGTTTTTACGGTTAGTCACAACCAGATAGATACCATTGCCAATTATATTAGAAATCAACCTCAACACCACCGCGAAAAAACCATCTTTTCCACCTGGGAAATTTAACCAGGAACCGGGACAAATACCCAGCCCGCGCAGGCGGGCTTCGTTCGTATAGCCCCAGGCTTTAGCCTGCGGGGACTTTTGCATCGCCACCAAATACCCAGCCCGCGCAGGCGGGCTTCGTCCGTATAGCCCCAGGCTTGAGCCTGCGGGGGGCTAACCAACCCAGACAAATACCCAGCCCGCGCAGGCGGGCTTCGTCCCTATAGCCCCAGGCTTGAGCCTGCGGGGGGCTAACCAACCCAGACAAATACCCAGCCCGCGCAGGCGGGCTTCGTCCCTATAGCCCCAGGCTTGAGCCTGCGGGGGCTAACCAACCCAGACAAATACCCAGCCCGCGCAGGCGGGCTTCGTCCGTATAGCCCCAGGCTTGAGCCTGCGGGGGCTAACCAACCCAGACAAATACCCAGCCCGCGCAGGC
>NZ_JAMXOT010000083.1 GCF_024220515.1 Oscillatoria sp. HE19RPO
GCAATGCTTGCGCCCTCCGGAGGGCGCAAGCATTGCGCCCCTACAAGAAATAACGATTTTTTGTCATTAAATTTACCACCTTGACAGGGCTACCCCTTCAGGGGTTACTACAAACTTTAGATCACCTCTTCATCCTTGTGACGTGGCTTAAGCGCGTCACGAGGATATTTATAGGAGTGCGAGCATCTTGCTCGCTATCCTATAAAGCTAATCACTCAAATTCAAGTGTTTTTGATAGGCTTGAACCTTGAGGTCAATGCCGGTAATGTCGGTACCAACAACGACGGCATTCGCGCCTAAATTGAGGGCGCGTTTTGCCATTTCTGGGGAACTGATGCCGCCTTCACAAATTAGGAATCCGGGGAAGGTTTTGCGGATTTCGGCGAGGAGATCAAAGCCGGGAGGAGTGGAGTGTTGGGTGGCGCGGGTGTAGCCATAGAGGGTGGTGCCAATGATATCCGCTCCAAAATTGGCGGCAGCGATCGCCGCTTCGAGGGTATCCACATCTGCCATGACGGGTTTTCCGAGGCGGTTGTGAATGGCGGCAATCAGATTGGAGAGGGTTTCATCATGGGGACGGGTGCGACTGGTGGCATCGATGGCGATGATATCGGCACCACTGGCGGCGATCGCCTCGGCATGATGAAATTGCGGGGTAATGTAAACTTCGGATCCGGGGATGGATTGTTTCCAGAGGCCGATAATGGGAAGGGTGGGACTGAGGCGATCGCGCACTGCTTTGATATGAGCGGGGGTATCGATGCGGACCCCCACGGCTCCATTGCGAACTGATGCCAAGGCGACTGCGGCAATGATCGAGGGTTCGGCCAAGGGAGAATCTGGGGGAGCCTGACAGGAAACAATTAATCCGCCCTCCAAAGGGGCGATCGCATCGGTCAAATTCACTGATTTTTCAGAGAGTTGTTCGTTCATTAACCCGTTAAATACTCTGGATTTTGATAAAATTTCAAGGGATGAAATCAACCCGGGCTTATTCAAGCAACAAGCAATAAAATTCTACCGTATTTATCCCAAAATCCGTTTCTCAAAAGTAGTTTGTATCTCTGACTCCGCGCAGGCGGGCTTCCTCCTGTGAGCCTCCACCCTCAAGGGTGCGGTTTGTTATAAACTCAACTTTATTTACTCGCCCCAATTTCCCCTCTTTCGGGTTGATTCACCGCTCGGCAAGAGTGAAATAAAGCATTGACTTGATTAATGAGCCGTTCTGGAGCAATGGGTTTCGGGGACCAATCATCCGCCCCAGCTTCAAAAGCCCGGTCTTTATCTTCCCCGGTTTCTAGACCAATTAACGCTAAAATTTTCAGAGGTTCCTGCGCCGGGGACTGACGCAACGACTGGAGCAGTTCAGCTCCATTCATGCTAAGTAAGTCATAATTTAGAATCACTACAGTGGGTTGCAGGAGTTCAAATTGTTCGAGTGCCGTCGCCCCATCAATCATCCATACCACCTGATAACCAGCGGTGGTTAAAATGTCACAAATTAGGATAGCACTCTCCTCACAATCCTCAATCAAAATGATTCGACCTTGCAGGGGTTCTGAACTAAAGCTATCACCCAGACGATTCTGAGAATTGGAGTTCGATAATAAGCGCGCCGCAGGCAGATGGACGGTAAAAATAGAGCCTTCGCCTACGGTGGATTGTACTTCAATCCATCCTCCGTGGAGTTCGACGAGTTGTTTTGTTAAAGCGAGTCCGAGTCCCGTCCCGCCATATTGACGACGGTAAGAAGTGTCCAATTGTTGAAAGTTCTTGAAGAGTAGGGATTGTTGGTCTTCGGGAATTCCTACGCCGGTATCTTCCACTTGGAATACCACATTTTTACTTTCACTCCAAACCCGCAGGGTAACCGTTCCTCCGTTGGGTGTAAATTTAATAGCATTGTTCAAAAGGTTTAAGATAATTTGCTGCACGCGGCGGCGATCGGCGGTCCAAAGGTCGTTTCTTTGACCGTCTAAGGCGAGAATCATTTCTAGTTCTAATCCGGCTTCTACTGCTTTGGGGGCGACACTTTGCAAGCACTGGTGGGCGAGTTTAGTCAAGGAAAATTCGGTGATTTTTAAAATGGCTTTGCCAGCTTCTAATTGAGACAAGTCGAGGATGTCGTTAATCAGTTCAAGGAGGTGTTCGCCACTATCATGAATGGTTTTAAGATATTCTTGTTGTTTGGCACTCATTTGTCCAAAGGACCAGCGCAAGAGGGTAGAAGACATCCCAATGACACAGGTTAAAGGCGTTCGCAATTCGTGGCTCATGGTGGCCAAAAATTCGCTTTTGGCCCGATTCGCAGATTCGGCAGCGACTAGGGCATCATGGAGGTCATGAGTGCGTTCGATGACTCGTTCTTCTAATGTTTTTTTTTGGCGATTGACTTGAGCGTACAGTTCGGCTTGGTGAATGGCTAAGGCTAAATGTTCGGCAATATGTTTAAGAAAGTCTTGTTCGCTGGTGAGCCAAAATCGGGTTTCAAAACATTGATGGGCAATTAAGAGTCCCCAGAGGTTATCCTGGACAATAATCGGGACAATTAATTGGGCCTGGATTTGATTGTCCCGGAGCATTTGTAAACAGCTTGGGGATAAATTGCAGGCGGTTGTCACATCGGCGATCGCCTGAATAAACCCTTGACGATAATTTTCTATAAATTCGGGTCTAGGCAGAAAAGAATTCCCTTCTTCTTGAACTCTGAGGAGGGAGAAAATTTCATCAGAAACTCTGGATTCGTAGGTAATAGCTCCGATTTGTGGTGGTTTTTTCAGGGATAATTTTGAAGGGTAAAATTTAGAATCTTCTCCCTCTAAGTTGTCTGATGTGGTCTCGATTTCGTCCCAAAGGTGGAAGGGTTCACAAGGGGGTTCAGGGGAGGGTTTGCCATTGCCGGAGTCTACGGTTTTGGATTGATTTTGAGGGTTAAATTGGAAAATAGCTAATCGGTCTACGAGGAGGAACCGACGCACCTGTTCCACGGCAGTAGACAAGATAGTAGGCAATTCCAGACTCTGACGAATCTGGGTGGTGACTTGATTTAAGAGTCGCTCTTGTTCGATTTGGTGGTGTAGGGCATTTTCGACAGGTTGACAGATGGAGACGCAGCTATCGGAGGCATAACTGGCAGTGGGGTGGAAATCTTCAGCAGCGAGCAAGGCGATCGCCGAGAGGGTAAATTCGCTTTGCAGGTGGGGATTATTCGGTTGTAGTCTGTTGCGGGTGCGTTCGAGTTCGTCATGCTCCAGATTGATGAGGGACGACTCCTCCAACCCGGTTAAAAATTCGGCCACCTGTGAGGGTTCAAAGGTTAAACCGACTTCCACCTGGGGCGATCGCCCTTCGATGGGTGGCGGGAGAGTCCCGATGAGCTCCGGGCGATCGCCATTCGTTCCCTCGGCAGGGCCCCCCAACAGCAAAACTCTAAAGTCCTCCGACAGGACTAGAGTAAACCATTGCCAAGGGTGATCCGAAGGAATTTCTTCGCTACCCAGGACCGATTCAGTCAGCACCACTGACCCTGGGCGTTTCCCCTGCTGCTGTAACAACTGGCGCAACTGCTCAAAGGTGTTATGGGATAAAGTTCTTCGTGAGACTTCTAAGGTCGGCATATTTTAAGCGCCTATTGGCAAAAGCTGAGTGCGATGGGGGAATTTTTGGGGGGAAATGCTCGTCCTTGACCATGCCCTCACACCATCCCCGATTTCTATTGTTTTAGAATCAGCCGGTGGAGCTTGCTCTAAAGCTGCTGCACTTCGGATTTCTAGAAAAATTTTGGGATAAATCTCTACTCAAGGGCTTATTAGCTATAGTAGGGTGATTTTTCAAGTTTTGAGTCAGAAATTCTGGGGTTTTTGTAGTCTTCACCTTTTCTTAAGAAGATCAACCTAGAATAGAGGACCGTTTGACTTTTAATCCATATCAGTATTTTTTCGGAATAATAAACATAGAGTCATCTCTATCTTAAGAAAAATTGCCAGGGACTCGCTCCTTTGATTGATCCCATACCGAGGGATGAATCCCTCTAGGACATCGGGATGGGGATGAGATAGACCGGACAAAACCCCAGGATTTTGACAGGGATTCGCTATAACCTCAGCAGAGATTTTATCAAGAAATCCGCTAGTCTTCCCCCTGCGGTACTAACCCCCAAAAAGTTCTGGGGTCAGGTCTGCCCTGGGTTTTGGTACGATGGACTGTGCCATTGTACTTGGATCGCTTCAGGAGACTCTCATGCATCGTCTAGCTGCTACCCCAGGAGGTTGGAATCCACAGGAAGAGGGAGTGATTTTGGTCTCCCAAACTCCGGCACCCGTCGCGATCGTGACGGCGGCGGATACGGATATTCAGGCGATCGCCCAGGCCCTCCCCCACCTCCCCCCTGACTTTCCCGATTTGCGGGTGGTCAATCTGCTGCAACTGCAACAGCAACTCAGTATCGATACTTATGCACTGGAGGTCCTCTCCGAGGCACAGGTGATTGTCTTGAGATTGCTGGGAGGACGCGCTTATTGGTCCTACGGGTTGGAAGTCGTTCGCGAAACGGTCCAAACTACAGGGGCTCACCTGATTGTGATTCCCGGCGATGATGCCGGGGACCCCGATTTAATCGGTCATTCCTCGCTTCCCCTGGTTGTGGTTAACCAAGTCTGGCAATATTTTACCGAAGGCGGTGTCGATAATCTAGTTAATGCGCTCCAATTTATCGCCCAGGTTTGTTTAAAAAGAGACTACAATCCTGCCCCGCCCAGGCCAATCCCTCGGGTGGGACTTTATCCTGGAAAATCTGCTAGATTTGGAATTCCAAATGAACGGTTTACCCGAGAAGAATCACCTCTCAATCCCACGCGATCGGTTAATTCTAAATCGGGCCTCAATTCGGCTGAATTATCCCCCTCATTTCCCAAGGTGGGGATTCTATTTTATCGGGCTCATTACCTGGCTGGAAATACTGCCCCGATTGATGCACTTTGTCAAGGGTTGCGCGATCGCCACTTAGACCCGGTGCCGGTATTTGTCTCTTCTTTACGCGATCGAGATGTCCAAAATGAACTGTTAACCTATCTGCAACCCCCTCAGTCTGAAACCGTGCAGATAATATTAAATACCACAGGGTTCGCAGTCGGTCAAGCGGTCCAGAGTTTACCCTCTACCCAAGACTCTGCTAACCCAGACCTAAGATTCTGGGAAACCCTGGATGTCCCCGTCTTGCAAGTAATTTTCAGTGGAGGCACTCAGGAACAGTGGGAATCGGGTTTTCAGGGACTCTCCCCCCGGGATATGGCAATGAATGTTGCCCTCCCCGAAGTGGATGGACGGATTATTACTCGGGTGGTGTCGTTTAAGACGGTACTTGAAAATCATGTAAAACTGGAGACCCCGGTGGTGATGTACGAACCCCTGGGCGATCGCATTAATTTCGTCACCGATCTCGCTGCCAACTGGATCAAACTCCGCCAAAGTCCCCCCAGTCAGCGCAAAATTGCCTTAATTTTAGCCAATTATCCCAACCGAGACGGACGCCTCGCCAATGGTGTCGGTTTGGATACTCCGGCAAGTTGTATCGAAATCCTCAACGCCCTCCAAACTGCCGGGTATTGGATCGAAAATATCCCCACTACAGGGGACGAATTGATTCGCCTCCTCACTGCCGGAGTCACCAACGACCCGGAAGGAGAAGGATTGAGAAAAATTCGCCAAGTCTTGCCAGGGAAAGACTATCAATCCTATTATGAAACCTTGCCGGAACCTGTTCGCCAAGGAATTGAGAATCGCTGGGGACAAAAGCAAGGCGATCGCCTGACTTTGGAAACCCAAAATTTCCCCATTCCTGGGATTCAATTGGGCAATATCTTTATCGGAATTCAACCCTCCCGAGGGTACGACATCGACCCCAGTTTGAACTATCACGCCCCGGATTTAGAACCGACCCATGAATATCTCGCCTATTATTATTGGATTCGAGAATGCTTTGGTGCACAGGCAATTACTCATGTGGGCAAACATGGCAATTTAGAATGGTTACCGGGAAAAAGTATTGCCCTATCGGAAAATTGTTACCCAGAAGTTGCCCTGGGACCGATGCCGCATTTTTATCCTTTTATTGTGAATGACCCCGGAGAAGGGTCCCAAGCAAAGCGGCGATCGCAAGCGGTGATTATCGACCATTTAACCCCGCCCATGACCCGGGCGGAATTATACGGTCCCCTGCAACAACTCGAAGGGTTAATTGATGAATATTATGAAGCCCAAAGTTTGGATCCGGTTCGTTTAAAACCGATTCGCAATCGCCTGATTCAACTGGTAAAAGACCAACATCTGGATAAAAACTCATCTTGGACTAATTCATCTTCTCCGGAGTCCGATCCAGAATTTACCGCGTTAATCGCCAATTTAGATGGATATTTGTGTGAATTAAAAGAAGCGCAAATCCGAGATGGACTGCATATTTTTGGGAAATGTCCCGAAGGGCGGCAACTGGTGGATTTAATTGTGGCGATCGCCAGACATCCCGGAGGCAATCGCCTTGGACTGACCCGCGCTTTAGCAGAGGATCAAGGACTTTCCTTTGACCCTCTCACCAGCAATCCGGCGGAATTTTTGCCGGAATTGGCGGGTAATTATCTCAATTTTGAAAAGAGACCTAACCCCCCAACCCCCTTCCCTACAAGGGAAGGGGGAGAAAGAGGTCAATTCCCCCCTCCCCTTGTAGGGGAGGGGGGCAGGGGGGAGAGGTCCGATCTGTTTTTAGGGAAATGGGAAGAACTCCCCAATTCTTCTCGTCGGACCATTGGAGATGCGATCGCCTTTTTAGAAGCAGAAGCAGCAGCATTAGTTACCCAAATTATCGACCCGACGGGAGAAACAATTCTCCCCAAACCTGACACTGCCACGGCAAAAGAATTAGATTGGATTCGGAATTGTTTACTTCCGGCATTGCGACGAACTTCCGAAGAAATCACTCAATTGTTGCGCGGATTTGAAGGACGATATATCCCCAGTGGCGCATCCGGTGCACCCACGCGAGGACGTCCCGAAGTGTTGCCAACGGGACGCAATTTTTACTCCGTAGATATTCGGGCAATTCCCACAGAAACTGCTTGGGATATTGGACGGAGGGCCGCAGAAGAGGCGATCGAGCGCTACACTCAGGAAAATGGGGAATATCCACAAACCCTGGGATTATCCGTCTGGGGGACCTCGACTATGCGAACGGGGGGCGATGACATTGCCGAGGCCCTCGCATTGCTCGGGGTGCGCCCAGTCTGGGATGGACCCTCTCGGCGGGTGGTGGATTTTGAAATTTTGCCGGTCCGGGTTTTGGGGCGTCCCCGGGTGGATGTCACGTTGAGAGTGTCAGGATTTTTCCGGGATGCCTTTCCCAACTTAATTGATTTGTTCGATCGCGCGGTGGAAGCAGTGGCGAGTATGGAGGAAGTATCAACAGATAATCCCTTGGCGGCGCAAGTGCAGGTAGAAAGTGAGAAATGGCAAGGGTTGGGGTTGACTCCGGAACAGGCAAACCGGCGATCGCGTTATCGCGTCTTCGGGTCAAAACCGGGCGCTTATGGTGCAGGATTACAAGGATTAATCGAAGGGCAAAACTGGACTACTGACGCAGATTTGGCCCGGGCGTACATCAACTGGAGTAGTTACGCTTATACAGGCATGGGCAATGGACATTCCGCCCCAGAAGCGTTTGAGCAAAGGTTAGGGCAGATGCAGATTGTCTTACATAATCAAGATAATCGGGAACATGATTTACTCGATTCTGATGATTATTATCAGTTTCAAGGGGGGTTATTAGCGGCAGTGCGATCGGTGCGAGGCACGGATGCGGTGGCATATTTTGGTGACCATTCTCTGCCCGAAAAGCCCAAAATTCGCCGGTTACAGGAGGAAATTGACCGAGTATATCGATCGCGAGTGGTGAATCCGAAATGGATTGAGGGAGTGATGCGCCACGGGTATAAAGGTGCGTTTGAAATGGCCGCGACGGTGGATTATTTGTTTGCCTACGATGCTACAGCACATTGTGTAGAGGATTTTATGTATGAGGGGGTGGCAAAGGCATATTTGTTAGATGACAAAGTGCAAGAGTTTATCCATCAGAAGAATCCTTGGGCGTTGCGGGATATGGCGGAACGGTTGTTAGAGGCAAATCAGCGCGGTTTGTGGGAAGGGGTGGAACAGCCGATGTTGGAGGAGTTACGGGCGATCGTGCATGATGCAGAAGGGGCGATCGAATCAGCGATCGGTTCCTAAACTAGAATAGAAGAACATCAACAATTCAGAGGTCCTTATGTTACGCGATATCAGCCTAAAAAATTATCGAATGTTCAAAGACTTTCAGATAGACGGACTAGCACGAGTCAACCTGCTAGTGGGTCCAAACAATAGTGGCAAAACCAGCTTGTTAGAAGCGATTCATTTGTTAATGAGTCCTGACGACCTTGTTGATACGTTGGATGAAATACTGGGTTATCGAGGCCAAATTATTTTAGCTGATAGCCGGATTACTAATCAGCCTAAAGAACTTTTCTATCAAATCCAACCTTTATTCTATAACCACATATTGGAGTCGGAATCTACCCTTTCTATTGTATCAAAAAAAGATTACTGGCTTACTCTAATGATTTTATACAATCCTAGCCTTGATGAATATGAACAATTTAAAAATGCAAATTTTGGAATAAATGAGATTACAGGTTCTTCCAATTTAGTTTGGTTAAGAGACAAAGAAGATTTAAGAACGATTTATCTGGCTAAAGTTAATAAAAAAGGAGCCGCATCAACATCTTTCACCAAGCATTCTACAGAATCAGAAAATTATGAACAAAATCATTATTTAGTCAAAAATAAACCCAGTATTTTAATGACATCGCAACGCCTCCGGTTTGACAATATAGCGGAAATGTGGGATGAAATTGCCCTAACTCCAAAAGAAGATAAAGTTGTCAAAGCATTGCAAATTTTAGAACCGGATGTTGAACGATTTACTTTGACTCGGGGTCAAACTGCTGCCA
Organism: Oscillatoria sp. HE19RPO; assembly: GCF_024220515.1. GTDB lineage: Bacteria > Cyanobacteriota > Cyanobacteriia > Cyanobacteriales > Laspinemataceae > Laspinema. The sequence continues at coordinate 9,033 of NZ_JAMXOT010000083.1, forward strand.
GTAGCATTTTAGTCAAACTTCGAGGACGAGATAACCCTATTTCTCTGGGAAGTATGGGAGAAGGAATGACACAAATTTTAAATCTCATCATGGCTGCGGTAATGGCTGAAAATGGGGTATTGCTAGTAGATGAAATTGAAACTGGATTGTATTATGATGTTCAGGCAGATATGTGGAGGTTACTGATAGAAATTGCCCAAGAATTGAATATCCAGATTTTTGCCACTACTCACAGTTGGGATTGTGTGAGGGGTTTTGCACAAGCGTTAAGTGAAGCCCCAGAAAGTGATGTAGGAAAATTATTTCGGTTAAGCTGGCGGGGTGAATTGATTCGCGCTATTGATTATCCAGCCGAGCAATTAGAAAAAGCAGTGGAATACGGAATTGAGGTGCGGTGATGGTGAAACAATCGAAAAACTTAACGCCTCCCAATCAGCTATTGGTTGAAGGCAAAAACGACCAGCACGTTATTTGGGCCTTATGCGAACAATATAATATCCCAGAAACGTTTAAAGTGCAATTACCTGAAAACGGGGCAGAAGGAGTCAAGAACCTATTAGATGGTTTGCCCTTAAAATTGAAGGAAGAGAATTTAAGAATCTTGGGAATCGTAGTGGATGCGGACCAAAACTTAGCAGCGCGATGGCAATCGATTAGAGATAGGTTGATTGCCAGCGATTATCCCAAGGCAGATATCCCCGATTCGCCTCCGGTAGAAGGATGGATTTATCAACCGGAAGATATTTATTTAAAGCGGGTGGGAGTTTGGGTGATGCCGGATAATCAACTGCCGGGAATGTTAGAGGATTTTGTAGCGTTGTTGATGCCAGAAGATGATAATTTGCGTCCGAAAGCGGAAGAGATTTTAAGGGAAATTGAAGAAGAGGGACTGAACCGATATGGAGAAATTCATCATGCAAAGGCGCTGATTCATACCTGGTTGGCATGGCAGGAGACTCCAGGAATGCCGATGGGACAGGCAATTACGGCGCGGGTTTTGCAGAGGGAGTCACCGATCGCCCAAGTTTTTGCGGACTGGTTACAACGGCTATTTGAGGCTGAAATCCCTGAAGTAAACGGCTAAATTTAGATTATCCTATAAAAATTGCGTTCTCTACAAGCGTCTAAAGATAAGTTGATATAAAAATTTTCCTCTCAAGTCTTCCCCGAAAAATAACTGCTTTTTGAGAGACAAGTCAGCAGTCAAAACAAAACCGGAGATAACTCCAACAGCATTAATAGTATGAAGTATTGATATCCAGGCGATCGCCTCATTAGAAATTGGGAAAGAAACCCAGCTTTTAATCGCTACTCAACCGCCCTTTTTGGCCCGCCACAGCTACTTAACTGAGCCAACTTAAATCACTATAACCTCCATATTTCTCACTTATAAGAGATGGTATTAGGGGCAATGGGTCAGCGATCGTGTTAAATTTGGAACCTGAGCCCTTGCACTGAAAAACAGTGTCTCCGTTGAGCAGGATCATGAACTTGATGCCCTAAAATACCTAAGAAAGGACGCAAACACCTCATTCTCTCAGGACTTCGTGGGTGTAAATTGCCGGTTGTCAGGATTCTCGGTTTACAGTCTCCAGAAGCCCTAAAATGGGTAATTTCCCGTCAGATACTGACAAAAGATTGTGGGATAAAACCTGATGATTGGACGGATTATTACTCTGATTTCACTCACGCTTCATTGGGAGAGTGCTAAAATTTAGATGAGTCTTCTCCCTTGGCGGTTAATTTACTGAAGTTCACTCAAATGAGCTGATTTGATTCAGTTCAGGAAGTAACTTAAATAACCTGAACATAAATGATTCACTTTTTAACCGCTCCTGACAAAAGAGACCCTCTTAGCTAGATTAACCCTAGATTGAAGGAGACAAACCTCAAGGCAGGATTGAACAGGGAAAGATTTGAAACAGCATTAAACCCAATCTGAACGGGGTAAAAATCAACTTTTAACACATCTATCGGGTTTCCCGGAAAACATAGAAATGTGTAATTACGATGTCATAATCCGCTATTTTATGCGGGCCTTTCAGGGGATAAAACCAAATTCCGACCATTAAACAGCAGAACCAGGAAGAATCATGACCGTTTTTATTGCTTTAAATGACAACAATACCCTAGTCGCTTTTGACTCTAACAATCCCGCACAGATTTCCTCCGTGGGGGTAACCGGAATCGAGGGAACTTTACTAGGAATTGATACCCGACCAGCCAACGGTTTGATTTATGGCATCACAACCACCAATAATATTTACGCCATTGACCCCCAGAGTCTGGGATTCACCATTGATGCCAATGGAGCATTGAATAATACCATGACTCCGGCCACCGTATCGGCCACATTAGTCAGTACCCTATCCCAACCCTTTGAAGGGGGAACTGTTTCGGGATTTGACTTTAATCCCGTTCCCGATCGCCTGCGATTAGTGGGGGAGAATAACCAAAATTTCCGCATCAATGTTGATACTGGAGCCGTGATTGTTGATGGCACCCTAGCATTTGCAGCAGGCGACCCCAATGCAGCCGTTGATCCGACCATTAGTGCCTCGGGTTATACCAATTCCTTTGCCGGAACAACTTCAACCCAACTCTACAATATCGATCCTCAACTGAATACCCTGTTACTGCAAAATCCCCCTAATGATGGAACTCTGGTTACCATTGGGAATTTAGGGGTTGATTTTGGTAATTTGGCAGGGTTTGATATTGTTTCAGGGATGGCCGGGGAGAATGCGGCCTTTGCCGTTGCCAACTCGATGCTTTATTCCATTGACTTAACAAATGGTCAAGCGACTAGCTTAGGGATGATTGGAGGCAATCCAGGGTTAAATTTACAAGGGTTGGCAACCGTACCCAATTCTACTTTCCGAGACACGATTACTGGAGAAACTGAATTTAACCCGGCTCAATATTTGGCGTCTCATCCCGATTTAATTGCTGCGTTTGGCTATAATTTGGCCGCTGCTACTCAACATTATGAGGCATTTGGGATAGCAGAAAATCGAGCGTTGGATACGTTTGATGAACTGCGATATCTGGCTTCTTATGGGGATTTAATTCAGGTGATTGGGTTTAATCCGGAGTTGGCCACGGAGCATTATGTTGTTTTTGGGGCTTCGGAAGGGCGAGTTCCCAATGTGTTTAATCCAGTTAATTATCTGAATATTTATGAGGATTTAAGGTCGGCTTTTGGTACTGATTTAGTGGCTGCAACTCAACACTATATCCAAAATGGATTTGATGAGGGTCGCGTTTTTTAGACTCAATTCGAGATACAGAATCTAAAGAAACGACTGAAGTCGTTACTACAAACATTGGAGTATTCCCTGAATTAATTTATGTTCGTAGTAACGACTTCAGTCGTTATCCGGTGTTTGGAGTAACCATTAATTGCTGCCAGAAAGCATGGCCTGCTGTCCTTGGGGGGAAATCGCATAGCCTAAAAAGGCTTGGACTGCGGGGTTGGGAGGCTGCTGATAGGCGTAGGATAAGACGCGCTGCAAGGGATAATTGGGATGATCGGGCATCATGCCATTGATGGGGAGAGTTTTGACGGTTTGCTGATTGGCCACTTGAGTGAAGGTGGCATACCCGATGCCATTGCGTCCGAGTTGTCGTAGCATTCCGGTGGTTTCATCTCGGGGAAGGGTGGTGATGTTGGGACTGTTCCCGAAATTGCCCCCATTGAGTACAATCTCCTGAAAGGCTTGATGAGTGCCACTGATACTCGGGCGATTCAGGACTTGAATGGGTCCGTCCGGTCCGCCAATCTCCTGCCAATTGGTGATTTGTCCTTGGAAGATTTGCCGGACTTGCTCCTGAGTCATTCCGCCGTTATAGGGATTTTCCATGCCGACGACTAGGGCGATGCGATCGCTGGCGATCGCCACGACTGCTAATCCCTGGGCTTTTTCTTCGGGGGTCAGCGATCGCGAAATTGCCGCTAAGTCCGCATTTCCCTCCTGAACTGCCTGGATTCCCCGTTCAGTTCCATTGGCAACGGGGAGGATGTTGGTCCCGGCATATTGTCTCTCAAACCCCTGTTTCAGGTTCTGATTAATGGTCACCATGCTGGTAGAACCGTCAATTCTGACGGAGGTATTCGCGGGGACTGATGCTGGCAGGGAAAAGGTATAACTTCTCTGCGGGGTCGATGCAAGGGGGGCCGATGGAAGTGCTGGAGTCGAAGGGGCCGCCGTTTGAGGGGCGATCGCAGCATCGGGCGTGATTTGCGCGGTTTGTTCTTCCGAACTTAACTAGCGGGGAGTTTGAGGGGCGATAAGTCCCGCGCTCTAATCTTCGATTGAGCGTCGGGATACATGGACCCCTCAAGTCAATTGAAGGGTTCGATGCCCTGAAAATTGACAACCAGTGGAACTCTCATGCTATAATATTATCGCCAATTATTTTTACGGTAATGCTGAGAGCAACGAAGTACAGAATCTATCCAACCTCCGAGCAAAGACAACACCTTGCTCAGAGTTTTGGTTGCTGTAGATTCGCATGGAACTACTCTCTCAACCTTACCAACGAAACCTACAAAGCTACAGGGAAGGGTCTGGGGCGCTTTGCCATTCAGCAAGAGATAACTAATCTCAAGAAAGAGCATGAATGGATGAAAGAACCCTATTCCCAATGCTTACAGGTTGTTGCCCTAAATTTGTCCAGGGCTTTTATCAACTTTTTTGAAGGGAGGGCTTCTTATCCTCGCTTCAAATCAAAGCACCGAGACCAATCTATTAGTTATCCCCAAAACGTCTCTATTGTAGAAGATGGCATTAAATTCCCTAAAATGGGGATTATTCATGCTGTTCTACATAGACCTATTGATGGGGCAATCAGAACAGTCACGGTCTCGATGAACGCCTCATGTCAATACTTTGCCTCTGTCCTAGTTGATGATGGGAGAGATATCCCAGAAAAAACGACTGAAGGTAAAGCAGTAGGTATTGATTTAGGATTGACTCATTTTGCTATCACCTCCGATGGGTCTAAGTTTGATAACCCCCGTTGGTTAGCTAAACATGAGAAAAATCTAAGAGCCAAACAGAAACGGTTGTCCAGAAGACAAAAGGGCTCTAACAATCGTAATAAAACCCGCAAACAGGTAGCCGGGGTACATAACAAAATATCTCGAAGCAGGTCAGATTTTCACCACAAACTGTCGCGCAGGATGGTAGACGAAAACCAAGTTATAGTGGTAGAAAATCTAGTAGTTAGGAACCTGGTCAAAAATCACTGTCTCGCTAAAGCAATCAGCCAAGTGGGATGGGGTCAGTTCTGTACTATGTTGAAATATAAAGCAGAGCAAGAAGGGAAAGTCTACCTTGAAGTAGACCGATTCTTCCCTAGCTCCAAAACCTGCAATGTTTGCCTCAATCAAGTAAGAAGCCTTACCCTTGATGTTAGGTTCTGGCAGTGTGAAAAATGTCAAACGAAGCACGATCGTGACATCAACGCCGCCAAAAATATAAGAGATGAAGGACTGCGGATTTTATCCTCGGGGACCGGGGAAGTCGCCTATCGCCCAGGTGTAAGACGAGATAGTAGAGGACGCAAGAAATCTACTGTCTCGCAATCTGCTGGGTAGGAAGCCGACGGTGTAATCTCTGATTCACCGTTCGGTAGTTCACGAACCAGTAACCGACTGCGGCTAGAATCAGAAAGGTGACAAAATAAAGAACGGGCGAAGGTCCAGTTTTGTTAGCCACGGTTTTGAGGTTTTGAGGATTAAGGGCAAGGATGGACTGTAATCTAAGATCTATGGAGAAAGTTAGTTAAATTCTATCTTTTGCTGATTTTTTTATTGAGTGTAAAGGGTTCGGTTGAGTTTTTCAAGTGTCATAAATCACAATGGATAGTAATACTATATTTATCATCAAGGTGATGGTGGCCTCAGCCATCGTTTCTGCTGCTATCAAATATGGAGGTCCTCTGCTGGCGATTCCAGAGACTTCGCCGATCGCCTTACTCCTGGTTTGTACACCGACAGCGATCGTCTTGGGGGTCCTGAGTTGGCGACTGTATTTCCAGGATCCACAGAATTAAGGGGACTGGGGACAGATTGGCCCTTTTGAGTTAAAAGAGGGGAGGCTGTGGTGCGATCGCCTTTGAACTCAGGCAGTTGAGTGCGGGTAAGACAAAAAGACCCAGTTGAGGCTATATATTGAGTATCGAGTACAATCCCCGGGGTCAATCTACTGAAGATGGGGAACCCCTGATTTAGGGTCGAGACAAAGCGGGGTTAGCTGAAATAGCTTTAGATGGGAGGGAGCGATCGCCGTGAATTTAGGTCAATGGATAGGCTTATTAGCCGTTTTTATTTCTTGCTATATTCTCTGGCAAATCCGAGAAATTTTATTACTGCTATTTGCGGCAGTTGTCCTAGCGACTGCCTTAAATCGACTCGCTCGCCGGTTGCAATGGTTTGGCATCAAACGCGGTTGGGCCGTCATGATTTCCATCCTCCTGTTACTCCTGGTTTTGGTGAGCTTTTTCTGGCTGATTGTGCCTCCATTTGTCACTCAGTTGCAACAACTCATTCAACTCCTGACTTTGGGATTTGCAGAAATTAATGATTTAATTTATCAATTTAGAACCCAAGTCCCGCCGCAGTTAAATCAATATTTACCCGATGTTAATAGTATCGTTCAACAACTTCAACCCCTGGCCAATCAATTAGTCGGAGGCGCTGGGGCAGTTGTGGGCGGGACTTTTGGGGGATTGTTAAGCTCTTTATTAGTCTTAGTTCTAGCCTTAATGATGGTGAGCAGTCCTCAAGCTTACCGGAGTGCTTTTGTTCGCATCTTCCCTTCGTTTTACCGATGGCGGGTTGATGGAATTCTCGATCGCTGCGATGTGGCATTAGGCGGATGGCTGATTGGCATTCTGTTTAACATGATGGTGATTGGGGTATTAAGCTGGCTGGGCCTCTTAATTTTGGGCGTTCCTCTAGCTTTAGCGAATGGGGTATTAGCGGGTTTGTTAACCTTTATCCCCAATATTGGACCGGCCTTAAGTGCCATTCCACCAATGGCGATCGCCCTGCTGGATGCACCCTGGAAATCCCTAGCCGTGCTGGGATTATATATTTTCATTCAGCAGTTAGAAAGTAATGTCCTGACTCCTTATGTAATGGCCCAGCAGATTTTTTTACTGCCAGCGGTCACTTTAATCGCCCAAGTCTTTTTTGCCTCTATTTTTGGCTTTTTAGGGTTATTTCTAGCCCTGCCTTTAACCTTAGTGCTTCAGGTTTGGCTTCAAGAAACGTTGGTGAAAGATATATTAGACCGATGGCGTAAACCCTTTGCAACGAGACGCTCAAGACGCTTGGAGGCGATCGCCCCGGTTGACCCCCCAATCAAGCCCGAATCAGTGCCGTTGTTGCCATTGAGTCAGGACCTATCCGCCCTAGACTATGACCCTTGGGACGATCGCCCCAAGGACAGCGATCGCCCACTGATTTCCCCCGAGGTCAAATCGGGCCCTGAGTTTCAGGAACAAACTCAACCGGAATAAGGGTTAAACTCCTGTAAACAGTTCCGGTTGTTTTTTAACCGGATTCTTGGCTTAAAATTCGCCCCAATCATCCTCAAAACCTAACCGTAATCAGAGAGGAATTCGTTAACAATCGTCAAAAAAATCCCCGAATCAATACCGATATTAGAGAACCCAAGCTATGCGAACGATTGCCGAAATTAATGACAAAATTAGCAAAAAAAAAGCAGTCGTCTGGACTGTAGAAGAACTAAAAGCGCGGGTTCTGGAAAAGGGCATCCCGGCGGTGACCAAGGAAGTAGATGTGGTGACAACCGGGACCTTTGAACCGATGGAGTCATCGGGGGCAATTCTGAACCTGGGACATACGGACCCCCCGATTAAAATTCGGCGCTGTTGGTTAGATGGAGTTCCTGCCTATTCGGGGTTTGGGGCGGTGGATTTGTATTTAGGGGCGACTGAAGTGGCGGAAGCTCAAGATGGAGAGGAAATCCGAGAACGGGGTGGGGGTCATGCGATCGCCGATTTAATTGCCGGGAAACCGATTCATCTGCGGGCGATCGGGCAAGTCACGGATTGCTATCCCCGGGCCTCTTTTGAAACCACTCTGACCAAGGACACCATTAACCAGTTTTATTTATATAACCCGCGAAACTTATATCAAAATTTTATTGTAGGGGTGAATGGGGGCGATCGGCCCTTGTTTACCTACCTCGGTCCCTTACAACCCCATCTCGGGAATGCCGTCTATTCCAACCCGGGCGCGATTTCGCCCCTGCTCAACGACCCAGAACTCAACCTGATTGGTCCGGGAACCCGGGTTTTTTTAGGAGGCGGAATTGGCTATGTTGCTTGGGAAGGGACTCAGCACTTTCCCAAGCAAAAACGCCTACCGAATAAGACGCCCATTGGCCCTGCGGCCACCTTAGCCTTAATTGGAGATGCCAAACAGATGAATCCAAAATGGGTGCGGGGGTGCTACTTCCACAACTACGGTCCCTCGTTAATGCTGGGCGTCGGAGTGCCGTTACCCATCCTCAATGAGCAAGTGGTCCTGCACTGTGCGGTGCAAGACCAAGATGTAGTGGCCCCGATTGTGGATTTCTCCATCCCCCGTCGGGTTCGTCCAACCTTTGGGTTAGTCAGCTACGCCCAGCTTAAAACGGGTCGGATTACCCTGGAAGGTAAACCCGTGCGGACGGCACCTCTAGCCAGTATCTTCTTTTCCCGTCAAGTTGCTTTGGAATTAAAGCAATGGATCGAATCCGGGGAGTTTACCCTAACCGAACCCGTCTTCCCCCTGGCGATGGACCGCTCGTTTTTACCCCAAAATTTGTGGGGGTCTCAACTCAGCTTAGAATAATCCACCCGGAGGGTCCTGGACAGCTCAGAATTCCGGTGAAGCAATTCAACCTCAACCCTGAGCAACGGTTTATTCCTGATTTTTAGGTTTATTCCGCTTGACGGGTTTGGGAAGTGGTTCGGTTCGGGGGGTAGCGGTTTGCTGAACCGTCGGGTTAGGAACTGGGCGTGCCGAACTCTTGTAGGGGCGCTTGCTGCCGCCCGGTTTCCCCCCTTTTCCTTTAAAGGGCTTTTTCTTTTTAGGAGCAATTGAGCCCATGTCGTTCCCCTGCTCAATTAGCAGGGAATTTTCCTGACGCTTCACGTGCAGGTCCCAGAAATGACCGACAGCTTTTCCCGGTAAAGTCCCCTCAAGCTGTAACTTGAAAAACTTAGGTTTGGTGTCAGAATCTTTCGGGCTTTGCTTGATTTTAACGACGATATACTGCTCGTCCTGAGATTGAAAAATCACCTCGCCACGAATGGAAAAATACCCATCTTGAATCTCGACCTCGCCCGGTTCTTCCGTCTCAGATGACTCCTCGGTGACCGTCGCTGTCGCTTCGGTCGTCGGGGTCGGGGATTCTGAGGAGGCGGGGGTCAGTTTTTCCGGTTCCCACACCCCCATAATTTGGACGTGCAAGGTCTTTTCTTTCTGTCTAGTGCGAGGATAAACCACCCAGAGGTGATTTTCTCGATCGCTGAGATGATTTTTGACCAAACTCATCACTTTACCCAGTAAAACCGCATCAATTGCGGTTCCTTCTGGGGTGATCAAATTTCCTCGGGTGAATTGTTCTTCCGAGGGTTCATAGCGACCGGCGACCAATCCGATCGCCCGATATTGCTTCGGTTCAGAAGGCAGGGGAATCGGATGAGGCCGCATCACTGTGGCGTCCGAATGATTCGGCACCGCCTCGGAGTCGGGCGGCTTCTTGGATTCGGCGACCGATTTCGGTTCCGGTGATGTTGTGGGAGGACTCGTGGAGAAGTCGGGCGGATTGGCCTGAACGCTAGGATCAGGCTGGCCTGCTTCTGGAGTATTAGCGGAGTTTGGGAGTTGATTGGGAGAGGAATTCATAAAACCTCCTGGCGGCGGAGACACATCCGGTGACAGCTAACTTGAAAAACGCTTTATGATTCTAAACCTGAATTTGACAGGTTCTATAGAATTAAGCTCGTGGCATCCTGACTTAACATAAGGGAGGAACCCACCCACTATCGAAAGATAGGGGCTTGTTTTCCATCAGGCTGCTGATTTTACCTAAAATGCAAGGATGCTAGGGCCGAATCCGCATGGTTTCTGCTTTTTACTGGCTCGCACAGCATTCATACCCGTCAAATCTAGTCGATCTGGGGTACGCTCTGTCAATGCTTGCTCGTGGCGTAATGCCGGAAACTAGGGTTGTTTAATGCAGATTGGTGTTAAAACGCACTCCTGATCAAGATAGCATTGAGTCGGCTTTTCTCGCTTGGGTTGGGTGGATCAAGGGGCGATCGCTACTCCCTCGGGTTCTGGAATAACCTGGCTCTCAATTCAGGGTGACGGACCACTGCATGACTTTTGAAAGGATTTTGGGTTGGCCGTTGTCTGTCAACTCAGCTACAATCATTACCCCGATTCCAAGGAGTTAATTCTTTTAGAAATCCCTGCGGTTACTGCCAATGTTGATTAAAATGTGGATAGCGTTAGAGGTTTTATAGTGACAGAAAAGCTGGGGCGATGGAAGTTGTACGTCTTGATACTGGGGCTCGTTGCCTTTGTGGGAATTGGTCTTGCGCCAATTATTACGCCGATTGTCAATGGTGTGATGGGAGCTGCACAAACCACTTCGTCTAATACACCAGCAACCCCAACAACGACCCCAAATTCGCAGCAGGGGGATTTGGAAGCTCAAGCTAGGGGTTATGAATTAGTGGTGCAGCGGGAACCGGATAATGAGACGGCCCTGCGCGGACTGTTGGAGACTCGACTCAAGTTACAAGATATCCCCGGGGCGATCGCTGCGTTGGAAAAATTAGTGGCCCTCAATCCGGAACGCACGGATTATGCGGTCCTGCTGGCCCAAGGTAAGCAACAAATCGGCGATCGCGATGGGGCTTCGACGGTCTATCGCTCGATTTTGGAAACCCAACCGGGTAATATTAATGCTCTCCAAGGTTATGTGAATCTTTTGCTGATGGAAAGCCGTCCCGAAGCGGCGATCGGCCTACTTGAGGATACCCTGAAAACGGCTCCCCAAGCGAATCAAATTCAGCCCGGAAGCATTGATGTGGTTTCGGTCCAGGTGATTTTGGGCCAAGTCTATGCGGACCAAGAGCGGTATGAGGAGGCGATCGCGGTTTACGATGAAGCCATGAAATCTGAACCGGAGGATTTTCGTCCGATCTATGCCAAGGCGATCGTTTGGCAAAATCAAGGAAAATTGGCTGAGGCTAAACCCCTATTTGAAACAGCGGCTCAATTAGCACCCCCGCAATACCGGGATCAAATTCAGCAACAAGCGCAACAAGTTCCCCTAGCAGTTCCGGCAACCCCGCAACCGGAAGCGGCACCGGAAGCGGCACCGGAAGCGGCACCGGAAGTTGATTCTACAGCGGAACCGGAAGCTGAGTAATACTGAAAAGGGAGAAGCAACAGCAGTCGCCTCTCCCCTTTTTTTACCCCTTTCCCAAGGGACCCATCCCGAGGTTAATCTAGTGCCTAAAATTCCCTTAACTTCATTCGGTGGATTACTGATCGTGGCGGCGTTTAAACTGGGTCAGATGAATCCGACGGTGGCGATCGCCAGTAATCCCGAACCCCCATCCCCTTCAGAACCCCCCGTTCATCATATTGTCTTAATCGAACTCCAGCCCGATGTTACCCCAGAAGAAATTGAGCAAACCATTGAAGATAACCGCAGCTTAATCAGTGCCATCCCCGGCGTTTTAGAAGTCTCATTAGGACCCAAAGCCCGAGATGACCGTGAGGTTCATCTCAAAGATTATGACCTCGGACTCTATGTGAAACTTTCTAAAAATGCCGATTTAGATATCTACGGACCCCATCCCAATCATCAAGAATTCCTGGCCCGCCACCGCTCAAAAATTGCCAACATTCGGGTGATTGATTTCTACGGAGAATGAGTCATATAAAATCAGGTTGTAACAAGTCTTTTATCTCTAATTAGCCCGCGCAGGCACCGCTTCGTTTGTAAGGAGTTCCATAGCTTTTATACGGGTCTCCCAGAAAGGGACTCTTGTTTCCAAACGCCTATCGAATGCGCTCCTTCAAGAAAAGATTTGAGTCAAGGAGCCAGTTTGTGGCCGCGTCTCCCGTTCCCCATAGTCTCGGATTTGGTCCCACTCCCAGTCCATCGCCACTGCTAGTCTTAGGGTCAGACCGTTGCGGAACAGGACATAGGAGGTGTTTTCCTCGACCACATCGGCAATCAGCCGGTTACGGGTATCGCGTCCCAGCCCGTCCTCTGCTGCCTTCCACCATTTCGTACCGGGACTCTCAAAGCGCGGGTCTGATAATATCTCGTCAGACCAAGCGTTTTTGTCGCGCAATTTCCATTCTTCTTTAATCGCTTGAATCAGTCCAGCACTCGGATATTCCAGGAGTTTACCATCCTCCTGTTCTCGATAGATTGCCCACAGAATAAATCGTTGCAGAATTGACTCAAAATCCTCGAAACATTGGTCTAGCGCTTCTACCACATCCGGGCGGCCTAGGTCTACCCGCAGTCCTTTGAGCGCGTATTTGTACTTGCGGAATATCTCTTGTTTGGCTTGTTCTTCGTCGAGGTAATCCATTTGCTATTTCTGGGAATTAGCCTGATATTTTACCGTTATTTTATAAAATTATGTATCAATTTTATTCCAGTTTTTAACGAGAATATGTAGCTGAATTTACCGTTGATTCTGATAGTTAATGATGGAGTCGTTAGGGAACTCCAAAAAATAAAACCTTCAAAAAACCCGCAGGCTCAAGCCTGGAGGCTCACAGGACAAAGCCCGCCTGCGCGGGCTAAAAGAGCCTTGTTAGGTGCGATCGCATCAAAGCAAGGATGATTTATTTGTTGG
>NZ_JAMXOT010000084.1 GCF_024220515.1 Oscillatoria sp. HE19RPO
CGACAATTGTTGGTTGAGTAGCTAAATTTAGGAAAGAAACCCGGTTTCTCAACCCCGACTCCAGGACCAGAAACCGGGTTTCTACGACAATTGTTGGTTGAGTAGCTAAATTTAGGAAAGAAACCCGGTTTCTCAACCCCTACCCCTATCCCTATTTCATCATGGCTAACAATTATACAAGGACGGGTTTTACCTATCTCCTGTACAACAGTGGAGTCAGCACGATAAAGCTAAATTTGACCTTTAAACATAGTATTTATATTCGTAAAATTCCCCTATTCACTATCAACGAATTCAGTGAGTTCACTTCCTTCTGCATAGAAAGGACGCATCAGTTCAGCCGCCTCTTTTAAACTGAGTTGTTCGTCTTTTGCCATTTCTTCTCGCATCAGCCCCAAGGTAAACTCAATTATCCTGATCCGCTCTATGTTCGGCATCTGTTTAATCGCTTTTAAAATTTGAGGTTCTATCATCGTTGCGCAACTCCTAAACTGTAACTCATGGCTTACGCATTTGAGGAAAGCAAATCCTAAATGTAGAGGCGATTCGCGAATCGCCTCTACATTTAGTGTGAATTCTCAAACTCTGCGTAAGTGCTGTAACTGTAGAAAATTGAGCGGTTATCAGAAATTTTATCAAGTTTTTCTGAGTTCTCTCTGATGAGAGGGGGGGCCATTCGCGAATGGCCCCTACAGAGGGGTGGCATCTGCACCCCCTCTTCATTTCGTTCAGTCTTTACTAAACAGTCAAAACTTTGCTACAATTGTGAATAAAGCAATTCATCTGGGGCAAGTATGTCCAGAGTCGATAAAGAGGCGCAACAGTTTGAACTGAGGCGCTTTGTGGAAGAAGTGGGGCTGTTGTTTGAACTGAGTGGGATGCCGAGGATGGCGGGGCGAATTCTCGGGTGGTTGTTGATTGCAGACCCCCCGCATCAGTCCCTGAGTGAACTGGCGGAAGCGTTACAGGCTTCTAAAGGGTCCATTAGTACGATGTCTCGGTTGTTGATTCAAGCGGGGATTGTCGATCGCATCAGTTTACCGGGCGATCGCCGAGATTATTTTTGTATCAAATTGGGTGCCTGGACCGAATTAATTCAACAAAAAACCGCCCAAATTAAAGCGGTGCGGGAAATAGCTGAACGGGGACTGGGGTTACTGGAAGGAGAACCAGACGAACGTCGGCAACGACTGGAGGAAATGCGAAATTTTCATGCTTTTTTTGAGGGAGAACTGCCTCGGTTAGTCCAACGCTGGGAACGGGAACGAGAGGTGAAGCAGCCTTGAAAGGTGCGATCGCCCCCTCAATCCTCCCTCAATCTGTGAGCCTAAATTTTTTAAAACCATCATTAATCCCGGCACCTCTCCATCGGGAAATAGGAGTACGCCAATGCAACGGCCATCTAGTGTAGAGCAAGTTACCGACTCTCAAAATAACCATAAAAAACCCCCCTTACCACCTCCCAAACCGGACTTTAAACCGGAAGGGAAACGGCGGTACAAACGGGTGATTATTGCCCTGATCGCCGCTGGCTTGTTAGGAGTCGGCACCTTCGCCTATAGAACCTACCAAAACGCTCAACCGCGCACCGATGCGATCGCCGAAATAACCGTCCCCGTAGACACCCAAACCCTGACCGTCCGCATCCAAGCCAGTGGCACCGTCAGACCGATTCAGAGTGTCAACCTCTCCCCCAAAAGCACAGGGCGAATTGCTCAATTATACGTCGAACAAGGGGACCAAGTAGAAGCCGGTGCAATTATCGCCCGCATGGAAAGTGAGGACGTAGAAGCCCAAAGACTTCAAGCTCAGGCGCGATTAGAACAAGCCCAAGCCCGACTCGCCCAATTGCGCGCCGGAAATCGTCCCCAGGAGATTGCCCAAGCCCGCGCTAGACTGGCGCAAGCTGAAGCGCGACTCGACCAATTGCGCGCCGGAAATCGTCCCCAGGAGATTGCCCAAGCCCGCGCTAGACTGGCGCAAGCTGAAGCGCGACTCGACCAACTGCGCGCCGGAAATCGCTCCCAGGAAGTGGCTCAAGCCCGGGCGAGACTGGCGCAAGCGGAAGCCCGACTCGCTCAACTGCGCGCCGGAAATCGCTCCCAGGAAGTGGCGCAAGCCCGGGCGAGACTCACCCAAGCGCAAGCGCGGTTAGATGCACTGCGTTCCGGGAGTCGGCAAGATGAGATTGCTCAAGCTGAAACTCAAATTGAAGAAGCTCAGGCTACCTTGTCTCTGACGGCAGAACGAGTGCGCCGGAATCAGCAATTGGTGAATGAAGGGGCAATTTCTCGCGATCGCTTTGATGAAGTAGTCACAGAAAATCGTCGGGCTCAAACCAGTTTAGAGCGATCGCAACAACGGTTAGAACAACTGATTCGTGCTCGCCAAGAAGCCATTATCGAAGCCGAAGCCCAAGTCACCGAAGCGCGTCAAGCCTTAGAACTGCAAGCCAGTGGGGCCAGACCCGAAGAAATCACCCGCGCCGAAGCTGAAGTTGCCGAAGCGCGTCAAGCAGTGGAAATCCAAGAAATTGGGGCTAGACCCGAAGAAATCACCCGCGCCGAAGCCGAAGTTGCCGAAGCGCGTCAAGCAGTGGACCTGCAAGAAAGCGGTGCCAGACCGGAAGAAATTACCCGCGCCGAAGCTGAAGTGATGGAAGCCAGACAAGCCTTATCGGTGCAACAAAGCGGTGCCAGACCCGAAGAAGTCCTGCGGGTGGAAGCGGAAGTGCGCGAAGCACAAGCGCAACTCAAAGCTGTAGAAGTGCAGGTGGAAGATACCATCATTCGCGCCCCCTTCGCCGGTCAGATTACCCAGCGCTATGCCACAGAAGGCTCATTTGTCGCCCCAACCACAGCGGCATCGAGTGCGGGAAGTGCCACATCCACCTCGATTGTGGCCCTGGCGAGGGGGTTAGAAATTTTAGCCCAAGTCCCGGAAGCGGATATCAGCCGGATTCGATCGGGTCAACAGGTGGAAATTCGGGCGGATGCCTATCCTGATGAACAATTCCAAGGAAAGGTGAATTTAATTGCCCCAGAAGCGATTCGGCAACAGGATGTGACGTTGTTTGAAGTGCGGGTGGATTTGGAATCCGGGACCGATACGTTGCAATCGGGGATGAATGTGGATGTGACGTTTTTAGGGGACCAGTTGGATAATGCCTTGGTGGTTCCGACGGTGGCGATCGTCACTAACCGAGGGGAGACTGGGGTTTTGATTCCCAATGCTGAAGGTAAGGCGGAATTTCGGTCGGTGACGATTGGACCGACTTTGGGGAATCAAATTCAAATTTTAGAGGGGTTGAATCCAGGCGATCGCGTGTTTATTGGTCTTCCCGAAGGGCAGGAGTTGGAGGATATTTTAAATTAAGGGAGGGTTGGTCATTGGTCATTTGTCATTGGTCATTTGTCCTTGGTTGATGAGGCAGAACCTCCCGCCCAGGACCTAGAGACCCCCAACAACCAATAACAAATGACCAATGACCAAGGACCAACGACAAATGACCAATGACAAAGGACAAATGACAAAGGACAAATGACCCATGAACTTCTTAGAAAGTGTAAAAATGGCATCAAAAACCCTAGTTGCCAATAAAATGCGAAGCAGTTTAACCATGCTAGGGATTATTATTGGCAATGCCTCGGTGATTGCGACCATTGGCATGGGTGAGGGGGCACAGAATTTTGTGGGTCAGCAGGTGGAATCTTTGGGGACGAATTTGTTATTTATTGTACCGGGAAGTCCGAAGGCGCAAACTCGTCCAGTGAGTCCGCCTCAGACGTTGGTGTTGGCGGATGCGGAGGCGATCGCCTCTCAAGTTCCTTCGGTAAAGGAGGTTGCACCCCAGATAACAGGAATGCAACGGATTACCTACGGCAATGCTAATCAATCCACAACTATTGCGGGGGTAACGCCGGAGTTTTTGACGGTCCGCAATTTTGATATGGCTCAAGGTCGATTTATTACTAATTTGGATTTGAGGGGCAATGAACCGGTGGTGGTATTGGGTGCGGATGTGGCGGAAACTCTCTTTGGAAATACGGACCCGATTGGGAAACAAATCCGGATTAAAAATGTATCATTTTCGGTGATGGGGGTGATGCAAGCGAAGGGTTCTACGTTTGGACAGAACCAGGATGATGTGGTGTTGGTGCCGTTGACGACGATGGCGAATCGAATTACGGGGAATACTTCACCTTATGGGACGAGAATAAATTTTATTTCGGTGTCGGTGGAGAATGAGGAAAGTATGAATGCGGCACAGTTCCAAATTGAGAATTTACTACGCCTGCGACATCAGATTATTGATGAAGATGATTTTACGGTTCGCAATCAGAAGGATTTGCTGGCAACGATGGGGACGATTACGGGGGCGTTGACATTGTTGTTGGCGGCGATCGCTAGTATTTCCCTGTTTGTCGGGGGGATTGGGATTATGAATATTATGTTGGTGTCGGTGACGGAACGGACGAAGGAAATTGGGTTAAGAAAGGCGATCGGGGCGTCTCAGCAGGATATTTTAATGCAGTTTGTGATTGAAGCGGTGATTTTATCCGTTGCAGGGGGTTTAGTTGGAATATTTGTGGGAGTTGGGGGGATTGTGTTGATTAGTAGTTTGACGCCGTTTGATGCGGGGATTTCTACAATGGCGATCGCCTTAGCAACCGGAGTATCCGGTGCAACGGGATTATTCTTTGGGGTAATTCCAGCTAAAAAAGCCGCTAAACTTGATCCGATTGTTGCCTTGCGCGGTGCCTAGGAGTGTAACACACAGGGACAGAAAAAGATAATCAGCTATAATATCAGGACTTACGCAATCTTTAACACTAAACCCGTTTAGGTTTAGGCATCATGCGTGAATCGCCTCTACAGAAACTGGGTTCATGCGCAGGGTAAGCTCATCTAATTTGGTATAAATTATACTTGACAAAGAGAAGTTATAGAGTTATAATACAGCCGTCTGGGATTAGAGATTCTAGGCGAGTAAAAATAGCTCAATCAGCCTGGGTACAAGGATTTAAGAATAAGCATCATGTAACCATCATTCATAGCGGCCCGCTTCCTTTTCTGCCGTAAGCTACCCTTGAAAGTAGTTTCTTGATTGACCGCATTCAGGGACAGCCTTCGGATGGTAGCCAAGTTCCGAGGGCTATGTAATGACCGAATCCGGCAGCTATCTTCATTAAAAGTGACATCTAAAACTTAGTGTTCTTGATTTTCAATACTCCAATGTTGACGAATAATCCGCCCATTAATCTGAGCATTGGGGGGTAAAGAACTTAAATAAAAGTGCACTTCGTGAGTCGTTCCATTCCACAAATAAGGGTATTCCAACAAATAAATCATCCTTGCTTTGATGCGATCGCACCTAACAAGGCTCTTTTAGCCCGCGCAGGCGGGCTTTGTCCTGTGAGCCTCCACCCTTCAGGGTGCGGGTTTTTTGAAGGTTTTATTTTTTG
>NZ_JAMXOT010000085.1 GCF_024220515.1 Oscillatoria sp. HE19RPO
ACGTTCGTTTGTAGATCAACAGAGTAGCCCCGTCAATGTCGGAGTAAATGCTTGCGCCCTCCGGAGGGCGCAAGCATTTACTCCGACACATACCTTCCTTTCAGTTGAACGTTTGGAGGATTTATATTTTGCAATCCCCTTATCCAAACAATTCAGGAAGTTGAAGGTTGATTTCTACTGAAGGTCGTTGGGCATGGGTATGTTCTCTCAATACACAAACTCCCGGCTTTTGTGAGTCACTATTACCCTCTTCAGAATTATCCGAATCTGTTTCAGCGAGGGTAATGCCAAAGTGGGTTTGAAATAAGGCTTCAGTTTGAGCAAATGCATCCTGGAGTTGTTCTTGGTCCCCGGGGTCGCGAAGGCCAAAATAAGGGAAATGATGGATGAATTGACCAAATAACATTTGACAATCTTGGGCATATTTGCTGGTATCTAAAATATGTTGATGCCAGACGCGATCGATTTCTCGATTAGGGGCGATCGCTAGATGGGGATAAAGATACAGTAAGCACAGAAACATCAAATACCGGCTTAAAGCACGATTGACTTGGGGGTAAGTTAAGCCTTCGCCAGTTTCTGGGTGCATCAATTTATAGGCGATTGGGCCGAGGTCGAGTTGTTGAAGTTTGCTGATAAATGACATGACTCAGAATAATGTGGATTTCCTAAAAAACGCTTATCCAAAGCATCAATTGGGAGGGCAAACGGAGTCAATCTCCCAGAATCGTCATGAAAATTGCTTAAAAAGCCTTATAATTTAAGAGTTCAGCATTTGGGACCCCGAAAATTAATCGGGGACATCCCAGATGAATGGACCAGCAAGTTGGCAGCATTCACGGCAGGGTCAAGATAGTTCAGGGCGTGATTGTTCCGGTAGTCGTTGTGGTTACGTCGGAGTACCGGATGATATTTTTGCTTTTTGCATTCAGCCCCAACTCTCTAACGAACAAATGTTTCAGATTGAGGGTTAATGGGATGGAGAACGGGGGATGATTGGGAGGAGAAAATGCCGCAAAGAAAGAATCTAACTTGGGGAGAAATTCCCCAGCAACGAGTGAGAAGATTGTTAGAAGTATTACTCTCTAGTCGAAATGATTCACCGGAAATTCTCCAGATAGAATGGCAAAAAAATCAGGCCGATCGCCCTCGGCTATGGGTGAAGTACACGACGAAAGCCAATCTCGCTAAGTTAATGACGGGAATGCCCTATCCGAGTGAAAAAAAGAAGGCGGAGATTCAAGATGCGATCGCCCATTTAGAGGAGTTGCAAATTTTAACGGACTTACGCTCGGTTAAAAAGGGACCTAAAGCGGAAAAATTATCGTTTTATTTAGAGTTACCCAGCCAAGACACCGCCCGAATTATGCAATTTGTTTTTGAAGAAAAGTGGTTGAACAAGTCATCCCATTCCCGAACAAATTTGAAGGGTTCAGAGGATGATGGGACGAGTTTCATCAAGCCGGATGAGGTGATGGCTGCATCAATGCCTGAATATGAATTAATCGCTGAAGTAGAACAGCAGGGCAATCAAAAAGTTGTGCGATGGAAAATCAAGTTTTCTGGGGATTTGGCGAGTTTAACCCCAGAAAAAATCCACCAAATTCAAACAGTCGTTCGAGAAATCACTGGAGACGATCAGCAAACGATTATGAAGATGACGGAAGGCTCAATTATCATCGAATTTGCCGGAAGTGAAGCGGGATTTGAGCAACTATTAGAGTTGTTTAATCGCGGGGAGTTGACAGAAATTGCGGGGTTAGCGGTGGAGTCGGTGGAACTGGCGGGGGAACCTGTCCAGTTAAGTCAATGGCAGGTCGATAGTTTGCCGGTGGGTTGGCAGGCGATCGGTTCTTTATTAAGTTCCACCCAAATGCAGTTAGCCTTTGGCTGGCGATCGGCTTGGGAACCGGAAATCATCGGGGGACAATTGATTAAGATCGCTGGAATTGACCTCGTATTCATCATAGCTTTAGCCCAGGAAGCGGAGGAAAAAACCCGGATTTCTGTGCAAGTCCACCCCACCCCAGGGTCTACTCATTTGCCGGGAAGTTTAGAATTAATTCTCCTAGATGAAGAAAACCGACCGATTTTGACTACAGCGATCGCCAAGGATACGAGTGGTTTTTTACAATTAGATTTTAGAGGGAATTCCGGAGAACCGTTTACGGTTCAAATTGCTTTAGAGTCTAATCAAATTAGCAAAAGTTTTCTGATTTAATTGTTTTATAAATGATTCACCAGATAGCGGATGTCAAAGTTAGTTATACTGATATTACAAGAGGGCAATTTCCAACAAGGATTCCGGGCTTTGTTGCAAATTCGGGGTGATGACCCGCCCACGGAAACACAGATTCAAATTCCCGGCATTCTTCCCCCAGCCCCAGAAATACCGGAATTACTCAATCGATGGCGGGCTAACTTTCAATGCGTCAAAACATCAAGACTAGAAGCGATTTCTAGTCAAGTGGTCTCTCCGGATCCAGAAGTAGCGGAAGAATTAGCCAGTCGCTTGAATGAATGGCTCAATTCCGGGGATAAACAATGGCGAAATATCCGAGATTTATTGTTGCAAAATACCCACGAACAGACTCGGATTTTACTGGAAACTGAGGATATTCATTTACGGCGAATTCCTTGGCATACTTGGGATTTATTTGCCCAGGGAAATTATAAGAAAACCGATATTGCCTTAAGTCCCCGCAGCTATCAGCGACCGCATCGGGAGATTTTCTCCAGTAAAACGATTAAAATTCTGGCAGTGTTGGGTTATGCGACTCATTTGCAACTAGACCTTGATCGACAAGTTTTAGAAGGGTTGGGCGATCGCCAAGGGGAAATTACCATTCTGCAACAACCCACCCCCGAACAACTCCGGCAATGCTTGCGCCAACAATCCTGGCATATTTTCTTTTTTGCCGGACATTCCCAAAGTGATGAACAGGGAACAATTGGCCGATTTAAACTCAATCAAACCGAATGGATGGCGATTGCGGATTTAAAAAATGCCTTAGATATTGCGATTAATGAAAACGGGCTACAACTGGCAATTTTCAACTCCTGCGATGGCTTGGGGTTAGCCAATCAACTCACCCAATTGCACTTACCCCAAAGCATTGTCATGCGCGAACCCGTCCCGGATGAAGTCGCCACCAAATTTTTACAAGAATTTCTCTGGGCTTTTGCCAATGATGAATCATTTTATGCCTCCGTCCGTTATGCCAGGGGAGTCTTGGAAGATGCCTTTCATCCGCAATATCCAGGGGTGAGTTGGTTGCCGGTGATTTCTCAAAATCCCTCGGGATTTTCTCCGACTTGGCAGCAGTGGTTAAATTCCGGGGTTTCCTTAGATGTATTTCCCCAAGTGTATCCAAAAGTTGCGGTTAATTATCTCAGCAATTATCCCAGTAATGAGAGGCCCATTGATGCTAAAATAATTAGGCCCCAAATTGCCATTAAACTCGGGATTTATTTGTCAGCTATTAGTACATTATCCCTGTTGTCCAGTTACGTTTGGGTCAACAGTCAACCTTGGATAGCATCCTTTGGTGAACGGGGGTGGATTATTGAACTGGCGCAAAGCATGATTTTAATTGTGGGGATTATTTATCTGATTGCCAGTAAGTTTTCTCAAGAGACGAGAGAGTTTTTTTCCTTTCGCCAGACCCTGCCAGACCCCCTAGGAATTTTTAGTTTATTTCGGGTCTTTATTGCGCTCTTTTCGTTGGCGGTGGCTGGGTTATTATTGGAACATCATTTATGGACGGGACCCAATACACTTTACGGAAAATATCAGTTAGAGTTTCCCAAAACTGATATTTTTTCAAGCTATTATCTCCCTTACTTGTTATATTTGCCCTATTCAACGATTAATTTCGGTTTAGCAGTCTGGATATTTGCTGGGGCGGGTTATGCGGCGATTAAGGACTTGCTGCTTTTGCGATCGCAAAGCCTCAATATTAAATATCAGATTGAATCCCTGGGCAAAAGTTTAATGAAAAATGAGGCAATGGGGGAGCATATTATTGAAATATTCCAAAAATATTGCTATGATTTAATTTATTTGATTAAGCGGTACACTTCCTTGTTCTCGGGGTTAGCCACGGTGGTTTTATTTCAAACCAGCATCCATAAATTTTATACGGGGCAAAATATCTTATCTGAAGCCGCGAAAGCCTGGTTTTGGATTGGGGTGATTGTGGTGGCGATCGTCTTAATGATTATTTTTTGGGGATTTTACCATTATGAAACGGTTTTCCAAGAAACCTCTCATGGATTGTCCAAATTTAAAGTTAATTATCAAGATTTTGAAACTCAGCATAATTCATGGAATGTTGTCAAAAGGATTTGCCGCGCCAATCTCAGCATTTATCTAGGGTTGTTCATGTTTTTCTTATCCCTGATGTTCGTGTTTTTGCCCAAAAATTAAACAGTGAATGATAATCAACCGATGGTAAAAATTATCCGACGAACTGTCACCCCGGATGAAGCGGAGTTACTGGTGAAAGAAATCCAGGGCACTCCTTATATTGTCGGGTATTCCCGCCAAGAATGGTTGCAAGCGGAGAATATCCGCATTGCTGAAGATGACAATGGGCATCTGATGGGGGTGAGTTTAAATAGTGATTTTGGTCAAAATTGGACGAAAATCGCTGTTTTATATGTCCGGGAAGAATATCGCAGACAAGGGGTGGGGAAAGGGTTATTTTATGCGGCTATTGAAGAGGCGATCGCCCGCCACAGAAATGTTTATACCATTAGTGCAAACCCAGTCGTTGTTCAAATGATTCATGATTTGGGGTTTGCCACTTTTCCCAGTTTGTTCTCATTTCCCGAAAATCTGCAAAACCACAGAGCAAGCATTTACCGGCATACCCTAAAATGGTTGGCTAATTTCTATCGAATTCAGGAAATCATTAGAAAGCATTATGTTTTTAAGTTGAAAGAAGATTTTGTTTATGCGATTCGCTTGGTGTGATGGGTCATTGGTCATGGGGTGTGGGTCTCTATAACTTGATGAGATTGACATAACAGTTATCCCCCTGAACCGTCATGAAGCCCTGTATTTATCAAAGGAGGACAAAAGCTGGAGTGACGACGCCCTGATAGGTTAAGGCATCGGGGACTTTGATGATTTCGGGTAAAATTTAGGGCTTTTTCTGGACGAACCTAGACTTCATAACTTAAAAAATTCGGGATAAACAATTGGATTATTCCATCTGACTGTGGTGATTGTTAAAGGCGATCGCTTAAAAAATCTACTGCTCCAATAAATCTGGATCCGTCTATAGAGTGAGGGCATTAGGCCAAAAAATTGACTAAAATTTAGCAAATGATGATAGGAAAGACTTGCTTATGAATCTTCAAAAATTTGAGAGCCTTTACAAAGAAGGAACCCGGGATTTTTCCCATTGGGATTTATCTCAAGAGAAAGCCGCGTGGGTTAATATGAGCTACACGAATCTGACAGGTGCAAACTTGAGTCATAGCCAATTCTGCTCCGCTATTCTTCAGGGTGCGACACTGATTGAAGCCAACTTAGAGGAAACCCAACTCCGAGCCGCTGATCTGCGCCGAGTGGACTTGAGTCACGCCAATTTAAAGGGAGCAGACTTAAGTCGGGCTGATCTAGTTGAAACTAACTTACGCAGTGCCAATCTCGAACAAGCCAATCTCAGTGAGGTGATATTTAGGGATGTTATCCTCGCCGATGCCAACTTGAGCCGAGCCAATCTACAGGGACTGAACCTGAGTGGGATTAACCTGAGTGGCGCGAACCTAACAGAGGCAAATATCGCCGAGGTGTCGTTCCATAGTGCTAATCTATCTAAAGCCAATTTAAGCGGATTAGATCTCAGCCAGACGGACCTCAGTGGTGCTAATCTTAGCTATGCGGATTTAAGCGATACAGAACTCACAGAAGCTACACTTTACGGAGCAAATTTGACCGGGGCGATTTTAACCTCGGCCCAGTTAGAGGGGGCCAAAATGAATGGCTCCCTAGTAGATGGGGCCGATCTCAGCCAAGCGAACCTCCAAGATGCGGAGGTTAAATGGGTGGATCTGACCAATGCCAATCTAAAAAATACCGATTGTGTGGGCGCTAGTTTTAAAGAAGCGAACCTGAGCCCAGCAAATCTAACCGATGCGAATATCTATTCAAGTGATATAAAAGACGCGCTCATAGCCAAACATAACCATGTCGAATCGGAATAAAACTGAATGAAACAAAAACCACAACTCCCGGTGATAGGGTGGCGGGAGTGGGTTTCCCTGCCTGAGCTGGGAATTGAGAAAATTAAAGCCAAAATTGATACGGGTGCGCGGTCTTCTGCCATCCATGCTTTTGATATTGAGACTTTCCACCAAGACGGAAAACATCTAGTTCGTTTCAAAGTGCATCCGTATCAACGGGATACCATTCAAACCGTTGCTACCCTGTCCCCCTTAGTCGATGAAAGACAGGTTCGCAATTCTGGCGGTCATACTGAGTTAAGATTGGTCATTCTCACCCCCATAGACATTTGGGGTTACCAATGGCCGATTGAACTCACCCTCACCAATCGCGATGTGATGGGATTTCGGATGTTGCTGGGACGTCAGGCATTACGGCATCGCTTTTTAGTCGATCCCGGAAAGTCTTTTTTACTCAGTCAGAAGTAGGAGCAAAATTCTTTCCCCTGCTCCCGGTGGAATCTTTTTAAACCGACCCCATCAGGCAGAGTTTCTTCAAATTAAGCCGTTAATTAAAGCGATAGCGATTTCCACAGTTAGGGAGACCGCTAGATTTTTTATGTTTAATAGTTTTTGACTTGGTAGAACAGGAAAAAATAAATGCTACCCTTGTCATGTTATAACTAAAATCAAAGATTTTCAGGCTGGGTCAAAATTCATTTGGGCGTTGATGAAATAACTCCAAAAGTTGATTTCTGATTATAATGCTTAAGCCAAATTTAAGACAAGGGTCTAATCCAAAGAGGATTGACAAAGGTTAAAAATCGGGTAGAATCAATAAAAAATTGAAAAATGTCTTATCCTGAAAACTCCTTTGCAGAGTCAACAATATCGGTTGATTCGTCAAATCAAGACTAAAGAGCCAAAGGGTCGAGGCAGGTCAAGCTCAGAGCATCAAAATAGAGAATTATGAAAATCGCGATTTTGTCGCAAAAGGCTTCGCTGTACTCCACCCGACGACTGAAAGAAGCGGGTGAGCAACGAGGTCATCACATGAAGGTGATTGATTACCTGCGCTGTTATATGAATATCGCCTCTCATCGGCCAACGGTGGTTTATCAGCAGAAACCGTTAGAAGACTTTGATGCCATTATCCCTCGGATTGGGGCCTCTAAAACTTTCTATGGAACGGCGGTGGTGCGCCAGTTTGAGATGATGGGAGTGTTTACGGCGAATGAATCTCAGGCGATTTCACGATCGCGCGATAAACTACGCTGTTTACAACTGCTGGCGCGTGAAGGGATCGGACTGCCTGTCACAGGGTTTGCCAATTCCACCAAAGACATTGAAGGGTTAATCGAAATTGTCGGCGGTGCGCCTCTGGTGATTAAACTCCTCGAAGGGACCCAAGGCATTGGGGTGGTCCTCGCGGAAACCACCCAAGCTGCCAAGTCGGTGATTGAAGCCTTTCGCGGGTTGGATGCCAATATATTGGTGCAAGAATTTATTAAAGAAGCCGAAGGTGCCGACATCCGCTGTTTTGTGGTGGGAGATAAAGTCGTCGCCTCGATGAAACGCCAGAGTGAACCGGGAGAATTTCGCTCTAACCTGCACCGGGGAGGCACAGCGGAAAAAATTAAGCTGACTCCCGAGGAACGCTCAACAGCGGTTAGAGCCGCCAAAACGATGGGGTTAAAGGTAGCAGGAGTGGATATCTTGCGATCAAATCATGGTCCGGTGGTGATTGAGGTGAATTCGTCACCGGGTTTGGAAGGGATTGAGGCGGCATCCAATGTGGATGTGGCGAGTAAGATTATCGAGTTTATTGAGAAAAATTCAGCGCCGAAAAAAACCCGCGATCGCACTCAATACTAACCCAAACTGAGCAGACTCTATCCCATTTCGACCCACTCCTTCACCGCCCGGGGTTGGACTGGGGGCCAAAGCATTGTAAATTAGAAGACATTCAGCGCTTCCCTTCAATTGTAAGCGACTTGCATAGCGAAAGTTAAACTGTATGTCCGGAGTCATTCAAATCGGCAATGCCACCATCCCACCGGGAGAACAAAGGCGCTTAGAATTGCCGGTTGCTCGACTGCCGACGCAAACAATGCTAGGACTACCCGTTACGGTGATCAATGGCACAAAACCGGGGCCTCGACTCTGGTTGAGTGCTGCCATTCACGGCGATGAAATTAATGGGGTGGAAATTATTCGGCAAGTGCTGCATCAAATTTCCCCGCGTCAACTCTGTGGCAGTATCATCGCGGTGCCGATTGTGAATGTGTTCGGGTTTATCGAACAGTCGCGCTATTTACCCGATCGCCGAGACTTAAATCGCTCCTTTCCCGGTTCAGCGCGGGGTTCCTTAGCCTCTCGGTTGGCGCATCTGTTCATGAAAGAAGTGGTGATGCGATCGACTCATGGCATTGATTTACATACGGCTTCCCATCATCGAATTAATTTGCCTCAAATTCGGGCCAATCTGTGCGATCGCGAAACCTATCGCTGTGCTCAGGCATTTGGCGCACCCCTGATGATTCATGCCACGACTCGGGATGGTTCCTTGCGACAAGCGGCGACTCAGTTGGGAATTCCGGTTCTGCTCTATGAAAGTGGAGAAGCGCTCCGATTTGATGAAAAGTCGATCGCCGTCGGGACAAGGGGAATCCTACAAGTGATGGCGATGTTGGGGATGATTTCGGCGGCTGCACCCTCCCCATTCCCTCCGTCTTTAGAGGTCAAAAAAACCCAATGGGTGCGATCGCCCTCTAGTGGAATTCTGCACTTAGAAGTAGGACTCGGCCAATCTATCTCTAAAAAACAACGCTTAGGAATTATCTGTGATGCCTTTGGAGACCAGACGATGAAAGTTTATGCCCCCTTTGATGGGGTGATCATCGGTCATACTCAAAACCCATTGGTTAACCAAGGAGATGCGATTTTGAACCTCGCTGCCCTTGAACCCTAAACCGTTCTCCTGTTCCAGTCCGAGTCCTCACAGATGATCTCCAAACTCCCCTATCCGGTTTAAAGCCTAGAAGCATTTGCTCCCCTAGCCGTTTCATACCCTTGCGGCTCATTGTAACAACTTATTTACAAAACTTTATTTTTTTTATAACAATATATGGACGGGCGTTAAAAAATATCCGGTAAGATTAAGTAAAGTTTGTGAAAATCAACTTAAATTAACAACCGGATAGAATATTGAGTACGCCTTTTTGGATACTACCTATGAAAATCCAAACGGGAGATTGTTTAATTTCCAGGGATGGCCGCTATTATCGGGTCATTGATTGTTGTGGCGAGTTTATCTCTTTGATGCCACTTCAAGGCTACACGGTGTTTACCTGCCGTCAAAGTTACTTGGAATCCTCGTTTGGCTTGGTCGAGACGCAACAACAAGTTGCGTGAAACCAGAGGGCAGAGGCCCTCTGTAGTTCTGGTGGCCAGAAGCAACCCTTGTTAGAACAGCAGTCGGAAACATCAACGAGGAGGGCAGCCGGTTAAGCCGGACCCACCGCTGCGACTGCCGCTTCTAGGGCGATCGCCACATGAGTCCAATGGGTTCCGCCCTGGCAAAACACCACATAAGGCTCCCGCAACGGACCATCAGCAGACAACTCCGAGGTACTGCCATCAATAAAACTTCCCCCCGCCATCACCAACTGACTCTCATACCCAGGCATCGGTGCAGGCACCGGATCCAAATAGGACCCGATGGGGGAATACTTCTGAATGGCACGGCAAAAGGCAATCAGTTTTTCGGGGGAACCCAACTGAATCCCCTGAATCACATCCCGCCTCGGTGCAGTGGGGGCAGGGTTAACCGGATATCCCAGGCGATCGAACACATAAGCCGTTAAATGATTTCCCTTCATCGCCTCTCCCACCATTTGCGGCGCGAGAAATAGCCCCTGAAACAACAGCCGATTGCGATCGAACGTCGCCCCTCCACTACTGCCAATTCCTGGCGCAGTGAGGCGACAGGTAGCCGCTTCGACTAAATCTGCGCGTCCGGCCACATAGCCCCCACCCTCAACAATCGTCCCCCCGGGATTTTTAATCAAGGAACCGGCAATTAAATCCGCCCCCACCGCCGGGGGTTCGCGATCTTCGATAAATTCGCCGTAGCAGTTATCCACAAAACAAATCGTCTCGGGATTTTGACCCTTGACGAGATGAATAATTTTTTCAATATCCGCAATGGACAGACTGGGACGCCAGGAGTAGCCACAAGAGCGCTGAATCGAGACCAAACGAGTTTTGTTCGTGATAGCAGTTTGGAGTGCCACCCAATCGATTTCCCCTGTGGGCGTTAATTCCAATTGACGATAACTCACCCCAAATTCCATCAGGGAGCCTTGACCGGTGCCGCGTAACCCAATTACTTCCTCTAAGGTGTCGTAAGGAGCACCGGCAACGGCCAACATTTCATCTCCGGGACGCAATACCCCAAAGAGGGCACAAGCGATCGCATGAGTCCCAGAAACAAACTGCACCCGCACTGTCGCCGCTTCGGCACCCATCACCTCGGCAAAAATTTGATCCAGAGTTTGACGCCCCAAGTCATCATGACCATATCCCGTCACCCCGGCAAAATGGTGAACCCCGACCCGGTGACGGCGATAAGCCCCGAGGACCCGCTCTAGGTTTTTCTTGACCTGAGCATCAATTTGGCAAAACAGAGGGAATAGAGCAGTTTCTGCTTCTTGCAGCCATTGAGAGCGATCCATCAAAACCTCGTATGAAATGTTACAGTAAGTTAAGGGAAAAAATTGCCCTGATGTAAAATAATCTCAGCCAATCGAGGGTTTTGCCTGCCTTGGGCGTTCTGACAGACTCTTACCGGGAGTCGAGGCGATCGCGCTGTAGGGCAAAAAGACTAGACCTCACGCTTAATCGGCGATGGTGCCATTGCAACATCCCACAGCAGATTTTGGCAGAAAAATTTGTAATAAGGTCACAATAAGGTCACAGATGACGATTGTCAGTTCAACACAAGAAACACAAGAAACAATAGAGCAAGATCTGTCCCGGATGCCGCCTGACTGGCCGGTTATCATCTTCATGATCGCAATTCACGCTCTAGCCCTGTTCGCATTCCTGCCGAGTAACTTTAGTTGGGCGGCAGTGGGGTTAGCGGTCGTATTCCACTGGGTAACAGGGGGTCTGGGAGTCACCCTGGGATTTCATCGGTTAGTCACTCACCGGAGTTTTACCGCACCCAAGTGGTTAGAGTATTTTCTGATATTTTGCGGCACTCTAAGCTGTCAAGGGAGTCCGATCGATTGGGTTGGACTGCATCGTGCACATCATCTGCACTCGGATAATTCCGCTGATCCCCATGACTCTAATCAAGGGTTCTGGTGGAGCCACATGGGTTGGTTATTCTATCATTCTCCTGCTGAGGCCGAAATCCCTCGCTTAACAAAAGATATTGCAGACGATCCGTTTTATCAGTTTTGCGACAAGTTTTTACTTCCGATTCAAATTGCTTTAGGTGTTAGTTTCTACTTTTTAGGAGAAGCAATTTCCCCCGGACTCGGCTGGTCCTTTGTGGTTTGGGGAATTTTTGTTCGCCTCGTGGTGGTGTTTCACTGCACCTGGTTTGTGAACAGCGCCACTCATAAGTTTGGCTATCGCACCTATGACAGTGAAGATCGCTCTACGAACTG
Organism: Oscillatoria sp. HE19RPO; assembly: GCF_024220515.1. Classification (GTDB taxonomy): domain Bacteria; phylum Cyanobacteriota; class Cyanobacteriia; order Cyanobacteriales; family Laspinemataceae; genus Laspinema. The sequence continues at coordinate 11,853 of NZ_JAMXOT010000085.1, forward strand.
CTGGTGGGTTGCCTTAGTAACTTATGGCGAAGGTTGGCACAATAATCACCATGCCTATCAATATTCTGCTCGACATGGAATGCAGTGGTGGGAAATTGATTTTACTTGGATGACGATTCAAATTTTACAAGCCCTTGGCCTTGCTAAGAATGTCAAGTTAGTTGGAAAATAACCGTTGAGGTTTAAACCGGCAAAACTCAGATTGGGTTGAGACAATTAAAAGTGGGGAGGATGGCTTAAACCCATCCTCCCCATTCTAAATATTTGAACAACCAACTATCCGGTATGGAAGGGTTCACACCTGACCTTTGCCTTGAATGATATGCTTGACCGTGGTCAAACTTTCTAGACCAATTAAGCCTCGGCGATGGCCTTTTTGGTTGGACATTCCCAGAAAAATGGCATCTCCTTGTTTGGGATAGCGGTAAAAGCGAGGGGAAGCGTTGATATAGGTTGAGGCGCTGTTGACTCCTCCCCCAAATTGAGAACTTTCCAGATAGGATTCAGTGACGATACAATCAGCATGACCGCTACTGTATTGATTGATCCAGGCGATCGCCGCTTCCAGATTATCCACGACTTTAAAGGCAACGGTTTTGGTTAAATAGGCCGAAGACCATTCTGATTCTTCTACTTTTTTTAATTCTGGAAACTCTTCGCTGAGAACCTCATCCACCCGAACTTCAAACCCTTTATCCTGCAAACTGTTAAACAGCATCGCCAGGGAAGAGGGTTTTTGATTGCGATGAATCAGGACTTTTTCAATGGCATTGACGGGATCCGGTTCACTTTGGTGGGAGTCTTGAATCACCCATCGTGCCAAATCCATGCTGCCACTGGGGGACCAATAGAGGTAACAGTTTCCCATGCCGGATTTGAGTACAGGGACCGTCGCTTGCCGAATCACCTGGTGGACGAGACTAGGCCGACCGTAGGGGATGACTAAGCTGATATATTTATCTTGGCGGACTAAATCTCGGGTGGAAACTCCCATTTCTGCGGGAATCATTTCCAAACAGCCTTCAGGCATATCTACTTTGAATAGGGCACGTTGTAAGGCATCCGCGATCGCCGCGTTGGTATGAGCTGCATACATTCCGCCTTTGAGAATCAGACAGTTGCCGGTTTTGATGCACAACCCAGCGGCGATCGCCCCTAAATCCGGTAACGCTTCATAGACTAAACCGATCACCCCTAACGGCATTAACTGGCAATAAGATTGTGACCCCTCCACTTGGTAGGAGGCGTTCATCACTCGGCGCATGGGATCGGACAACTCCGCCAACCGTTGCAGAATTTGTACCGTTATCTGGATCCGTTCAGGAGTCAGCTTCAGCCATTCCAGAATCAAATCAGGCACCGCCATTTCCCGGGACGCTTCCAAATCCAGGGTATTGGCTTCTAAAATCTCATCCGAGGCTTGCTTGAGGGATTTCGCCATCTCCTCCAGAGCACGGGTTCGTTGTTGGCTGGAAGTCTGCGCCATGATCAAAGAAGCTTGATAGACGCTCTCCACGACAGCCATCGCATCAGGATTTGGGGGAAAAGTAGAATCTGTTGTCATCGAGCTCATCTATCGCCTGTAAGCCAACCAAACCATTAAAGCTGGCAAGGTTGCCAGCAACACCGCTAAAATGACCCAAGGGATCACGCTTGGGCCTAGGGGTAACCCCAAAGCATAGGGTAACCAGAATACCACTAGGCCGATGATAATCACGAGGGACATGGGTAAGTAGCTCTCCCTCAGATGGGTATTGGCTACACACCACTGATTGCCATTCCAGTTCCAACAACGTTTATAGGGGGAATTGGTCGGGAGTTGCTCGATCCCCTGTCCATCTTCGGTAACCACAAAAATATTTTGACACCGATCGCACCCCAAGGCTTCGGTTAGGGTGATCGGGACCAAACGTCCCCTCCGCCTACAGGGACAGGGGTACTCTGCATTGAGGTCGATCTTTTGGGATTTTTGAGATGGCACAGGCGCTAATCCATAAAAATTCCACGACTTTACAACATAGACTTGCCAATCTCTGCGATCGGTTATCCTCGGCGATCGCCTGGAAATTTTGACAGCTTATGATAGGAGCTTAATGCTCCATTTTTCTCGTTTATATTACAGAACTGATTGTAGCATTCGGGAGTTTTAATCGCCTTGCGGTTGTCTGCCCGGATCTTAACATCGTTTTTTGACTTAAGCGTTCGCCCCGCCGACAAGCCACACTCCAGCTTTACACTGGATCATAACAACTTCAATCCGGATTCTCAAGGGAAGTTCTGATCCCAAAACTTGTTTTTCCTGGGATTATTGATTAATCATTTTAAAAGCGGGTAACGCGATTCGAACGCGCGACATTCACCTTGGCAAGGTGACGCTCTACCACTGAGCTATACCCGCAAATCTTTGACTTTATTAGTATGGCAGATTCACCCAGGTTTGTCAAGGCGATCGCTCAAAAAATTTTTGAGCGTCGCTCAAAGCCCCGAAACGACCAGCCGGGAAGGCTTATGCGCCTTCGACATGGGTAGAAACCTGGGCAGACCCCGAGGGATTTAATGAAGAAGCCGGTAACGAGCGATCGCCACCGCCTAGGGCCGCCCCATGAGTACCAGTCCCCTCCCCGGGACCCACCTGATTTAAGCGCCGCATTAAACTCGCCATTTCCAGGGCATTCATCCCATAATCCCAGCCCTTATTACTCTTCACCCCGGCCCGTTCTAGGGCTTGCTGCATCGTATCCGCCGTAATAATGCCAAAAATCACCGGCACTCCCGTCTGATATCCAGCCGCAGCAATCCCTTTTGAGACCTCTGCTGCTACATAATCAAAATGAGGGGTTTGACCTCGGATCACTGCACCTAAGCAAATCACCGCATCATAGCGCCCCGAAATCGCGAGTTGACGGGCCACAATCGGCACCTCAAAACTCCCGGGAATCCATACATAATCCACCTGAGTCCCCTGGGGGTCTACATCCACACCGTGACGCTTGAGAGCATCCTCACAGCCCTGTAACAGTTTGCCTACAATCAAATCATTGAAGCGACTGATCGCGATCGCAAACCGCAAGCCCTCAGTCTGGGTAAACGTTCCCTCAAAAACCGCCATATTAGCTTTCTTCTAATTGATTATCGATAAAGTTGTAGGGGTAAGCCTTCATGCTCCCCCGGTGCAATGGGCGCTCAAGAATCGAAAGGACAAAAGACCATCGGCATCAAACCGATCGCCCCTTGCACCTTTCGATCGCTGACCCCCTTAGCAGGGTGCTTATACCACCAAAAAGTTTAAAACTCCCACCAGAATCACCAGAGCAAACCAAACACCCGAACCAATGAACAGCAAGGGTTTAGATTGATCCCAGTTTTGGGGAGAGGCATAAGCGACAGGGACGCCCACGACCATCACAAAAGACAAGAAAACCAGGGCGGCAAGAGCCAGTTGAAAAATAATTGTCATTTTTTTTTCTTCCTTCGACAGCGGGTCTAGTAATCAGGGTTTGAACTAGAGCAAATATCGGTTAATTAATCGCTCTGATTCTTAAACTACCAAAAAATGACCCAATCTCATAGAGGGGGTACAGGCTTTATTCTTAGGGAGGATGGGAGGATGGGAGGAAGGGGGAGATGGGGAGGATGGGAGGATGGGGGAGATGTTCAACGTCCCGACTGAAGTCGTTCTCCTCTTTTGTTTGTAGTAACGACTTCAGTCGTTGCCGCGTTACTTGGCGGATGCCAAGTAACGCCCTCAGCTTAGGCTCGTCCTCCAGTTCCGAAGCAGGCACTAGACCCTCGGATTGCTCGTGTGATTGGCTTACGCCATCACACGAGAGCAACGACTGAAGTCGTTACTACGAACAATCTCCCCTATCTCCCCTATCTCCCCCATCCTCCCCATCTCCCCTATCCTCCCCATCTCCCCAATCCTCCCCATCTCCCTAACAAACAAATGACAAGAAAAATGGACATTATTTTGTGTCATACCACAGCAGATTTCGATACCTTGGGGGCTGCGGTGGGACTGACTCGGTTATCCCCGGGAAGTCGGATTGTACTCGCGGGGGGTTGCCATCCAGGAGTGCGGCAATTTTTGGCCTTGCATCGGGATGAGTATCCCTTAATTGAACGGCGATCGGTCAATCCCGATCGCATTCGTTCCGTGACGGTGGTGGATACCCAACAGCGCGATCGCCTGGGTAAAACCGCAGAATGGTTAGATTTGCCGGTCCCAATTGCAGTGTGGGATCATCACCCTCATGTTCAGAGCGATATTCCAGCGACAGAAACTCATATTGAAGCCCTAGGTGCCACAACGACGGCGATCGTTGAACAGCTTCGTTTGGGGTTAGACCCTCATCCCAACGGGCCAATTTTGAATGTGGCGGAAGCAACAGTCATGGCACTAGGCATTCATGTAGACACGGGTTCCTTAACCTTTGACCATACCACCCCAAGGGATGCGATCGCCTTAGCCTGGTTAATGGAACAAGGTGCTTCCTTATCAGTAATTGCCGAATATATCGAACCGGGATTATCTCCCCGACTCCAGGACCTGCTCACGACTGCCTTAGAGACTCTCCAAACCGAAACGATTCAGGGTCATCCTGTTTCGACAGTGCTGCTGGAAACCCCGGAATACATTGCTGGATTATCCAGTGTGGCGGGGCAAATTATGGAGATTACGGACACCGAAGCGCTGCTGTTGGGAAATCGCTATCCCATCAAAGGGTCCGATGAACATCGGCTGGTGGTGATTGGGCGATCGCGCATTTCCGGGACCAATCTCCAAACCTTATTCACCCCTTGGGGGGGTGGAGGACATCCCCGTGCCAGTTCCGTCAGTTTGCGCCTCACGGACCCGATTATTACCTTCCAGGAAATCCTTGCAGAGTTTAAAAAGCAGATTCCTCATCAACCAGTCGCCCGAGAATTGATGTCCTCCCCAGTCCGGACAATTCGACCCGAAACGACCATTCATGAAGCCCAGCGGATTCTGTTGCGCTATGGTCATTCTGGGTTATCCGTGGTGAATGAAGCAGGAACCCTGGTGGGGGTGATTTGTCGCCGGGACCTGGATATTGCCTTGCATCATGGATTGGGTCATGCGCCAGTTAAAGGCTACATGAGTAGCAATGTTAGAACGATCGCCCCAGATACGCCCTTACCGGACATTGAGGACCTGATGGTGACCTTTGATATCGGGCGATTGCCGGTGTTGTCGGAAGGTTCATTACAAGGGATTGTCACCCGCACCGATGTGTTGCGACAACTGCACCAGGATAGTGCGATCGGCTCTCAGAGCAATTTCACCAGTGGAAGTCCGTCCTATTGTCCCTTACCTCGGGAAGTCGCCTCCCTGTTGGCGAATCGCCTCGCGCCGCAACTGGGGACTCTCCTGAATCGGGCGGCCCAATTGGCGGAAGAACGAGGTTGGCATCTTTATCTCGTTGGTGGAGCCGTGCGGGATATCCTGTGGGCAATTTATCACCAAGAGGGGAGTTCGGGGTTTAAATTAGTCGAAAAACAGGAGAAGCAGAAAGAACCTGAAGGCGATCGCCCACCTTTGCTGCTGACGGATATTGATTTGGTTGTGGATGGGTTCGATTCCCGTGCTGATGATGCTGCCGGGGTCGAACTGGCTGAACAGCTCCAAAAACTTTATCCCACGGCTCGTTTAGACATTCACGGCCAATTCCAAACCGCTGCCTTGTTGTGGCATAAACACCCGGAATTAGATTCTCTGTGGGTTGATATTGCCACAGCGCGGACGGAATTTTATCCCTATCCAGCGGCGAATCCCGAAGTTGAAGCCTCCTCGATTCGCCAAGACCTTTACCGGAGAGATTTCACCCTGAATGCTCTGGCTGTGAGGCTTACCGGGCCCAATCGTCGGGGAGAAATTTTGGATTTCTTTGGGGGATGGTTGGATTTGCAGGCGGGTCAGATTCGGGTGTTACACGTGAATAGTTTTATTGAGGACCCGACGCGGATTTATCGGGCGGTGCGGTTTGCGGTGCGGTTGGGATTTGAGATTGAACCGCAGACTCAAGGGTATATTCGGCTGGCGATGGAGAGTGGGGTATATTTGCGATCGCCGGAGTTAACTCGGCGCGTGCCCGCATTGGAAACCAGGCTGAAGAATGAACTGAAATATATTTTACAAGCCCCCTACTGGCAACGGGCTTTGCAATTATTAGACTCCTTTGATGCGTTACGCTGCATCCATCCCAGCTTAAAATTAGACCGGGAATTATGGCAGCAATTGCGATCGGTCGATCGCTGGATTCGGCAAATTCAGGGTACGGTGAATGGAGCAGCATCGCCGCTTCAGACCCTTCCAGAATCGTGGCAGATTCGCTTAGAACTGCTGATTGCTCATTTAGAGCCGCAATGGAGGGGAGAGGTGGCCCAAAATTTGCAACTGAGTAGTGATAGTATTGAGCGCTTAGAACAGTTAGCAACGGCGGCGATCGCCGTCACTCCAGTGAGGGAGATGTCCCGACCCAGCGAGGTGGTGCGATTGTTAAGCCGTTATGACCGGACGTTGTTGATGGCGATCGCTGTCATGAGTCCCAAAGCTCTCAGGCGGAAAATTTGGCAATATGTCCATCACTGGATGAATGTCAAACCGTTACTCAACGGCAATGATCTCAAAGCCCTTGGTTACAAACCCGGACCCCAGTTTAAGACCATTTTAGACAGCCTGCTTGCGGCCACCCTAGACGGGGAAATTCAAAGCCGCTCGGATGCCGAGGCTTATCTGGCCCAATATTTTCCCCGGGACTCCATGCAACAGCCCTAGGGGATTATCAGGCAGTCAAAAGGGTTCGGTTTTGGGAAGATTTTTAGATACAGCTTTCCTTGCTAACTCTCTACCACTAAACCAATATGGATGCGAATGAACTGCTGAAGCGGTATGCAGCAGGAGAAAGGGATTTTCGGGGTGCCTACTTAGTCCGTGCTGATTTGATGTTTGCTGAACTCAGTCTCGCGGATTTATACGATGCCGACCTTAGTTGTGCTGACCTGTTTGAGGCCAAACTCAGTGGCATCAAACTCAGTGGAGCTAATTTAGAAAATGCTCACCTGAGCCGTGCGGACTTGAGTAATGGCAAGCTCTTTGGCGCTAAATTAAGCTATGCCGACCTCAGTCGTGCCGATTTGTTTCGGGCGGATTTATTTCGCGCCGAACTTACCGATGCGGACCTCCATCGCGCCAATCTCACTCGCTCTGACCTCAGTGGGGCCAACTTGACTCGGGCTAATTTGAATGAAGCCATCTTAAGTCAAGCCAACTTAAGCGATAGTAATCTTTCTTTTGCCAGCCTGAATAATGCCAAGTTGAATGGGGCTAAATTAAATGGGGCCAATTTAAGTGAAGCACACCTGTTTGATAGTGACCTCACCGGGGCTAAATTAGAAAAAGCCGATCTGAGAAATGCCGAACTATTCGCGGCTAAATTAATCGAAGCCAATTTAGTAGAAGCCGACTTACGCAACGCCAAATTTAGTGAAGCCAATTTGAGCAAAGCCAAGCTAGATGGAACGAATCTGTCTGGGAGTAATCTGAGTCGCACCAATCTAAGTGAAGCCAGTTTGAGTGAAGCCAATTTGACCGAAGCGAACTTAAGCGAAGCAACTTTGCGAAAAGCCAACCTCAGCAAGGCCAAATTGTGCGATGCTAATCTCAGTCGGGCTAACCTCAGCGAAGCAAATTTAGTCGGAGCGGATCTGTCGAGTCCCAAGAAAGAGCCGATCGCCGAGCGGTCCTTGTCCCTGAAAAACAAAAAGTCTGTCATGCTCGGTCGAGATCCCAGCGTCTCCTTACAGATTTATTCGCCTTTCGTCTCTCGTCGTCATGCTTCCATCGATATCGAAGACAACGGACAATACATCATCCGCGACCATAACAGCACCAATGGGGTGTTTGTCAATGACCAGCAAATCGATCAATCAATGGTTTTACCGGATGGGGCCAGAATTCGCATCGGACCTTTTCTGTTAATTCTCAACGGGGATGAACTGGAATTGCAGGATGAGCAAAATCAGCAACCGACTTCCCTGAGTGAAGCCGATTTAAGTCAAGCCGACTTGCGAAATGCTAACCTGACTGGGGCTAATTTCTATCGGGCTAACCTCAAAGGTGCGAACCTGTATGGCGCGAACCTCACGGGCAGCAATCTGAGCCATACCAACCTCTCGGGCGCTACAATGCCAGATGGGTCAATCCATCCCTAGGCGATCGTCGGTACAGGTATCCCAACAACCGGCGAGGGTTTGAACGTCTACAGCCTGCCTAGAGTATTGGAACAGTCTGGAATCCCTAGGACAAGAAACCGGGTTTTTGTTCCAGATTTGTGGCTAATTGCGATAAATTTTGTGCAGAAACCCGGTTTCTAACCCATCAACTCCCGATGCCCTAGAACAAGAAACCGGGTTTCTGTTCCAGATTTGTGGCTAATTGCGATAAATTTTGTGCAGAAACCCGGTTTCTAACCCATGAACTCCCGATGCCCTAGGACAAGAAACCGGGTTTCTGTTCCAGATTTGTGGCTAATTGCGAT
>NZ_JAMXOT010000086.1 GCF_024220515.1 Oscillatoria sp. HE19RPO
CAAAAAATAAAACCTTCAAAAAACCCGCAGGCTCAAGCCTGGAGGCTCACAGGACAAAGCGGTGCCTGCGCGGGCTAAAAGAGCCTTGTTAGGTGCGATCGCATCAAAGCAAGGATGATTTATTTGTTGGAATCCCCTTAAAGCAACAAATCCAGGGACTCGGAGTTTGGGGTGAAAATCATCACAGGCTTTTGATAAAGCAAGACGGTAAAAGTCACCGTGGAACCAAGTCCCTCACCCATGCTATAGAAATTCACCTCTCCTCCCATTGATTCGATCAGCCGTTGGGAAATCGCCAATCCTAATCCGGTCCCGCCATATCGCCGGGTTCGTTCCCCATCGACTTGAGAAAACGATTGAAACAGCTTATCTTGTTGATCCAGAGAAACGCCGATACCCGTGTCAGCAACCGCAATGGAGACCATCCCGGGAAATTCTTGGTTTTGAAAAAATACCGGGTATTCCATGAGTTCAGCGGTAATGGTGATTCCCCCTTCATGGGTAAACTTAATGGCATTTCCGACTAAATTGAAGAGAACCTGTAACAACCGTTGATAGTTCCCATAGAGAATAATTTCATCTTCCGTGTGGGGTTTATAAACCTGGAAACTTAAATTTTTTTCCTGTCCGTGAGCGCGAGCATGATTCTCAATTCCGGTTAACAGTTCATCCAGTTTCACCGGCACTAAATCCAGTTCCATTTTGCCTGCTTCAATTTTGGCAATATCCAAAACATCATTAATTAAATTGAGCAGATGGACGGCACTGCGATAGGCTTCTTTAATAAATTCTTGCTTTTCTTCTTCATCTTCTGCCATATCATCCACGATTAACTTCAGGAACCCGATGATGCCATTGAGGGGGGTCCGCAGTTCATGGGAGGTATTGGCGAGAAACTGACTTTTGAGCTGGGAAATTTCTTCAGCTTTTTGACGAGCTTCTTCTAATTCTTGATAGAGGGTGGCATGAGCGATCGCCGTGCCGACTTGTTCGGCGAGTTCCTGGACTAACTCAATTTCGGCCATACTCCAGGGACGCAACGGGGAAGTTTTAGCCGATTCAGTCCCATTGGCATTGCCTGCTTGGTTCGCGAGGATGCCGGGGCGATCGAGACAAATTAAGCCATTGGGGCGATCTTGGTAGCTCGTCGCCACCACTAACATCGACTCAGGTTCCGAGGCGATCGCCTCTTGAGCACCCACAATCACCGCCGTTTGAGTCAGCAACACTTGATTCAAACCCGGATGCTCCGCGAGATAGAGGTCCCGACCTTCTAGGGGCGTTAACGGTGGTGTAATGTACTCAGCCACCACCCGCACTTTCGGGCTTCCCGGCTGGTAAGGACAGATCAGACAACGGCTGACCCCCAATGCCAATCCCAAACCGTTAACGGTTTCGTTCCAGATCGTATCCAGGTCCAGGGTGCGCCGGATCTTGCGCGCCATTTCCCCGAGCAGTTTTTGATAGAGTTCCGACCCCGGAGGCAGAGTCCGGCGAATACTGCTGACAATGGTACTGAGGAATTTTTGATGCAGATCTAAGTGATTCGAGGCGACTGCCTGGGGATTGCCTTTTTGCTCCTCCTGACCCCATAGGAGCGCATTAGGCAGTAACCGTCCGATCGCCAGCACTTCGAGGGGTTCTCCTTGAGGGGGAAAAATCGGACTGATCGCCAGTTCAAATAAAAAGTATTGATCGCCATAGCGAAACGGATAGTTAAACCGCTCAGGAATCCGGGAGTTTAACACCCGCTCCACCCGTTCTAAATAAGGGGTGATGCTTAAGGGTTTAAACCGATCTCCCACGAAAGTGCCGATGATTTCCTGGGAATTTAACCCGTAATTCTCAGCATTTGACCAATAAAATCCTCGATATAAACCCGAGGCATCTTGAGTAAATGCCAGTTGTGCTCCTAGCGATCGCAACCAACTAGAATCATTGGACGTAGGATAAGCAGGAGGTGTAGAGTCATTCACGGCACGGGAAAAATCATCACCGAATAGGGCATCACCAGGGTTTCAAAACCCACTCTGTTTGCACATCCACAAGCGCAGGCCATTCATAAGTGCCCCGACTAGAACAGGCATCGAGTCTCAATCATTCCACTCTCCACGGGGGGGAACCGGAGGGTTGCGGGTTAAATTGCGCGTCAATTCATCATCGCGAGTGGTGTCCCCGCGTAACCATTGTCGCAGGGCGGTTTCGATGACTTTGCTCGGGTCGTTGGTCAAATGACTGACGCGATCGAGCAGTTCGGGATCGATATGGATCGAAATCTCTACTTTTTCGGGGTTGCGACTATATTGCACAGCCTGATCGTTCATACGGTTCTAAATTTCTAAACTTGGGTATAAGGTTACACGGCTCTGGTGAAAGAGTGCCGGTTCAAAATTCAAGTTCCGCGCACTCAATACGGCTCGGGTGAGTCGGCAGTTAACAACCGCAGGAGAACTCGGGTGCATCAGGACCGGAGCATTCCTGGAAGGTCATCCTATCTATTGTACGATGCTGCTTCCAATCTATCTACTGAGATTGAGCCATCTTGTGGGATCCCGGGATGATTTTCGGGGTTCGTTAGCCTGGGTGCGATCGCCAGCCATCACTCCTACCTAACACTGGGTTTGTAGCAAACTTAAGCAAGGGTTAGACTCTCTTCAAGTCCCTACCCGGCTGCTGGCCTGCTCACCCTTGAGGGCTTGAGTTGGGTTTCAAGCCAACCGGCTGACAATGGGCCGTAGCCGGTTTAGAGCCTCGATGCTATCACAGAATCAAATCCTCTCCCTGCTCACGGTGGAAATGCGATCGTCCGATCGCCAATGGGGAAACCGATCGCCGGGGGACCGTCTGCACCCGAAAAGTATTAAAATGTGTTAAGAAATAGGGTGAAGGCAAGGGAATCGCCAAAGTCTGAGTGACCGGGGGTGACGACTCTTGTTAAAACCATATTGCCCATTGCATCCGCCGCCTATCGCACCGATAACTGACAAAAGCGTATGACCGACGTTCCTGTATCTCGCATTCGTAACTTTTCAATCATTGCTCATATCGACCACGGAAAATCCACCTTAGCCGATCGTCTCCTCCAGGTGACGGGCACCGTGGAAAAACGGGCCATGAAGCAACAGTTCCTCGATAATATGGAACTGGAACGGGAGCGCGGCATTACGATTAAGCTGCAAGCGGCCCGGATGAACTATCAGGCCAAAGATGGGGAAAAATATGTCCTCAATTTAATCGATACCCCGGGTCACGTGGATTTTTCCTACGAAGTCTCCCGATCCCTGGCCGCTTGTGAAGGGGCGCTGTTGGTGGTGGATGCTTCCCAAGGGGTTGAGGCCCAAACCCTGGCTAACCTTTACCTGGCCCTGGAATATGATTTAGCGATTATTCCAGTTTTGAATAAAATTGACCTGCCCGGAGCAGAACCGGACCGGGTTAAAAATGAAATTGAACAAATTATTGGTTTGGATTGCTCCAATGCCATTCTCGCTTCCGCCAAAGAGGGAGTCGGGGTGGATGAGATTTTGGAGGCGATCGTTAATCGGATCCCCGCCCCTAAAGATACGGTGAATGCCCCCCTGCGCGCCTTGATTTTCGATAGTTATTACGATGCCTATCGCGGGGCGATCGCCTATTTTCGGGTGATGGATGGCACCCTCAAAAAAGGCGATCGGGTCCGACTCATGGTCGCCGGGAAGGAATATGATGCCGATGAAATTGGCGTCCTCTCCCCCACCCAACACCCCCTAGATGAACTCCACGCCGGGGAAGTAGGCTATCTCGCCGCTGCCATCAAAACCGTCGAAGATGCCCGGGTGGGCGATACCATCACCCTCGCTCAACACCCGGCAGAAACCCCCCTCCCGGGCTACACCGAAGCCAATCCAATGGTCTTCTGTGGCCTATTCCCCACCGATGCGGACCAGTTCGAGGACCTGCGCGAAGCCCTGCAACGCCTCAAACTCAATGATGCCGCCCTCTCTTATGAACCGGAAACCTCCAGTGCGATGGGGTTTGGCTTCCGCTGCGGATTCCTGGGACTGCTGCACATGGAAATCGTCCAGGAACGCCTAGAACGGGAGTATAACCTGGATTTAATCACCACGGCCCCCTCGGTGATTTATCGGGTGACTAAAATCAACGGAGAAACGGTCTATGTTGATAATCCCAGTCTCCTGCCCCCTCCTCAAGAACGGGATAAAATTGAGGAGCCTTATGTGCGCGTGGAGATGATTACCCCGGAAACCTATGTGGGGGCTTTGATGGAACTCTGTCAGACTCGCCGTGGGGAGTTTACGGATATGAAGTACCTGACCCCGGAACGGACCACGCTGGTGTATGAGTTGCCGTTGGCGGAGGTGGTGACGGACTTTTTTGACCAGATGAAGTCGCGATCGCGCGGGTATGCCAGCATGGAATATCACGTGATTGGCTACCGGGAAAATCCCTTGGTGCGGATGGATATTCTGATTAAAAACGACCTGGTGGATGCCCTAGCGATGATTGTTCATCGGGACAAAGCTTATGTCATGGGTCGCGCCTTGGTGGAAAAACTTAAGGAACTGATCCCCAGGCATCAATTTAAGGTCCCACTCCAAGCCTCCATTGGGTCTCGGGTGATTGCCAGCGAAAATATTCCCGCCCTGCGTAAGGATGTGTTGGCAAAATGTTATGGCGGGGACATCTCCCGGAAGAAGAAACTGCTGAAAAAGCAAGCCAAGGGTAAGAAACGCCTCAAGGCGATCGGGACCGTCGATGTCCCCCAGGAAGCATTTATGGCTGTCCTCAAGCTCGATCGCACTTAAAACCGCGAGTTTTAAGGGTTTTATAACAAAACGTAAAGTTTTAATTAACTTTGCTTCAAAAGCGCCCTTTTAGGCGCTTTTTTTGTTATTTTAAGAAAGAAATTAACGGGATGCCCGGTTTTGCTCCGATGGCTCTGTCCTTTCTAACTCTAAGTAGCTTAAAAGTATGAGAATATTGGTTACGGGGGGTGCCGGTTTTATCGGTTCCCATCTCATCGATCGGTTAATGGAACAAGGCCATGAGGTGTTATGCCTTGATAACTTTTTTACGGGCGATAAGCGAAATATCAGTAAATGGTTGGGAAATCCCTATTTTGAACTGATTCGCCACGATGTAACAGAACCGATTCGGTTAGAAGTTCAGCAAATCTATCATTTAGCTTGTCCTGCATCGCCGGTTCACTATCAGTACAACCCGGTAAAAACCATTAAAACCAACGTCATTGGTACCATGAATATGTTGGGACTCGCCAAGCGAGTCAAGGCGAGAATTTTAATGGCTTCTACCTCGGAAGTCTATGGGGACCCAGACGTGCATCCTCAAACCGAAGACTATCGGGGAAATGTCAATACGATTGGAATTCGGAGTTGTTACGACGAAGGAAAACGAGTGGCCGAAACCCTCTGTTTTGATTACCATCGCCAAAATCATGTAGATATTCGGGTGGCTCGAATTTTTAATACGTTCGGGTCGAGAATGTTAGAAAATGATGGACGAGTGGTGAGCAATTTTGTCGTCCAAGCCTTGCGGGGAATTCCTTTAACCGTCTATGGCGATGGTTCCCAAACTCGGAGTTTCTGCTATGTTTCTGACTTAGTAGAAGGATTAATGCGGTTGATGAATGGCGAGCATATCGGTCCCATCAATTTGGGGAATCCGGATGAATACACGATTTTACAACTGGCGGAAAAAATTCAGAAAATGGTGAATCCGGATGCCTCCATCCAATTTAAGCCTCTTCCCCAAGATGATCCGCGCCAACGCCAACCGGATATCACCCTGGCGAAAACTTGGCTGGGATGGGAGCCAAAAGTTCATGTGGATGAAGGATTGAAATTGACCATAGAAGATTTTCGCGATCGCCTGATAGTTAAGTAACCGAAAGGGGTAATCTCTCCTTATGAGAATGATCTTCCTAGGGAGTGGAGATATTGCCCCAAATGGGATAGAGTATAATCGCGATGACGTTAGGGTGCAGCATACAGAAAATGGACAGAATGAAGGAGCAGGGAAGCTAAAATCAGCGATCGCCTATAATTGAAAGTTAGGATGAAATCACCGGGGGACAAAATTAGGGATTCCCAGGCATTTATCCCCCCATCCATTTCAAAAGATTTTCCCCCTTCTTCATGGGACTGACTTCTATAAATTTGCAGGAGATACCTTATATGCGCGTTTGTGTTATTGGTACCGGATACGTTGGGTTAGTGACTGGAGCTTGTTTAGCATACACAGGTCATCATGTGATCTGTGTGGACAATAATGAAGAAAAAGTCAAATTAATGAAATCCGGACGGTCCCCAATTTATGAACCGGGACTGTCGGAAATCATGCAGGAATCCTCGGAATCCGGACGCTTAGAATTTACCACTGACTTAGAATATGGCGTCTCCCACGGTGAGATTTTATTCATTGCCGTGGGTACTCCTCCCCTCCCCACCGGAGAAAGTGATACCCGCTATGTAGAAGCCGTAGCGCGCGGCATCGGAGCTCATCTGGATAAAGGGTATAAAGTCATCGTCAATAAGTCCACGGTTCCCATCGGTTCCGGTGACTGGGTAAGAATGATTGTCCTCGATGGCGTCACCGAACGGCATCAACAAGAAGGCAGTAAAGACGAAACTGCCAAACAACTCGGTGTGGAATTTGATGTGGTCAGTAATCCCGAATTCTTGCGGGAAGGGTCAGCAGTTTATGATACCTTTAATCCCGATCGCATCGTCCTGGGGAGCAACAACCAACGCGCCTTAAACATGATGGAAGAACTCTATCAACCCATCATCCAGCGCAAGTTTGCCGAAGATGCTTCGTTACCCCCGGTTCCGGTAGTTTTGACGGACATTAGTTCGGCAGAAATGATTAAATATGCCGCTAATGCTTTCTTAGCGACAAAAATTAGCTTCATCAACGAAATCGCCAACGTTTGCGATCGCGTTGGTGCCGATGTGGTGCAAGTCGCCAAAGGCATGGGTCTCGACTCTCGCATTGGTACCAAATTCCTGCAAGCTGGCATCGGTTGGGGGGGGTCTTGTTTCCCCAAAGATGTGTCCGCAATGGTGCATACTGCCGATGACTACGGCTATGATGCTCAGTTACTCAAAGCGGCGATCGAAGTCAACAAGCGTCAGCGTCAGATTGCCATTGAAAAATTGCAGCATGAACTGAAAATTCTCAAAGGCAAAACCGTGGGATTGTTAGGATTAACCTTCAAACCCGATACCGACGATATGCGCGATGCACCGGCTTTGAATTTAATCGAACAACTCAACCGTCTCGGTGCGAAAGTGAAAGCCTATGACCCGATTGTGTCTCAAACTGGCATTGGTCAGGGATTGAGTGGGGTGTTGGTGGAAACCGATCCAGAACGCTTGGCTGATGGATGTGATGCTTTAGTTTTGGTCACGGATTGGCAACAATTCCTCAGTTTAAATTATGAAAAAATGGCGAAACTCATGAACCATCCGGTGATGATTGATGGTCGTAATTTCCTCAATCGTGAACAACTGCAAAAAGCTGGATTCCGCTATGTAGGAATTGGCCGGTCTTAAGTGTTAGGGATTAAGCCACAATTGGCGGGGGGTTTTACCCCCGCTAGGGATTTTTAACCACTGATTTCACGGATTTTCACAGAGGAGGATTTTCACGGAAGGAAGAGAGGAGATGGGGGGGAGATTATTTTAGATAGATTAGGAGGTTTAAGCCGGGGATGGTTCGGGAGAGGGTCCAGAGGAGGAGGCTGAGATAGAGGAGGCCGAGGGTCCATTGATACCAGACTAAGCTGGAGATGATGCCGGGGAGATGTTCGTCTCGCAGGCGGATGTCATTGAAGCCGAATTTTAGGAGGTTATTGAGGCTGAAATCATAGTAATTTAGCCAGTTCCAGCGGCGGTTCCAGAGGAGGGGAAGATAGCGTTCTCTCATGGCAGGAAAGCGGGGGATGATGGGTAAGCGTCCGATCGCCAAGCGGAGTTGGCGCATTCCGGTATCTTCTACGAAATAGCTGGAGTCGATGAGGTTATGATAGCGGCCTTTTTTGTAGAGGATGATGATTAAAAGGGTGGGGATGGGGATAATCAGAATTCCTAAGCAGGTGAGGGTTAATAAGGGTTCGCTACTGGTGCGAATAATGGCGAAGATTCCAATACTGGCTAATCCTAGGCAAGTGGATAGCATCCAAGGGGTTTCAAAGGCGGTGGGAATGATGGGTTTGGGAAGGATGCGCCGATAGCGATCGATGAACCAAAATAAAACACTGAAATAGGCGATCGCCACTAATCCTACACCGAAAATGAGCCAAAAGCTGGTTCCGTAGCGCGTCAGTAGCAGGAGTACACTTAATCCTAACCAATGGATGGCGGTTCGGAACCAACCGGGGAGAGAGAGGGGTTCACCGGCAACGGCGCGATCGCGTAACTGGATATAAGTTGCTAGGTCAATTTCTGGGAGATTCAGGACTTCGCTGAGACTGCCAAAAATGCGCTCATCTTGACTGCGGACAATGGCATTGGCTTGATTTTCTGACAATCCGAGTTTGATTAATTGTCTTCGAGAGGCGGTATTAATATTAATCCCAATTAATTTATGAAATAGATTTTCTTGGCGGAGGTGTTCGGTCAGGTATTCTATTTGATTGGCATCGGCAATTTGTTCTTGTTGACGGAAATTTCGGACTAATTGACGCAGGAGGGTTTCATTACCAGGGAGACTGGGGAGGGAGAGTTTTTTGCCAATTTGGCCGGGGTCGCCAGTAATTCTAGCGGATTCTGAATCAAAGCGCAATCCGGCGACATTGATAGAAGCTGAATTGGCAAAAGTTGTATCACTAAAGGCGACGCGATCGCGCAGACTCGCTTCCCGCAAGTTGATAGACTGATTAAACGCTGTTTCTCGAAAACTGGCTAGATTGCTGAAATTTGTTTCGGTTAAAAATAGAGATTCAGCAAACTTAGCGCGGTCAAATAAAGCGGGATTCTCCCATTGGCAACCACTAAAATCCGCATTGCGATTCCACTGCGATCGGGTAAAATTTGAACCCTGTTTAAACTGGACTTGATTAAAATTTCCCGTCTCCTCAAACCGAGTTGCTTTAAAATTAGCGTTTCCTTGAAATAACCCCTGATTAAATCCTATATCTTGAAAAAAGATGCTTCCCTGAAAGCGTGCTTCTGCGACAAAATTTGCTCCGGCAAAACTGCTGAGTTTACTAAACCGAGTTTCGGACCAATCGGCTAATTTATCAAAAATTGCTCCCATTGCTTCCACGCGATTCAGGAAGAAACTATGGTTAAAATGAACTTCTCCTCGGAAATGAGTGTGAACCAGTTTAATCGGTTCTTGGAAGAGGGTAATTTCCTCTTGATCCGGAGGAACTCCCAGCAGCGATCGCGAGAGTTGACTCAATCTTGCCAACCGGGTGCGATCGCGTTGCAGTTGCGATCGTTCTTGTTCTGAGAATAAGGGTAAAAACGCCTCTCCATAAAGCGGTGCTCTCAATCCCAATTCATTTCCCTCAAAGTCTCCCTGAATGATGGAATAGGATAAATCCAAGGCAATGGGGGTTCCGGACCGATTCAGTTGATTTTGTAACAAAGGGTAAAATTGGTCTCTAAATTCTGCATTACTCGGGGTTAAATCAATCAGGAATTCCCGCAAGTCAATGGTCCGCACTCCTTCAGAGATAATTGGGGAGTTAATTCGTTGTTGTAATTGGTCTAGGGTTAAGACTTCAAGAATTTCTGATTTAGGATTTAATGGGTGATTTTCTGCATAAGCTGGGAGGGAAATAATTGGGTTAAGGATTAAATTTAGAAGAATTATCAGAAATAAAATTATTTGCTTTTTCATGTAAGTTTTGATTATAGAGATATCTCTCCCCAGTTCGTAGTAACGAATTCATTCGTTTCCCAGTTCGTAGTAACGAATTCATTCGTTTCCGAGTTCGTAGTAACGAATTCATTCGTTTCCGAGTTCGTAGTAACGAATTCATTCGTTTCCCAGTTCGTAGTAACGAATTCATTCGTTTCCCAGTTCGTAGTAACGAATTCATTCGTTTTCCAGTTCGTAGTAACGAATTCATTCGTTTCCCAGTTCGTAGTAACGAATTCATTCGTTTCCCAGTTCGTAGTAACGAATTCATTCGTTTCCCAGTTCGTAGTAACGAATTCATTCGTTTCCCAGTTCGTAGTAACGAATT
>NZ_JAMXOT010000087.1 GCF_024220515.1 Oscillatoria sp. HE19RPO
AGCCCGGAAACGACTGAAGTCGTTACTACGAACTTAAGAAAAGATAACGACTGAAGTCGTTACTACGAACTTAAGAAAAGATAGTGGTGCGGGTTGTTGTTATGATTAGCCCGGAAACGACTGAAGTCGTTACTACGAACCGGGGAAAGATAACGACTGAAGTCGTTAGTACGAACTTAAGAAAAGATAACGACTGAAGGCGTTACTAGGAACTTAAGAGAATGTAACTTGTTTCCTTTGAGCAGGAAGGGTAGGCTATTAGGCCATTCCTGCTCAAAGAAAATCGGGAAAATTAAATCCCTTTAAATCACAGTTTCATCAGGAATGATCGCATTTTTCAAAACCACCACAATTCCATTGCGGATATAGAACCCATCACTTTCGCGATTGGCCTCTTCCACATGGTCTTTATTGATAATTTGTACTTTGCGACCGATGCGAGCATTTTTATCAACGATCGCCCGACGAATCGTCGTATCCGAGCCAATTCCCAAGGGAACTCCGCCTTTTTGCAAACCGGATTGGCGTTCGGCAAAGGGTTCGTAGAAGTCAGAACCCATGATCAGGCTATCTTGAATTAAACAGCCAGCTTCAATGCGCGATCGCACCCCTAAAACCGAATGTTCAATCCGACATTCCTTGAGAATACACCCTTCCCCAATAATCGACTCTGTGACATGAGAATCTAACAACTTAGTCGGCGGCAAATACCGGGGACGAGTGTAAATTGGCGCTTTTTCATCATAGAAGCTAAACGGTGGGTGAGGTTGCTTCGTTAAGGCCAAATTAGCATCGTAGAACGATTCCATCGTTCCGATATCTTCCCAGTACCCTTTAAACAAGTATGCTTGAACGTTATACTCGCTTGCGGAAGCGGGAATAATTTCCTTCCCAAAATCCGTGCGATCGGGAGATTCCCGCAACAGCTTCGCCATTACCTCTTTATTAAAGACATAAATCCCCATTGAGGCAATGTAAGGCGTTTTTTCAGCTTCTTCTGGGGTTAAACCCAAAGTAGTTGTATCCACCGCCATTTGGCGCAAAGCATCTCCTTTTGGCTTTTCGCTAAAGGAAACCACTCGGCCATTGTCGTCAATTTTCATCAGACCGAAATCTGAAGCCCGTTTCTCATCAATTGGCAATACCGAAAGAGTAATATCCGCATTAGTTTCGCGATGGCGTCGCAAAAAGTCGCGATAGTCCATCCGATACAAATGGTCTCCGGACAAAATCAAATATTCATCAATATCCCACTCCTCAAACAGCCAAAGATATTTGCGAACTGCATCGGCGGTCCCCTGGAACCAACTGGTCGGATTTTCCGCCGTTTGCTGGGCCGCAAGGACCTCTACAAATCCCTCGGTAAAGCCAGAAAAATTGTAGGCACGAACGAGGTGGCGATTTAAAGATGCCGAGTTGAACTGAGTTAGAACGTAGATTTTGAGAATGTCAGAGTTAATACAGTTACTCACGGGAATATCGATCAGGCGATATTTCCCGGCCAGTGGCACGGCTGGTTTGGCCCGCATCTTGGTTAATGGGTAGAGACGGGTGCCAGCGCCTCCTCCAAGAATAATGGCTAAGACTTTTTTCACGAAAAACCTCTCAACAGCGTCACGCGGTCAGCCGTGAGCACTCAGCCGGTCGCCTCCGAGTCGTTCGCCTTGAATCAGCGGCCAGTCTTCACAGAAAGCGTAGCTGTCAAAAGCAAAACCGGGGGACTCGGTACTTGCACGCAGGTGCAAGCATAGCCGATAGCTGATGGCTGACGGCTGCTCTTTTACAAGTTAAGTGTCTGATTGTGTGGAACCATTGACAAGGGGGGGAGGGGGTGAGTTTGTCCGGTGTTCAGGATGGTATAACAGGTAACCCTTCTGAGGAATCGGTCTCAAAACCCTTGCCCAATCAGGTTTTCATCTTCAAGAATCGGGCTTTCTAACTCAAAAAAACCATCTAAAGAGAGAAAACATCAGCCGATGGAGAGATTTGCAATCCATCTTCAGGCATAGGGATGGGAGCATCAGAGTAGAGTAGTAGGGTGGGCACTGCCCACCGTAGGGAAAGGTGGGCAGTGCCCACCCTACGTTTAATACTTTTACCAACCGGATTTGGGATAACCCTTAACGGGCAACTTTTTCAGGTTTCGGAGTTTGAGCGCCCTCCCCCAGCGAGGGGAAAGGGGACCGGAGATGGCTGCTTTGGTCAACATCCGAGCACCTGTTCTCTCATAATGGAAGAAGGGGAAGCTCAATCCAAACTCCTGTTTCTGTGATGAGAGAGGGATTCAGGATGAGGATGACACACTTTTCTATTCACCCCATTTCATGCAGAACTATTGAGCGGAGGACAAATCATGCTGCTATCGAAAGGCTTTGAGGTGGAAATTTATACCGGGACGCCCCAGGGAGATATTGTCGGACTCTCGGATAAAATTGTGGCGGCTCTTCCGCGCTTTATGCGAGAGCCCGATAACCGGAATGTGGAATATACGACGCCGCCGCTGTTTCGGTATGAGCAGTTGTTATGTGAACTGGTGCGGCCTCGGCGGATCCTGCGAGAGTATCTCCAGACGGTGGGAAATTACACGTTAATTCCGGGTAGTAGCCTCTCTTTGGGTAGGACCGACCAGTTTTATCGTTCCGACCCCCATAACCCCTATCACGGGTTTATTGAGAACACCTACGGAACGAAAGTGGTAACGGCGAGTGTTCACATTAATGTGGGAATCGACAATCCAGATTTGCTGATGCGCGCTTGTCGGTTGATTCACTTGGAGGCCCCGTTGTATTTGGCCCTGAGTGCGGCCTCGCCGTTCCTGGATGGGGAAGTGACGGGGTATCACTCTACGCGCTGGCATCTGTTCCCGAAAGTCCCCGCAAAGGCCCCGTTGTTTGAAAATCATGCTCATTTTATCCGGTGGACGGAGGAACAGTTAGAGACGGGGGTGTTTCAAAATGTTCGACATTTCTGGAGTTCGGTCCGTCCCAATGGCGATCGCCGTCCTTACACCCTGAATCGCCTGGAATTGCGAATCTGTGAATTAGTCTCCGACCCGATCGCCTTACTCGCCATTTCCGCGTTCCTAGAGGCCCGTCTGTGGCAGTTGATGGAAAATCCCCACCTCGACCCCCTAGAACTGAGCTTGCTACCGGCACAAACCCGCGCTGATGACCTAATCGCCCTGACCGATGCCAATGAGTCTGCCGTGGCTCACCGCAGTTTAGACGCGCAATTGCGCCACTGGCAAGACGGGAGAACGATTTTGGCCCGAGATTGGATTGAGCAACTCTATGAAGAGGTGTTGCCGACGGCGAAGAGACATGGATTTAGCTGTTTTCTATCTCCCCTGAAAAAAATTCTGCGCGAAGGGAATGAAGCGCAACGGTGGTTAAAGTCGGTGGACCGGGGCCTGGACCCTCGCCAAGTGATTCAAGGGGCGATCGCCTCCATGAGGGACCAAGAGGCGGAATTGGAAGATAAAATCTGTCAGCCTTGGGTGGCTTGAGCAATTCCCTGGAGTCAATCAGAATATCTAATCAATGGCGTTCAAGACTCTATGATTAAAAATTTCTATCATTGAACCCGGTTTCTGGTTAAATGATACCCGGATAGCCTCGGATCGGAAACCCGATCGCCAGGGATACCGAGTTGGATAGAGAAACGGTACGCGCTCCATCATGCCTCAAGTTGTCTTAGTTCATCCCCAAATTCCTCCCAATACGGGCAATATTGCCCGCACCTGTGCGGCGACGGGGACGCCGCTACATTTAGTCGGTCCCCTAGGGTTTGAGACGAGCGATCGCTATCTCAAACGGGCGGGACTGGATTATTGGCCCTATGTCGATGTTCACTTCCATGACGATTTAGCGGCATTTCGGGAGTTTCACCGCCAGGGTGGAGGTCGTCAACTGGGGTTTAGCGCCCGAGGGTCTGAGAATTACATTGAGTTTGAATTTCAACCCAATGACTGGTTATTGTTTGGGTCCGAAACCACGGGTTTATCCCCAGAACTCCTGGATGAGTGCGATCGCACCCTTTATATTCCCATGACCCATCCCAAGGTCCGCAGTTTGAATTTGTCTGTCAGTGCCGCGTTAGGTCTCTTTGAAGCGCTGCGCCAATTGGGTCAACTCCACTGACTAGACTCGGTTTTTCTGTGGGCGAATCACTGAAGAGACTTCACCTCTTTCAGGAGGTGAAGTCTTTTTTTTAGCCACCTGATACCAAATCCGGGTATGAAAAGTCGTTTTTATGGAGTAGCCTGCGTAGGCAGGCTTTGTCCGCAAACGCCCCAGCCTTGAGCCTGCGGGTTTTTATAGACTTTGACAACCGGATTCCGTATGATACCCAATCCGGTTGTTAAAAGTCGATTTTCTGGATCAGCCTGCGGAGGCAGGCTTCGTTTGTGTAGCCCCAGCCTTGAGCCTGCGGGTTTTTATAGACTTTGACAACCGGATTCCCTCTGAGTCCTCAACAGGGACAGGGGAGATGCCTCACCCCATCCGGGATTTAATTTCCGCAACGCATAAGAAATTCATATAGAACTATCCACCGGGCGATCTCCTTTTCTCCATAGGATTTCATCATTCAATTTTAGGGAGTGATTCCCTCAAAACCCTTTGCTGGTGGGCTTAAAGTGCCATTTTTTGGGTAGGATAGACCGGGCAGGGGGAAGAGAATCAAGACCGGGAGTATCCAAGGGATACGGTTGTGCTTTAGAGTTAAATCTGCTTAAAGTCTCATCTGAAGGACTGAGGGAAAATACCTCAAGCCACTCCCGGGACATCTACTTAAATCCGTAGTCGGGTAAATTTCAGTCTGGGTCAAGTTCTATTAAATCAGGAAAAAACCCGGACGGGGACAAGAGTCATGGTATCTGTAAAGCGACCCGAGTGCGAGTTTTTCACCCGATTCTCGGTCCAAATTAAGGGACCATTAAGGGCGCTAAACGGAGCTACAGGGTCATTCAAGCAGATTCGTAGCGATTGAAACAGGGATTCGGGGCTGAATGCCTTATAATCACCAAACAGCAGCTTATTTCTGAATCATGGGGCTTGTCTCCTCCGATTCAGGGCAGAACGGAACGCGAAAGCGAAGAAGTTAATTTAGCCCGAAATAAGCGCTGGATAAAGGAATATAAATTGCCCGTTAACATTTTGTGAACATTACCAACTTGTCGAAAACAGAAAATCAGGGTAATCTTGCCTAAGTAACATTCTGTTGTCAGTGACTTCGGTCTCTCAGTGATGTGATCTGCATCATAGACTGGTGGTAAATTCATTGACTCAAAAGACAGTTAAGCACTGGTCGTTAGGAGGTCGTTTTTTTGAAACGAGCATTTCCGCAGAAGGTAAAACCTGTTCCATCCTGTGCCGCCGATAGCAATCGGACGGTGGGAGAGATTAGACAGGTACTAGCTGGCCCCCGTAAGGTTCGCACCTCGGCAGCCATGATTGGACTTGCAATTTCGATGGGGGCGTCTAGCATATTGCTGCCTCAACAAGGCGAAGGTGCTGGAGCATCAGAGCCACCGATCGCAGCGGATACATCTGCTACGGATCCCGGTTCTTGGTCCACCCTAGAGGCAGAAGCCGCTTCAACAGAAGAGGCAGGAACCCAAATAGCAGAACAAACCCTAGTGGACTCTGCTGTAGAACCCCAAGTTCAGGAAGAAGCAACTCCCTGGACCCTAATTGAACAGGGTCCGGTACCCTCACAGGTCGCCTCTAATCCAGGCGATCGCGGCGCAGCCGAAGGAAGCGGGGAAGTCAACTCAACCCTTCCATACCCACAGGAATTGGCTCGCGAAGGGAACCCTGCTGGCGAAAGTTTTAGCTGGCAAATCGATGAAATCCGCTCTGAGTCAGGGGTTGCCATGGAAGAAGTGGGTCAGGCCGGTGAAAACCGTCTGGATCCAAGTCTGGCGGAGTTGTGGGGTGAGGAGTCGGTCAGTTCAGTCGTTGAATCCTCTCTGGGAATGTCCCAGGAGTCTGATGGCCCTGGGCCGGAAATGGCTCCTTATGGATTATTGCCCCAGGTTGAAGCTCAAGAGTCCACAGCAGGAACTGTTGTTGACCCCCTCTCCTTAGAGGGTAGAGCCAACGAACCCTTACTCGACGGCATAAGGCCCGAGGGGGAAGCTACACCGTCCCGGGTCAATTCTGAACGAACTTCCCCAGGTTGGCAGTCCTATTTGGAAGAAAATTCCACCGGGAACGCCTGGGAAAATTCCCAACCGGCTAGAACTGAAGTGAACTCCGGTGAGACCTCGGGATTGGTCCCCTTAGTGACCCCCGAACTGGAGATCCGTCAGGAAGAAGCTGTACAGCCTGAGTTATCCAGCTTCCCAGAAGCCGAGAATGACGATCGCAAGGCGTTAGACCTGGCTGAACCCGATATGAATGGGGCGATCGCCATCCCTGCCGTAGAAAGTGCATTAGCATCGCGGATCTACCAAGTCAGTTTTGGAGATACCCTCGATGAAATCGCACTCCGCAATGGCGTTTCGGCACAAAAAATCGTTGAAGCCAATAGCCTCAACGATCCAGACTTACTCGAAGTCAATCAAACCATTAAAATTCCGTTGAGTTCAACGGAACCGGGACCTAACTCGACTGCCTGGGACCCTAGTTCCTTAACCGAGGATCCAGGAACCGATCTGTCCGCATCAGCAAAAAGTGATGTCGTTGCCTTACCCAAACAAAGTACAACAGACACAGACACCACCTTTTCACTGATTGCCCCAAATAAACCATCAGAAGCGATCGCCTCGATTCCGGAAACCGTCGTCTCGATGATTGATCGCTCTCCAGAACGCTCATCAGACTTGATGACTGGCGATCGCACCGTCAGCGAAGAGATGTTCCCAGGGACCAGCACCGAAACCCTCATTGCTCAAGCGGTTCCCTCCGTGCAAACGGAAGCCGATGAAAGTGACCATATTGATGGCTTAAGGGCTGACATTCTCAAACTGCGGCAAAAGTACCGGGAACAAGAAGCCCTCGGTCAACACTCCCAAATTGAGGCAGTAGAGACGACTTCTCAACCGGAAGACGAGACTGCTATTGCAGAAAACTCTCCGAGAGTCCAACCGCAACTTTCCGCCCAGGCGGACGAAAGCAGCTCGTTCCCTGAGTCAATCCAGGCTCATGCGATCGAACCCGAGGTTCTCGAAAACCGTTACGTCGATAGTTTACGAGCAGAAATCGAAAAACTTCGGGAAAAATACAGAACTGAAAACCTCAGTTTAGAAGCCACCGGGGAATCCGTCCCAGTGACCCTCCCCACTACCCAGGCTGTTCGGACCACTTCCACTGCACCTGAAGGGCCATCAGAACGGATTAATCCCCAGTTCAACCCACAGCCGAACGAAACCTTAGAAACCGCCCCCAGAGCAGAGGAAACCCAAAAAGAACAGGTCCTCGCCGTAGCGCCGATTGGATCGGAAGTCTATGCACCCCTGATGCAGCCTGCTGTGGGACAGGTTGTCTCTCCGGAGTTGCCCCCGTTAAAAGCTCCGGATACCTACCTACCCAACAGTCAGCCCACCTTTAATGGCTATATTTGGCCCGCTCATGGCGTGTTCACATCTGGCTATGGTTGGCGCTGGGGTCGGATGCACCGAGGTATCGATATCGCCGGACCCACCGGCACCCCGATTTATGCCGCCGCCACTGGCGTAGTTATCACTGCGGGGTGGAACTCCGGTGGTTATGGAAATCTGGTTGAGATCGAGCATCCTGATGGCAGTGTTACCCTCTACGCCCACAATCACCGGATTATGGTGCAAGAAGGACAGCAAGTCGAACAAGGTCAACAAGTTGCTGAAATGGGAAGCACCGGCTTCAGCACTGGACCTCACCTGCACTTTGAAATCCATCCTTCCGGACAAGGTGCGGTCAATCCAATGGCACTGCTGCCACCCCAATAAATCACGAATCTATTCTGATCGGGGGGATTTCGGAGTCACATCCCACTCCCCCCCTCTTGATTTAGCCCGTATGATTGCGGGCTTTTTTATTGGGAAGATGGGGGAGATGGGGGAGATTGGGAAGATGTTTGTAGTAACGACTTCAGTCGTTCTCCATGTTCGTAGTAACGACTTCAGTCGTTCTTTTTGTTCGTAGTAACGACTTCAGTCGTTTCCGCGTGAC
>NZ_JAMXOT010000088.1 GCF_024220515.1 Oscillatoria sp. HE19RPO
GGCGCAATGCTTGCGCCCTGGGGCGCAAGCATTGCGCCCCTACACCTACCTCCCTTCCAGTGCAACGTTTGGAGGATTTATATTTTGCAATCCCCTAACTCCTTCGGATCATGGCTGAAGCCCTGATCTGCCATTTCTGCGGTGCGGATAATTCAGCGTGGGGATTCGCTCAGGCGAGCCGAGGTGGGAATTTTGGGGGCGATCGGGTTAGGCAAAGCACAGAAGCCATAACCACCCTCTGTTATGGTGGCTTTATAGCTGCACAGTTATGTAAAAAAATAAATTTTTGTGCTGACTATGGAGGAGAAGCCGGAGCGAACGCGATTGGTCAGAACAATCTAGTATTCGATTTTGGTTGACCCCATGAGAATTCCAATTATTATCGGAGCCAGTGCGTCCGCGATTGCGCTTGTGGCTTGTGTCCCTGTATCCCAATCGCCAACTTTCACGTTAAGCCAATACGATCAACTCCAAAATGGCATGAGCATGGAACAAGTGAAAGAAGTGATGGGTGCTGCACCCTCTACTGTGAGCGAGTCGGGGGAATGGCAAACGATGATTTTTTCCAATTCAGACGGGAGTAATGCCGTAGCTGTATTTCAGGGTGGAGTATTAACCAGTAAATCCCAAACCCGCTTGAAGTAAATACAATCATGCCCGGTTCAAGCATCGGGCATTACTTTTATCGCATAAATCAGCCATGCAAAAACGAATTATTGTCCCTTTTATAGCCATCTTATTCATGGGATGTCAACCCCCAATCACTTATGAAAACAATCTTAATAATTCGCCATATATTGAATCAGATTCTCTAAATTTACGGACTCCTCTATCAACTAACTGTCAAAAAGCTGAATGCGTTATCGAAGCTAACGACAAAGTGTTTAAATGGGATAAGACGTTTTTTGGGGATTCTTACCAAGGGACTAGGAACGTTCAAGTTTATCGCTACTCACCCAACTCTAGCCAACCCGAACTACATGAACAATGGGCGGTTGATATCGTCAACAAAACAGCGGGGCTAATTTCTTCAGTCGATTTAAGAGGGAATTCACCACCCTCTATAAATCTTAGCCCGCAGATGAAGGGAGCAAATCAGTGGGGAGAGCGCACAGGGTTTGTTGAAAATATAATTGCAATGGTAGACAACTCCACGCCTGAGAGTACAGAAGCCGTCTCCATTGGAGAGGCGCGATTAGTAAAGGGAGATTTTGGAATAAAGTATGCAGAAGCGGACATGAAAATATTAAGACCAATTAGGACAGTTATTGTGACCTTTGGTGCTTATGATTCATCAGGGGCTAAAGTTGGTGAGTTTCTTTATTCTGGGAGTAACTTTGTTCAAGATGAAACGGTAAAAATAAAAGCAATGGGAACCGTTCCCCCTGATGTTTCCATTGCCGCAATTAAAAGACTTAAAACTCAAGTCGTTGATTAAGACTATAGACCTCTTGCAAAATACCGATTTTATCCCCCCAACCCCCCTTAAAAACGCCAATCGGCTTAAAATAATTTTGCAAGAGTCCTAAATGTAGAGGCGATTCGCGAATCGCCTCTACATTTAGGGTTCGATGTTTTAGATGTTATAGGTTGCCTAAGTCCTGACCCGAATAGTTCTAATAAAATCTCTATGCAACTTAAATGAATTGGCCCAATCTGCCAGAGAAAACGACTGCTGATCCTCCTGATACGCCTTTAACCCAGCATGGGTAATGAGAATAAACCCGTTGATCTATCCTAGAACAGCCAGTCCAGAATCAGATTTTCGGAAGAAGAAACCGGAGTTTTAGCCCAAATTTGATGCAGAACCCGCATTCATTTGGGCCAAAACCCCGGTTTCTTTTCTTAACTGGACCCCGGACTAACTGTACTGTTCGCCCGATCGCGCTTCTGTCTCCAAATTAAACAGCAATCGTAGAGTTTCCATCGCTTGACGACGCGCCTCAATATCTTGCTGTGCCCGCAGTTGGACCATTGGATCATGCAAGATTTTATTAACAATTCCTCGGGTGAGTGCCTCAATCACTTCTTGATGTTTTTCGGCAAATTCCGACCCTAAACGAGACAGCGCTTTTTCCAATTCCTGCTCGCGAATGGTTTCGATTTTATCCCGTAAACAGCTAATCGTCGGCACCGTTTCCAAACTGCGCCACCAAACATCGAATGCTTCCACTTCTTCTTCCAATAATCCCTCAGCTTCCATTGCCATTTGCCGACGGCTTTCTTGGTTTTGAGCGACAACGGCTTTCAAGTCATCCACATTAAACGAATGGACATTCGAGAGCGTATTGACATCAGAATCCACATTACGCGGCACTGAAATATCAATCAGCATGATCGAGCTATTGGGGTTTAAAACCGCTTCGAGTTTGGACCGATTTAAAATCGGTTCAGTGGAAGAGGTACTGGTAAAAACAATATCAGAATTGGCAATAACGGGCATCATTTCTGATATTAAATCCAGTTTTAAGTCCGCATCGGGGAAGTTTTTAGCCAGTTCTTCAGCGCGACGTAATGTGCGATTGAGAATGGTAATTTGGCGAGCCCCTTTAGAGAGTAAATGTTGAACCAAGAGTTTCGACATTTTCCCGGCACCGAGAATCGCAATGCGATAGGGTGCGAGGTCCTGGACCTTAATTTGGGCTAGTTCCACCGCTGCGGAACTGATAGAAACCGCGCCGGTGCCGATGCTAGTTTCCGTGCGGACTCGTTTGCCTGCGGTAATGGCTTGTTTGAGGAGACGATTGAGAATGCGTCCGACCCCATTATGTTGCTGACCGAGTTTGTGAGTATTTTTAACTTGGGCTAAAATTTGGCCTTCGCCGAGGACCAAGCTATCCAAACCTGCGGAAACCCGCATCAGATGCATGACGGCATCTTCTTGTAACAAGATAAACAGATGTTGTCGTAACTTATGAACGTTTAATTGGCCGCGTTCCGAGAGAAATTGGATAGCTTCACGAACGCCGGAGTCGGTTTCACCCGTTACGATATAAATTTCTAAACGGTTGCAAGTGCTGAGAATCGCGACTTCTCGAATATTAGGATAGCTACATAAATGAGCGATCGCCTCTTTAATATCCGGTTCGGGAATACTCAGCTTTTCTCTAACTTCTACGGGTGCTGTCTTATGGCTAAGACCTACGACTGCAATATTCATGATTTCTCCCTGGATTTTTTAGTCGTTTACGCCGCTCTCTAAAACTTACTCAAACTTGATTGTATGATGTTTAGTTCCTAGCTTGGATCTTCCAAGACCTTTCCATCACTAGGCTTACACGGCTGAACTATCCGCATTTTCCAAATTAATTGACGCATTTAAGTCCCGATCAATTGAGAGGTGACAGTTCGGACAATCATACTGTCTTTTGTGCAGTGGCATTTTTTGTCGGTGTCCACAGTTAGAACATATTTGTGAACTAGGATACCAGGGGTCAATTAGCGTTAATTTGCTCCCATACCACTCACATTTGTACTCAAGCTGACGACGGAACTCATAAAACCCACCATCAGCAATAGCACCGGCTAGCTTGTGATTTTTGAGCATCCCTGACACATTTAAGTCTTCGATTTTTACTTCACCGTGGTTTTTGGCTAAGTAAGTTGTTAACTGATGTAAATGGTCAGATCTAATATCGGCGATGCATCGGTGAACTTTAGCTAACTTTAGCTTAGTTTTTTCTCGGTTTTTACCTCCTTTTTGACGGCGATTTAGTTCTTTTTGGAGTTTGGCTAATTTTTTCTGGGCATGGCGATAAGCTTTGGGGTTGGGATAGGTTTTTCCATCGCTGAGGGTGGCCAGAGTTTTGATTCCTAAATCTACCCCAATCCGCTCTCTTACTTTGGGTGTGGCCTCGGGTTCCACATCAATTTTGAAGGAAATATACCAGTCCCCTGCCCGTTTACTAATCGTGACGTTTTGGGGATTGACTGGGGGTAACTCTTCATGGCTTTTTACCCAACCAATCCGAGGTAGCTTTACCCAATAACCGGAAATTTTAATGCTTCCTTCCAGGTAAAAACTATCCTTGATGTCCTTTTTTTTAAACTTGGGGAAACCTGTACCTTTGACCTGCGAAACTCGTTTAAACGCTTTATTGAGGTTTCGCAACGCTTCTTGAGGACTACATTTCGAGACCTCATAGTACCAAGGATTTTGACTTTTGACCTCGGCTACTAATCTCTTATGTAAATCTATGGCGCTTGGGAGTTTACCTTCAGCTTCATATGTTTCCTTACAGGTAGCGAGTCCCCAATTCCAAGCGTGTCGAGCGACCCCGGCGTGCTTCGCCATGAGTGTTCGTTGTCGGTTATTTAAGTCTAGCTTGGTCTTAAAGCTCTTCACTGACTTTTTCACTCCTCAACAATCTTTTTGTTCGGGTAACTTCGGCTACCATAAAGAGTAGCAGAAAACAATGGAGATGGTGAACTCCTTTAATTTTGGCGGCTTTGGTTATTCTAAAACTTACTCATCTTGTTATGATAGCCTAAAAAATGAGTAAGTTTAAGAAACTTTAGGTAGAAATTTAAACCCTAAACCCTGTTTCCAGCCCTCTTGATGTTTGACCAGCGTATCGATGAGATTCTATCTCTATTGAACTGAATTAATCGGGTTGTCTTGATTTTTATGCTAACTGAAACCCGGGTGGGTCAGGGCAATCCTCGGGGATTGAGCAAAGGTTCGAGGCAGGGTACAGGAGGAAAAACCCTCCAGCACAACTGCAGGCAGAGCGGGTTGGGGAAGGAGAGGGAGGGAGCGGACTTTAGAGGGGTCCGCACCACCGGCAGAAGGGATCACCGTGGCGATCGCTGGGGAAAGACTCCGCTTAAAAACTAGCGGGATTCTCACCCCGGTGACATCGGTCCTTGGTCCTTGGTCCTTGGTTTTTGGTCCTTGGTTTTTGGTCCTTGGTCCTTGGTTTTTGGTCCTTGGTCCTTGGTTTTTGGTCCTTGGTCCTTGGTCCTTGGTCCTTGGTCCTTGGTTTTTGGTCCTTGGTCCTATGACAAATGACAAATGACAAATGACAAATGACAAATAACAAATGACAAATGACAAATAACAAATGACAAATGACCAAAAAGTTGTGAGGTCATCCTGCTTTCGTCCCTTCCTTAACCGCGCTGAGTTTGAATTAGCGCAATTGTAGGCTCTTTGGAGCGTCGTACATATGAATGGTATCGACAAAGCGAGCGGTACTCGACTGGCTAGAAATAACCAGACTGTGAGTGCGAGCGCCACCTTTGAAGAAGCGAACCCCTTGCATTAACGTTCCGGGAGTAATACCCGATGCGGCAAACAGCACCGTGTCACCAGAGGCTAATTCTTCGGCATTGTAAACCTTGTCAGGGTCAGTGATCCCCATTTCTTGCAAACGAGCGATATTGCTTTCTTTGCTTTCGCCAATCAGCCCAGTTTTGACCACTTCGGGGTCATAAATCAACTGACCTTGGAAGTGACCGCCTAAACAGCGCATTGCCGCAGCGGAGATCACCCCTTCAGGAGCAGCACCGATTCCCATCAGAGCGTGGATGTTGGTTCCGGAGAAGGCGCAAGAAATTGCGGCAGAGACATCTCCATCGCTGATCAGACGCACTCGGGCTCCGGCGTTGCGAATTTCTTCGATTAAGCCTTTGTGACGGGGACGATCCATCACCACCACAACCAATTCCTCAATGGAGCGACTCATGCAGTCCGAGAGGATTTTCAGGTTTTCTGTGGCAGATTTATTGATGTCCACATGATTTTTGGCACAGGCGGGTGCGGCGAGCTTCTTCATGTAGAAGTCCGGGGCTCGGAACAAGCCGCCTTTTTCGGCAATGGCGAGAACTGCCATCGAACCGTTTTGTCCGTAAGCAACCAAGTTGGTGCCTTCACAGGGGTCAACGGCGATATCAATTTCGATCAGTTGTTGGGGGTCACAGAAGTCCTTGGCATTTTCCTGGGTGCAGATGCCAACTTCTTCCCCGATGTACAACATGGGAGCTTCATCGCGCTCGCCTTCGCCGATGACGATTCTGCCACGCATATGAATGCGGTTCATACGTTCGCGCATCGCTTCTACCGCCACATGGTCAGCGGTATTTTTGTCGCCTTTACCCATCCAACGAGCCGAAGCGATCGCGGCTTGTTCGACGACTTCAATAATCTCTAAACCGATTACACTATCCACGGAATTTTCCTCCCAACTGCCTATCAGCAGCCTTTTCTCTGGCTACAACCGTCTAAAAGTCTATCAGAGGACGGATACCCATAGCGATCGCGTTTAACTCAGTTTTTGTTAAGTTTTGCTGCTAGGGGGGGGGATGGTCATTGGTTATTGGTCATTGGTCATTGGTCATTGGTCATTGGTTATCCAAACCAGGACCAACGACAAATGATACTCCATACGGTATTTAAAGGTCTATAAAAACGGATTGTAGGGGCTTCGATGCCT
>NZ_JAMXOT010000089.1 GCF_024220515.1 Oscillatoria sp. HE19RPO
GATGAGATGGAGAGCTAGAGAGGATTTCAGGGTTCTGTCTATTCTAACTCAATGGGGTTGGTCCAAGAAAATTAGACTGTTGAGGAAGCGATTGATACTTCCCTTGTTTCAATAATTTCTATCCCTTTGACCTGATAATTCATGACGGTTTCTTGATAATCCCCTACACAAGATTCGGGTAAGTCGATCCGAGTTGTTTCATCTCCGATGATGTCGGCTTGATAAGTTATCACCTGGTTGGGAGTGTTTACGGATAATTCAACCCGATAATACAATCTGTTGGGAGTTTCAATTAAAATTCGCCCATTCATGGTAAAATTGAATCCAGGAAACCCCCATTTTGTTAGCAGTTCTTTTTCTAACAGTTGCACGGGTTTGGGTAAGATTCCCCAGCCGCGATAGGCTTTGTTTAATTCATGAAGGGAACCGGACTGCATCAGTAAAGCCTGTAAAGCAGCGGAGTCAATTTGACCATAATAGCGGCCATCGGGAAAGGCGATCGCAATCGGTGCAAAGCGATGGCCCCCGATATGACTGGTTTGCCAAATCCGGATATTGGTTAACGATAAATCCTCAATTATTTTTAACCCTTGGCGATATAATGGATTGCCATATCGCGCACAACAGCGGTCATTTTGGCCGTGGGTACAGATTAAAATATCTCTGGTTTTAAGACGATTTTCTCCTAATTCCTCCGGGGGACTGGTAAAGCAGTGGTGAGCAAGGGAGGCAACTTCATTGATGTTAGAAACAAAGAATTCTTGACCCACATATCCCCGCGTCCATCCTGGAGGTTTCCGAAAGGTTAAGACGCGGATAGAATTTTCCTGGTGATAAAGGGGATTATAAATGAGCAAAATTCTATTTTTAACCGGCTTATTTCCATAAATTTCATCTCCCACTGCCCGGAGATTATCGGGAATTTTTGGCGTTTCTAAATCATAGGAATTCCAAGGGGGAGGACATTCTACTAAGAGATAATTCTCATAAGTTAAGGCAGTGCCACTGAGGGAATTCCCCGACTGGCGAGTTAATTCTGAACAAGAAATATGGCTCATAGGAGGCTAGGATTGAGGAGCATCTACAGGCAGGGGAGCATTGCCAATATAGGCATAGGGAAAACATAAGGGAATTCCTGTTTCCGGTTCCAGGGTGACTCGGGCCCGGACGCCGAAGGCTTCGGCTAATAGTTCCGGGGTTAAGACGCGACGGGGAGTTCCATCAGCAATAATCCGTCCCCGTTTGAGAACCACCATGCGATCGCTGTACCGGGCCGCTTGATTCAAGTCATGGAGGACTAAAATAATTGTCATCGCCCGATCGCGATTCAGTTGACGGACAATTTCTAACACTTCAAGCTGATGTCCAATATCTAAAAAGCTCGTCGGTTCATCTAATAATAATAAAGGCGTTTCTTGAGCTAAAGCCAGGGAAATCCAAGCCCGTTGTCGTTCCCCTCCGGAGAGATTATCCAGACGCCTGTGGGCAAATTCAGTCATGGCGGTGAGGGTCAGGGCCTCGGCGATCGCCTCCCGGTCCTGGCGACGTAACATTCCTAACGGTCCAACATGGGGAAACCGGCCCTGTTCCACTAATTCGCCTACACTTAATCCCGGAGGTGCAACTGGATTTTGAGGCAGAATAGCCAATTGACGGGCGATATCTCGGGTAGCAAGGCGCGTGAGTGCCACCCCATTCAAATAAACTTGTCCGCTACTCGGGGACAACAATCGAGCTAAAGTTTTTAAAAGGGTAGATTTGCCCGACCCATTGGGTCCGACTAATGCCGTAACTTTCCCCCGTTCAATCTCGATGGACAGGTTCTTGAGGATAGTCTGGTTACCGTAACCGACTTGTAAATCTTGGGCGGCGAGAATCGGGGGGTTTACTGACATAATTATCATCTGGAACCCATCGGGGTTTTTCTGAGAACTAAATATAAAAAGAAGGGTGCACCTAACAGAGCAGTGACGGCCCCAACCGGGAGGGCAGCTTCATGATTACCAAAGGTGAGGGTGAGCACTTGGGCAAATAAATCAGATCCTAACAGTAATAGGGCAGTGATGGCGGTACTCAGGGGAAACAAGCGACGGGCATCGTTTCCGACCCATTGACGGGCTAAATGGGGGCCGATTAAGCCGATGAAGCCGACAGCACCGACGACGGAAACCGCCGTGGCACTGAGCCAAACGGCAATAAAAAATAAAGTGGCTCTCGCTTGACCCACGGGGACTCCTAATCCGGCGGCAACGTCATCGCCGAGATGAAGCAGATTGGCAACCCTAGCGCAGGCGAGTCCACAGGGTAAGGCAATCAGGGCGACTGCCCAAATCCCCTGCCAATGCACCCAGGTGCGTCCATTCAAGGAGCCAACCAGCCAGAATAAAATGGTGCCGAGGGATTCCTCATCTCGCAATAATAGTAAGGAATTGCAGGATTGAACGATCGCCGCCACAACGGCCCCATTTAAGACCAGTTGTAACGGGTCACTCGGGCGATTGGGTTGCCGACTCAGGAAGTACACCAGACTGCTGGTTAGGCATCCTCCCAGCAAGGCGATCGCCGGGAACCAGACGGGGGGAATCAACCCCAAGGGTAAGAAGGTGAGGGAGAGGATTAAGAATAACACCGCCCCAGAAGTCACCCCGGTGAGGCTGGGTTCCGCTAAGGGGTTGCGGATAATTGCCTGTAGCATCGCCCCAGAAAGTCCAAATAACGACCCAGCCAGGGTCGCAATTGCCGCCCTGGGGACGCGCAATTCCCAGACAATCCGCCCATGTACCGCTTGGAACGGGTGATTCACCAAAGCGGCGACGGCTTCCGATGGGGAAAGGGTGCCACTGCCGACACAAACGTGCAAGACAAAGACGACCCCCAGGGCGAGGATGACCGCCGTCATCCCCTGAGCAAATGTGAGTTGACCCGACTGTGGGTTCTGAATTCTCCGTCCCGGTAAGACTGTCATGATCCCCGCCTCCGAATCTGTTGTTGCAGCAGCAGTAATAAAGCCGGTCCACCAATGAGGGTGGTCCAGACTCCCACAGGCATTTCCAGGGGTGCAAAGGCTTCCCTCGCCAGCAAATCTGCACCCACGAGCAAAAGCGCGCCGATGGGAATGGCTAGGACCAGGACTTGTCTGGCATCGGTAGTGCCTAAGAGATTGCGGGAGAGGTGGGGGGCGAGTAAGGCAATATAGGCGATCGGGCCACAGGTGGCGATCGCCGGGGCGACGAGGACGACACTCAATACCCCAATGGCAAAGCGGGTGGGTAACACTTTTAATCCCAGTCCCTCAGCCAGTTCATCCCCCAGTTGCAGGATATTCAGAGGACGGGCGCACAGCAAGGCCAGGGGAATGCCCACGATCGCCCAAGATAAGACAATCTGCACTTCGTCCCAAGTGCGACCGGCGAGAGAACCCAATAAATATAAAAACAGCAGACTGACGCTACTGGCAGACCCTAGGCTAATTAATGCAATCGTGACGGCGTTCAAGAGGGCGGTCATGGCTGCACCAATCAAGACCAGACGCACCGGGTCCGAGGTGCGTTTGGAGGAGAGTAAGACGATCGCCCCCCCTACCGCCCCCCCGACCAACGCCAGTAAGGGATAGACCGAAAGAGGGATAGGCAACTGTAAGACAACGAGCGCCG
The DNA here is from genome assembly GCF_024220515.1 of Oscillatoria sp. HE19RPO. Lineage (GTDB taxonomy): Bacteria > Cyanobacteriota > Cyanobacteriia > Cyanobacteriales > Laspinemataceae > Laspinema. Next base: position 3,654 of record NZ_JAMXOT010000089.1, read on the forward strand.
CCATCACGGCTGCGGCCCCAGATTGGACTCCCAACAATTCCGGCCCTGCCAGGACATTGCGTAAGGCATTCTGGAGGAGGACTCCGGCGAGGGCTAAGAGTGAGCCCGTGAGGGTGCCGAGAATCAGGCGAGGCAAGCGGATTTCCCAAAATACCAAGCGCTTAATCGGTTCCCCTTGTCCAGCAATAGCAATCTCCCACAACTGGGGTAAGTTGAGGGACGGTTTTCCCAATTGCAGGGAGAGGAGGGCAAGGGCCAAAAGCATCGCTGTGAGGGCGACGACGGCCACCCAAAAGCGGGACGCTCTCAGGATCGGGGGGTTCGGCTGAGTCGCACTCATGGTAAGGGTTTGGGAAAAACGTCAGGATACAGGGTCGTCATAATTTCATCGAGTAATTGGCCCAGGGACCGGGTGCCGCTGGTAAACCCGCCAATTTGGTCTTCATCTAGGGCAAATACCTGATCCCGTTGTACGGCGGTGAGGGTTTGCCATAGACGATGGGTTTTTAAACCGGAAATCAAATCCGGGGCGCGGGAATTGTTGATGATGAAAATGAAATCCGGATCGACGGCGAGGATTTCCTCAAAGGAGTAAGTCGCCCAATCAATGGCGCTGGGAGAGCGATCGCCCAAACGCCAGGGATAGGGTGTGAGTTCGGCCAGGGTAGACCCCACGAGGGATTGGGCGGTGGCCACATGGAAGCTACTGGGGGTTCCGCGCATCACCATCACCGTTTGAGTGCGGGGGGATTTGGCACGATAAGCCCTAAATTTATCCAAAAATTGCCAAGCTGCTGCTTCGGCTTTTTCTGACTCCCCTAAAATTTTACCCACGGCCTGGAGATTGGCGATCGCATCGGTGTAATTTTCTACCTTGACCAGATACAAGGGGGTAATCGCTTCGAGGGTTTGCCGTTGATGGGCAAGCTGGATCTGATGTCCGAGGGTTAAATCTGGTTCTAGGGCGAGTAACTGTTCTAAATTCGGTTCCCCTCGACCACTAATTTTGCCGAAACTATGGGCGCGATCGCCAAAGTACACGGGACTGGTGGCAAAATCCGTTAAGACCCCATACATTCCCACGGGTTCGCGCTCTAGTTCGGCTAAAATATCGATACAGCTTAAATGTAAGCAGACCAGGCGACTGGGAGATTCCCTCACCTGTACTACGGTTTCGGTAGCATCGGTCACCGTTTGAACCCGCTGTGTGGGTAAGGCTGGGTTGACCCCTGCTCGATTCCCAACAGAATCCTCAGGGACCAAAGTCCCCCGACAGGCCATTAAAACGGTGATTAATAACCCCGAATAGAGTAGCTTGGCGACTGCTTCCCTCATCTGCAACTTAAAACCTCAACGAGTACCCAACTTTTAACGTCCGCCCATCTCCTGCCGCATTCAAGGTATTATTAAAGCCGCTAAACACTTGAGATTGGACCGGAAAATATTGGGCGTTGAATAAATTTTCGACCCCAAATTGCAAACTGCCTGCCCCAAGTTGGATGCTGCCAATATAGTCTACCAGAAAGTAGGCATCAATGTCGGTGTTGTCTACCTCATCATCAAAGGCACGGCTGCGGTTACCGGAGTAGAGAAATTGCAAACGGTTTGACCAGCTAGGCGTCGTTTGATGTTCGAGGTAAGCGGTGGCTTTTAACGGAGAAATATTAAAGCTGGAAATGGCTACATAATCTCCCGAATCTTCTGGGTCACTTTCTCCTTCGGTCCAGCTTATCGTTCCCCCTAATGTAAAGTTAGCCCCCGGTTGCCAGTCGGCTGTGGCTTCTACGCCATAAATCCTTTGGGGCGCACGCACTAGCTGGGAAATTCCATCGACAAAGGTATAGTCTTCTCCTAACTCCGAGGTATTGTAAAATCCCGCTAGAGAAACCTGAATTTGCGGCCAGAGTCCACGCACCCCGATTTCATAGTTATTAACTTTGACGGGTTCAGTAATTTCTAGGTCATTTCTAACACTGGTAAAATCCTCCGGAGGACTCCGAAGAATACCTCCAAAAGAAGGAATTGAAAACCCTTGGGAAAAGTTGGCAAATATCCCAAATTCTGGAGTTAAATTGACCACCGAACCGACATTAAATACGGTGTCGTTAAAGTCGCGATCGCCTCCTCGAATTGGGTCTCCAAAAAATGTCGTGTAATCATCAACACTTAGGCCAATTCGTTCGTGACGCACCCCTCCGGTAAGTCTCAACCACTCCGTTGCATCCCACTGACCTTGAGCAAATAACCCGAGTTGGGTGACATTAAACCGGGGAACAAAGGTGCGATCGCCGATTTTTCTAAACACACCGCGCTCATCAAAGGCTACGGGGTCGAATTCCTCAAAGGGGGCTTCATTGTTCTCATTGACATAATCCACACCCCACAGCAGACGGGCGCTTCCTGATGAAGTGAGGGGCGTTTCTACTTGGAGTTGTCCCCCCCATTTGTCGCCTTGAGCACGCTGACGGGCGATCGTATCAAAAAATCCGCCGCGAAAGTCCGAGGCTCCAACAATTGAAGTATATTCTCGGTAGTAAGTTTGCGCTTGTAATTGACTGCCGAGAATGTCGTCATGGTTATAGCGCAAACTGACGATAAAATTCTCGTCTCCCGCATCGTCAGTCCCTTCAAAATTGCCGTTAACTCTCAGAGCACGGGCTTTTGGCTGACCCTCTAGCTCTCGAACAATCGGATCGGAAATATAGTTGTTGTCTTGCCGTCCTACAAAATAGCTGCCGGTGAGTTGCAGGCGTTGGGTGTCGGTGATATCTAATCCCAATTTACCCAAAGCGCTGTATTCTCGGGCATCAATCACCCCACCCCCGCTAGTTTCCGGAATGCGATCGCCAGATGCATCAAAAATTCCCGCATTATCTTCCCGGACGACAGATACGCTATAGTCAATGACCCCCTCTTTTTGCGAGAGTCCGAAATATTGCCGGTTGGCGATACTATCGGATAAATTAGTGAGAGACCCTGTAAAACTAATGCCGCTATCAATGCTAAAGGCATCTTGTGTCGGGCGTCGGGTAATGATATTAATGGCTCCCCCGGTTGCCTGACTTCCATAAATGGCGGTGGGTCCCCGGACCACTTCCACACGCTCAATGGTGCTAGGATCTACGGTCCGCAGTTCCCGATCCAGTCCGTAATTGGAGGTTTGGGGAATGCCATCGATTAAAATGGCGACGCTTCGTCCCCGTAAGGTTTGGGTTATGGACCTCGGGGTACTACCACTGGTCGGGGGTCCTAATCCCGGGACAGTTTTGGCTAAAACATCCCCCAAGTCCGTGGAAACTATGGTCTGGGTATCGATTTCTTGGGTATCAACGACGGTGACCGATCGCGGAACTTTAATCAACCGTTCAGCCGTTCGCGTGGCGGTAACGATAATTTCTAGGATATCCAGTTCCCGATCCGCTTGAGTCTCTGATGTGGTAGGCGTTTCAGGCTCAGGAACGGCTTCGGGTTCACTATCTGGGAAGGGGTCATCGGCAACATCCGTCGAGGTCACCACCTCAAATGTGAGTGGATTCGCCGGGTCGGTTGCCTGTACCATTGGCATTGCGCTAGTTCCGGTAACGGTGAGGCGAATGCTATTGGAATCTAAGCTCGTGACGGCAATTGACTCGATTCCCTCGGCAGGATTGTCCTGGCGAAAGGAACTCCCATCGGTCAATCGCAGTTGAGTGTTGGTAATGTCAACAATTGTCGTCTCACCAAAACTAGAGCTAAAGACTTGGGGAACGCGATCGCCGGTTGTTTCCAAGATAATTTGTAACCCACTCGGGGTAGATTCCACTCGCACTCCAGTGACTTCTACCACCTGGGCAATCGCTGGAGAAGCCAGTACCAGGATAGTTGCACCCGACAGCAAAGCTCCGGGCAATAACGGCTCAAATTTCAATTTCCTCTCCTTAGACCTAATCTATACAATAGAAGTTTTTGCAATTCATCTCAGTTATTGATAGTAATTTGCATTAGCGAAGTCAATTTACCCTAAGCGGTCTATGACTGTCAATAGGTAATTGCTAAAAATTTTTGGTAACGGGAGGAAATGGGGCCGGGTAATTTCTGCGAAACCCCTCCTTGATTCGGGATGGACCAGAAGTTTTGCTTGATTTTTCAGGTTAAAACCCGCACCCTCAAGGGTGGGGCTATACGGACAGAGCCTCTCCTGCGCGGGCTAAAGAGTAAAAACGACTTTTGAACTCCGGATTTGTTATCAGCCCTGGACCCTGGAGAATTCAGGGTTGACTGGGGGGGTGCTGTTTCTCAATGCTGAACCTTTTCTTGATAATTCTTATCAAATAAGGGAAAAGACTCTCAACTAGACGCTACTCTTGATCTATCTGGCGCACCAGGGGCCAACTGTATCCGAGAATTCCGACGAGAATCAAACCGAGGGAGGCGACTGCATATAACAGGGCCATCCCGGAACCGGGACCTGTGCCGAAGATCCGGCCAAACCAGGGCGCTAATGCACCACCGGGTTGCATGGCGGGTTCAAAGAACCAGTCGGCTAAGGGACCGGCAATTGCTATTGCCAAAGTTGAGACGACGCCTATCCCAAAGGATTGGGCCGCAAACACTCGTCCCTGAACTTCTGGCGGGGTTTTTTCCAGCCAAATTGCGGTACTGGAACTGGTTAACAGGGGAAAATTCAGAGAGGATAATAACTGCATCGGGATCCAAATTGACAGGGATTGACCCAGAGCAAATAGGGTTTTGCTCACACCCACGGCGATCGCGGACCCTAAAAATCCCTGAATCCGGCGCTTGGGTCCACCCCACCCCGTCAAAGCAACTGCCCCAATAATTCCCGCTATTCCCGCCGCTGCACTCACCATCCCAAATACTTCAGAATTACCATTGGTGCGGGCTAAAATAGTGGACCGATGCATCACTGCGCCTAAATCGTGAGCAAACCAGAATAGTAACTCTAAAGCGAAAAATCCCAGTAAAGAAGAACGGGCCAGAATATAACGACAACCAAACGTAAGTTCCTGCCAGAGTTTCGGCTGATTAGACGTTAACTCACTTCGCGGAGGCTGGGGGATCTTAACCAAAAGCACGGTACTCACCCCCACCGCAAAGGTGAGTAAGTCAATAGCGGCAATTCCCACCAGTCCGGTAATGGGGTAAAGGGCCCCGGCAAAGGCGGGGGCTAGAATATTTGGCGCGTAATGCAGCATTGATTTCATGCTGCTAACCCGCACATAGTGCTGTTTCGGGACCATTAAACTCACCGACGCAGAATAGGCTAATTGTTGGATTTCCCCGAAAATACCATTGATGCCATTAATGACGAACAGATGCCAGAGTTGCAGTTGACCGACTGCGGCTAACAGTAAAATGGTCAAGGTTGAAAGTGCGGCAATGGAGTCACCCACAATGATCGCGACTTTGCGATCGCTGCGATCGATGATAGCCCCGGCAAATAAGGCCACGGCTAAACTCGGCAGTTGAGTAAAGACGGTCACCAAACCCAGGGCGGTGGCTGATCCGGTCACTTCCCAAGTCCAGACAATCAGGGCAAAATTGGTCATTCGACTCCCGAAGGTGGAGACCAACTGACCCAGCCAAACGGTTATAAAAGTACGCATGGTGATTTAGAGTAACAGAATGGGGAAGGGATGAATCGACGCGGTGGATTTCTCCCTCGGCTTGTCATCATAGGTCCCTCTCGGTCTCAATTAATTGAGAATCTTATCAAGAAGTTCGGATAGGTTTTTCAGCTTATTTATAGATATTCTCATTAAATGGGGACTAAATGCCAATCCCTGGGCTGAAAAATTAGGGAGTTCCAGTCCCTGATTTTTTCGGCAATCCCCATAAACCCTTGGTTTTATAGCCATTTTGGGAGATTTGCGGCCCAGTCCGTAGCAGCCAACACAGAAAAATTTAAAAAAATTTTCCTTTGCCTATTGACAAGCCTATTCAAAAGCTATAGGATGCCAATTATTACTTATTAACAAGAATTCTCAAGAAGGAGAAAGACTGAACTCCAGTTATGGAAGAGGGCGATTACGCCGTTCAGGGGCCAAGAAGTCAGTAGAGTTTAACGATGAATGACGCAGAGTACACCGTTCCACAACTCGATCGCCGTTGTTCTACTTATGTAGAAATCCTGCGCGGGAGAGCAATCCAACAGCCGGATAACCTCGCTTTTCGGTTCTTAACCGACGGGGAAACCCTTGGGGAAACCCTTACCTATTGGGAATTAGACCGAGGCAGTCGGGCGATCGCCGCTCAATTGCAAGCAATGGGGTTGTGCGGGGAACGGGCGTTACTGCTGTATCCTCCGGGACTCGACTATTTGATTGCCTTTTTCGGCTGCCTGTATGCCGGAGTCGTCGCCGTTCCTGCCTATCCGCCCCGAAATCAGCGTAATACACCGAGAATTTTGGCAGTATTGGCAGATGCAAAAGCAGCAGTCGCCCTCACAACCCGCCAAATTGCCGCCCAAGTTCAATCCTTGTTGAGCGAAAAAACAGCATTGACTGGGTTGCAATGGGTGTGTACGGATGATTTAGCCCCAGAGTTGGCAACCCAATGGCAGGATCCGGGGGTTACGTCAGACAGTTTGGCTTTTTTGCAATACACCTCGGGGTCTACGGGAACGCCAAAAGGGGTGATGGTATCCCAGGGGAACTTGCTGCATAATGCGGCGATTACCTACAAAGTGATGGATCATCATCCTGAGAGTCAATTTATTTCGTGGCTACCAACGTATCACGATATGGGACTGATTGGCGGGATTTTACAGCCCCTTTATGGGGGATTTCCCTGCACGTTAATGTCTCCGGCTTCCTTTCTGCAACGTCCCTATCGCTGGCTGAAAGCGATTTCCGATTATGGGGGGACAACAAGTGGTGCGCCTAATTTTGCTTATGACTTATGTGTGAGTAAGATTACGCCGGAACAAAAGGCTACCCTGGATTTGAGTCGGTGGCAGGTGGCATTTAATGGCGCTGAACCGATTCGCCATGAGACCTTAGTGCGATTTCAGGAAACCTTTGCGGACTGTGGATTTCAACCGGAAGCTTTTTATCCCTGTTATGGGATGGCAGAAACAACGTTGATGGTTTCGGGGAGTATGACATCGGTTCCCTATCCCTGGAAGGCGATCGATAAAGTTGCATTTGAACGGAATCAAATTACTGATTCTGAATCCCAGGAAAATGCTGTAACCCTGGTGGGATGCGGTTCGGCGGTTCCGGATATGCAGATTGCGATCGCCCATCCGGAAACGGGAATTCGCTGTGCAGGGAACGAAGTGGGAGAAGTGTGGGTTTCGGGACCCAGTGTCTGCCAAGGCTATTGGAATCGTCCGGAAGAGAGTCGTCATACGTTCCAAGCATTCCTGGCTGACAGTGGAGAAGGGCCATTTTTACGCACCGGGGATTTAGGTTTCCTAGAGGATGGGGAACTGTATATTACGGGTCGGGTTAAGGATTTAATTCTGATTCGGGGACGTAATTTATATCCCCAGGATATTGAACGCGCTACGGAGTCTAGTCATCCAGCATTTCGGATGACGGGAACTGCTGCTTTTACCGTGGAGGTGGCAGAGGAAGAAAGGCTGGTGGTGGTGCAAGAATTGGAGTTTCGCGCTAAACCGAATTTATCTGAGGCGATCGCAGCCATTCGGCAGGCAGTGGCGGAAGAATTTGAGGTGCAAGTCTATGGAGTTGTGCTGATTAAACCGGGTACGATTCCCAAAACTTCTAGTGGGAAAATTCAACGCCGTGCCTGTCGCGATCGCTTCCTTAATCATGAACTACAAATTGTGGGTCAAAGTCTTCTGGCGTCATCGATGTCCGGGGAATTAGAGAAAAATTGGGACCGAGAAAGTCTGCTTAACCTTGCACCGGAACAGCGACAAACTCAGATTATTGCTGATTTAACCAGCAGAGTTTCTAGCTTATTGAATGTTTCGGTTTCCGACATTGACCCGGAACAGCCCCTCAGTCGGTTTGGACTCGATTCGCTGATGGCATTTGACCTCAAAAATCAGCTTGAATTAGCATGGGGTGTCAACATTGATGTGGTAGACTTTTTCCAGGGCATCAATTTAGTAGAGTTGTCGGAAAAAGCCGATAAACTGCTGGAAACTCAGCAGGCAATTAACCCAATTCAGCCTGTTTGTCGCACGGCAGAATTGCCCGTGGGACTCGCCCAGGAACGGTTATGGTTTTTGGACCGCTTGGAACCAGGAAATCCATTTTATAATGTGGCATTTTGCCTGAATATTGTCGGGAAACTGGACACCAAGATTTTAGAAGCCAGCCTCCAAGAATTGGTGAACCGTCATGAAGGGTTGAGGACTGGATTTCCAGAAGTCAAAGGGCGACCGACTCAGCAGATTCAAGCCTCGGTAACGGGGGAGCATCTCAATTTTGAAAAGAGACCTAACCCCCCAGCCCCCTTCCCTACGAGGGAAGGGGGAGCAAGACCTAACCCCCCGGCCCCCTTCCCTAGGAGGGAAGGGGGAGAAAGACCTAACCCCCCAGCCCCCTTCCCTACGAGGGAAGGGGGAGAAAGAGATTTATTCCCCCCTCCCCTTGTAGGGGAGGGGGGCAGGGGGGAGAGGTCCGACTGGTTTTTAGGACAAATAGAGATGCTCCCGGTAACGGTAAAATTGCCAATCTCTGAGGTATTGGAAACGGAAGTTTCGGCCCGGTTGCAACAGGAAGCTAAAACCCCGTTTAATCTCTCGCAAGCGCCTTTATTGCGAGTCCATTTATTCCGAGTTCAGGACCAGCGACATTGTTTATCAATAGTCCTCCATCATATTATTTCTGATGGCTGGTCCGTTGGGGTCATGGTGCGCGAAATTGCCGCAATTTATGAAGCATTGACAGCGGGTCAAGCCCCGAATTTAGGAGAGTTGCCCATCCAATATGCAGATTTTGCTGCATGGCAACGGCAACAGTTACAAACGGAGGGATTCCAACGGGAATTGGATTACTGGAAACAGCAACTTCAGGGGAATTTATCTCGGTTGAACTTACCTGGCGATCGCCCTCGTCCTGAAATTCCCACCTTTGTCGGTCAAAAGTGCTTTTTCCAATTTTCTCCCACCTTGTCTGAGGCAGTTCGGGAGTTGAATCGCCAAGAAGAAGTCACTTTATTTATGACCCTGTTGGCAGGGTTTAAAATCCTGTTATGCTGTTACAGTCAGCAAGAGTATATTGCAGTCGGTTCGCCGGTAGCAGGGCGGGAAAGGCCCGAAACTAGAGGATTAATTGGATTTTTTATTAATACCCTCGTTTTGCGAACTGATTTGTCAGGGAATCCCAATTTTAGAGAAGTTTTGCAGCGAGTCCGGGCTGTAGCATCGGGGGCTTATGCTCATCAGGCGTTACCGTTTGATAAATTAGTTGAAGAGTTACAGCCGGAACGGAGTTTAAGTTATAATCCGTTATTCCAGGTGATGTTTATTCTACAAAACGCGCCGATTCCCACGGTAGAAATTCCTGGACTCAGTTTTGAGTCCCAAGAAGTTGATTTAGGAACTTCCAAGTTTGATTTAAAGGTCAGTATTTGGGACGATCCAGCCGGATTTAAAGGGTCTTTTGAGTATCAAACGGATTTGTTTAACCCAGAGACAATAGCCCAAATGGTTGAGGATTATGAAAAGGTGTTGCACCAAGTTGTGAATCAACCTAACCTACGATTAACTGAATTAAACGTTTATGGCAGTTGCCACCAAAAACGACAACGCCAAGCCGAATCTTTAGAAGCCGTTAGCTTACAAAAACTCAAGCTTACCAAACGGCAAGCAACTCGTACAGTTTAGCCCTCCTGTGGTCATGAAATTTTCAGACTCCTCCACTCCTAATCTAACGACATTCGGTGCTGTCAAACGGCGTTCCGTTAGCGTGGGAACGACCAAATTGGTCGAAGCCAAGCCGATGTTTTTGGACCAGTCTTTACCTTTGTTAATTCAGCCCCGAATCGAAGGGGTGAATTTAACAGTTTGGGCGAATAGCAACCGAGAGTTTATTCAAACTTCGTTGCAACAGCATGGGGGAATTTTGTTCCGCAACTTTGGGATTCGGGATGTGGAACAGTTTGAGGAGTTGATTCAAACTGTATCGGGGGAGTTGCTGGACTATCGCGATCGCTCATCCCCTCGGAGTCCGGTTAATGGCAATATTTATACCTCGACGGATCATCCCGCGAATCAAACCATTTTTCTCCATAGCGAGAACTCTTATGCAGCAAGTTGGCCCTTGAAAATCTTCTTTTGCTGTTTGATTCCCCCGGCAGTTGGAGGAGAAACACCCATTGCCGACACCCGCAAGTTATTGCAACGGATTCCCACTGATATTCGCCGCCGTTTTGCTAAAAAAAAGGTGATGTATGTCCGCAATTTTGGAGATGGGTTTGGGTTGCCTTGGCAAACCGTATTTCAAACAGAAAATCCCTCCGAAGTGGTAGATTTTTGTCGCCAAAATGGGATAGAGTGGGAATGGAAAGGGCAAAATCGCCTGCGTACCCGTCAAGTCCGGCAGGCGATCGCCACCCATCCTCTCACCGGCGAATCCGTCTGGTTTAATCATGGAGTATTCTTCCATGTTTCCACCTTGGAACCCCCGATTCGCGAAGCGTTATTAAAGGCATTTTCTGAAGAAGATTTACCCCATAATACTTATTATGGAGATGGGTCACCCATTGAACCCGAGGTTTTAGAAGAAATCCGCGCCGCTTATCGGGCAGAAACGGTTTTATTTCCCTGGAAAACCGGAGATATTTTAATGTTAGATAATATGCTGACAGCCCACGGACGACAACCCTTTTCGGGACCTAGAAAAATCGTTGTCGGGATGTCAGAAGCATTTTCCCAAAACTTGTAATACAGAACTTTATACGCTACGTTTACCCCGCTTAGGGGTGCATCTACTAGAATCGGAGATTGAGACATGATGAACGAAATTGAGGGGTTTCGACTTTCCCCCCAGCAAAAACAGGTGTGGCAACTGCAACAAATTGATAACTTTGCCTATTGTTGTCAGGGAATGGTGCAGATTGTCGGAAAGTGCGATTCCGGGATTTTAAAAACCGCGATCGGCACTGTAATACAACGCCATGAAATCCTGCGGACCACCTTTCCCTGTTTACCGGGAATGACCCTGCCAGTTCAAGCAATTACGACGGGGGACTTCCAATGGCATGACCCCTTAGATTTAAGTCCCTGTTTACCGGAAGACAGAGACAGTAAACTCGCTGCTTACATCCAGGAAATCGGACAACAGCCCTTTAATTGGGAACAAGGACCATTATTTCACGCCGCCTGGGTTTCCTTGGGGGTGGAACAGTCTGTATTAATAATTCGCTTACCGGCAGTTTGTGCCGATGCTCAATCTCTGGAGAATTTAGGGTCAGAAATTGCCACCGCTTATCGGGCAATTTGTCAAGGGGAAACCTTATCTGATGAACCCTTACAATATGCTGACTTAGCCGAATGGCAAAATCAATTATTAGAATCCCCAGAAACCGAAATTGGCGCGGATTATTGGCGGCAGCTAGAGGTTTCGGGTCTAGGAACCCTGAAATTGCCCGGGGAACTGGAGGGGAATTCTTACAGATTTCAGCCTCAAGATTATGCTGTGAAACTCTCGGTAGAATTAACCGAAAAAATTGCCCAAATCGCCAACAACTATGAAGTTGAAACTCAAACGGTTTTATTGACGGCTTGGCTAGGTTTAATCCAAAGACTCACGGGACAGGAAACTTTTACCCTGGGCGTTTTAGCAGAAGGTCGAAAATACGCTGAATTATCAACGGCAATCGGTGTTTTTGCTAAATTTTTGCCCTTAAATTATTCCGCCGGGGAATCAGCAACTTTTGCAGAAATTCTGCCGGTTGTGCATCAGGCAGTCGCAGAAGGGGAAAAGTGGCAGGAGTATTTTACTTGGGAAACTCTATCGGGATTACCCCCAGAAACTGCACCGTTTTTCCCTTTGGCTTTTGAAGGGCGAAGACAGGCGCAAACCCACGGGGATTCGCAGCTTTCCTTGACTTGCGATCGCCCTTGCTGGGTTGGCAGTCGCTTTAACCTGAAACTCTCAGTTCAACCGGATGAAAAGGGTCTAACTCTAGTCTTTGAATACGATACTAATGCGTTTCAATCCGAGACAATTCACCGATTCAGCAACCAACTCATTTGCTTATTAGAAAGCATTATTACGACACCTGAAAAGCCCCTGTCTCAGCTCAATCTTTTAACCGAAACTGAACGGCATCAGTTGTTAGTTCAATTTAATGCAACCCATCGGGATTATAACGGTTACCAGACAATTCATCAATTCATTGAAGAACGAGCAACGGCTAACCCCGATAAAGTTGCCTTAATTTTTAGTCAGGAAACCCTAACCTACAGCGAACTGAATGCCCGCGCTAATCAATTAGCGGGTTACTTACAACAATTGGGGGTAAATTCTCAGGATTTAGTCGGACTGTATTTAGAGCGATCGCTGGAAATGGTTGTCGCAATTTTAGGCATCCTCAAAGCAGGGGCGGCTTATGTTCCCCTAGACCCAGCCTATCCCCAAGAACGGCTAGGGTTTATGTTAGCGAATGCCCAACCTTCGGTCCTAGTCACCCAGGCTAATTTGACCGCAGAACTGTCAGAAATTCCGGCAAAAATTGTCTGTCTCGACGGCGACAGGGATGCCATTGCCGCCCAATCCCCAGAAAATGCGACTACCCCGGGGGGAGAGATTGCCTACATTATCTATACTTCCGGTTCCACGGGCAAACCCAAAGGGGTGAAAATCAGCCATCGCAACCTTTGTCACTATGTCCAGGCAATGGGTCATGCTTTGGGTATCCAAAGTGATGACGTTTACCTGCATACCGCTTCCATTGCCTTTTCCTCCTCCGTCAGACAGTTGATGGTCCCCTTGGCAGCAGGGGCGACGGTGAATATTGCTACCTCACAACAGCGGCAAGACCCCCTCGCCCTCTTCCAGGAAGTCAAGGACCGAAATGTGACTGTCATTGATATTGTCCCGTCATTTTGGCGGAATAGCACTTATGTCCTGAGTCGCTTAGAGGCACAAGGGCGATCGCACCTGTTGGCGAATCATTTGCGCCTGATTGTCTCTGCCAGCGAACCCTTACGGTCCGATCTGCCTCAAATTTGGCGGCAGGAGTTCCAGCATCCGGCACAGTTTATCAATATGTTCGGACAGACGGAAACCTGCGGGATTGTTGCCACCTATCCGATCCCGGATACCCTGAGTGAGGGGATACAAATTGTGCCACTGGGACGCCCAATCGCCAATACCCAACTCTATATCCTGGATGAGTTTCAGCAACCTGTCCCCATTGGTGTGACGGGGGAACTGTATGTCGGCGGTTGGGGAGTTGGACAAGGGTACCTTAATCGCCCGGAACTCACGGCTGAAAAATTTATTCCAGAGCCCTATCACCCGAATGCCAGACTGTATAAAACTGGGGACTTAACTCGCTATCTCCCCGATGGCACAATCGAATTTGTCGGACGCCGGGATTATCAAGTCAAAATTCGCGGATTTCGGATTGAGTTAGGTGAGATTGAATCCGTCCTCAGTGAGCATCCCCCAGTCCGCGATGCCGTGGTTGTGGCGCGGGAAGAAGGGGGGGAAAAGCGGTTGGTGGCTTATGTGACGAGCGATCGCCCGGGAGAATTGGGGCGAGAGTTGCGGCAGTTTGCCAGTCAACGCTTACCAGATTATATGATACCTAGCACCTTCGCTGTCTTGGATGCTTTCCCTCTCACCCCCAATGGCAAGGTGAACCGGCAGGCACTTCCGACACCGGAGAAATTACAGGGTCAGTCCGAGGCGATCGCACCCCGAACTCCCGTAGAAGAACTGCTGGCAGGGATTTGGGCGCAACTGTTGCAGCGCCATCCGATTAGCAGAGACGATAATTTCTTTGAAGTCGGGGGACATTCTCTCCTGGTAACCCAACTCGTCTCTCAAATTCGAGATACATTTGGGGTGGAGTTGCCCTTGCGGAGTCTCTTTGAAACCCCGACTCTCGCACAATTAGCCGACTGCATCGAAACCTCCCTTGCCGCAGGAGAAAAGCTGGATATACCGGCGATCGTCCCGGTATCTCGAACCGGCGCAATTCCCCTTTCCTTCTCTCAGGAACGGTTATGGTTTTTGGAAGGATTGGAACCGGGAACCTATAACAGTGCGGCTGCTGTGCGATTACAGGGTGAGGTGAATATTGCCGCCCTAGAAGAGAGTTTTAACGAAATTGCTCGCCGTCACGACACCTTACGGACTCGGTTTGTCGAGGGCGAGGGCTGCGTCATCCAGGAAATTATGCCCGAAGTGAGAATCACCCTGCCGGTCATTTCCTGTGAGGAGTCCCAAGTACCATCCCTAGCAGTTGCCTGGGTGCAACAACCCTTTGATTTAACCCAGCCTCCCCTAGTCCGCTTGACCCTGTTCCAATTACAACCGGATGAATTTATTCTCCTGTTTGTCATTCATCACATTGTTTCCGATGGCTGGTCAATGGGGGTGCTGATTCAGGAATTAGGGACGATATACGGTGCCTATTCTACCGGCAGAATTTCCCCCTTGCCCGCCCTGGCGGTACAATATGCCGATTTTGTCCTGTGGCAGCGCCAATGGCTGAATCAGGCCAGATTAGGGGCGCAGATGGACTATTGGAAGCGGCAACTGGGGGGAGATTTGCCCGGATTAGACTTGCCCACGGATTACCCTCGTCCAGGGGTGCAATCCTTCCGGGGGGCGACCCAATCTCTCACCCTGCCGAGTGAACTGAGTGAGGCCCTAAATACCCTCTCTCAGGAATCCGGCGTGACTCTCTATATGACCCTCCTGGCGGCGTTCCAAACTTTGCTCTATCGCTATAGTGGACAAAGTGATATTCGGGTGGGAACCCCCATTGCTAACCGGAATCGGGGGGAAATTGAAGGCTTAATCGGCTGTTTTGTCAATACCCTTGTCTTACGAACCGACTTATCCGGAACTCCCAGTTTTCGGGAGTTGCTGGGACGGGTGCGTGAGGTAGCTTTGGGGGCTTATGCTCATCAAGACTTGCCCTTTGAGCAACTTGTGGAAGTATTACAGCCCAGTCGCACTTTGAGTCATAGTCCCATTTTTCAGGTGATGTTTGTCCTCCAGAATGCCCCAATGGCGGAGTTGGAACTGCCCGGATTGCGGTTAAATCTGCTGGAGTTGGACAGCAAAAAATCCCGGTTTGACCTCACCCTGGCGATCGCCCAAACCCGTCAAGGATTGTTGGCGACTCTGGAATATAGCACGGATTTGTTTGAGGCAGGGACAATCTCACGGATGCTGGGACATTTCAAAACCCTCCTGGAAAGTGCGGTTGCTTATCCTGATGCAAAGATATCGGAAATGCCGATGTTGACTGCAAGTGAGCAATCGCAACTCTTGCACCAGTGGAATGATACGGCAGCAGAGTATCCAGAAACTGCCTGTATTCATGAATTAATTGAGGCGCAAGTTGCCAAAACACCAGATACAGTGGCGGCAGTTTTTGAGGGACAATCCCTCACTTATCAGGAATTGAGCGATCGCGCCAGTCAGTTAGCCCAATATTTGCAATCGATAGGCGTACAATCCAATCAGGCAGTGGCGCTATACGTCGATCGCTCGTTAGAAATGCTGGTGGGACTGGTGGGGATTCTCAAATCTGGGGCTGCCTATCTTCCCTTGGACCCTGCACTCCCCGGCGATCGGCTTCAATATATGCTGGAACATTCCCAAGCAGGGGTGATTCTCACGCAGCACCATTTGATTTCGACGTTACCCAGTCATCAGGCGCGGGTGGTGTGTTTGGATGGAATTCAGCCGCACCCTGGAAGGGTGGGGCTATACGAACAAAGCCCGCCTGCGCGGGCTGAGGATGCAATTACCCCGCACCCTGGAAGGGTGGGGCTATACGAACAAAGCCCGCCTGCGCGGGCTGAGGATTTGGCTTATATTATTTATACGTCCGGTTCTACGGGACGACCGAAAGGGGTGCAATTGCGCCATCGCAGTGTGGTCAATTTCCTTACCTCCATGCAGAAGGAACCGGGTTTGACGGCTGGCGATCGCCTGTTGGCGGTGACAACGCTGATTTTTGATATTGCCGGATTAGAACTGTTTCTCCCTCTCACCGTGGGCGCTTGCGTGATTATTGCCAGTCGCGAAGTTGCCACCGACGGGCAGCAATTAGCCTCACTCTTGGACTCGCAACAGGTAACCGTCATGCAGGCAACGCCATCAACTTGGCGGATGTTAATCGAAAGCGGATGGCAGGGTCGCCCGCAGCTTAAAATCCTCTGTGGCGGGGAAGCCTTGCCGCGACTGCTGGCGGATGAGTTGTGTAATCGGGCGGGTTCCGTCTGGAATTTATATGGACCGACGGAAACTACCATTTGGTCTACTCTGTATCCGGTGACTCCTGGTGAGGGGATTGTCTCCATCGGACGGGCAGTCGCCAATACCCAAATTTACCTCTTGGATCGGGCATTGCAGCCGGTTCCCGTCGGCATCCCCGGAGATTTGTATATTGGAGGCGCAGGATTGGCAGCCGGATATCTGCATCAGCCGGAATTAACCGCTGAGAAATTTATCCCCAGTCCTTTTGCCGATAATCCCGAGGTGAAACTCTATAAAACTGGGGATGTAGCGCGGTATCGTCCGGATGGCACGTTGGAATATATTGGACGGGTCGATAATCAAGTCAAAATCCGGGGATTCCGGATTGAACTCGGTGAGATAGAGTCGGTATTGGCAAAGAGTCCCGAGGTGCGCCAAGGGGTCGTGATTGCCCGAGAGGATATCCCGGGAGATACGCGGTTAGTCGCTTATGTCGTATTACATCCCCAAGCAGAACCAAATCTCCCTCAATGGCGACAGATTCTCAAGCAACAATTGCCCGATTACATGATTCCGGCTGCTTTTGTCGTCTTAGACAGCCTGCCGTTAACCCCCAATGGCAAAATTGACCGGAAAGCCCTTCCTGCACCCAGTCGCCAAGGAAAAGAAACTCACATTGCCCCCGTAACTCCCCTAGAACAACAGCTAACCGAAATGTGGGCGCAGGTCCTGGGGTTAGAACAAGTCGGGGTTGAGGAGAATTTCTTCGAGTTAGGGGGTCATTCCTTACTGGCAACTCAACTCCTATCCCGGATTCGTCATACATTCCAGGTAGAACTCCCCCTGCGGAGTCTGTTTGAATCGCCAACCGTGAGAGAGTTTGCACCCCGGATTCCAGGTACAACCGTAACCGCCAGCTTCCCCCTAGTGCCCGTCTCTCGGAATCAAAATTTACCCCTATCCTTTGCCCAGCAACGCTTGTGGTTCCTGGAACAATTAGAACCAGGAACGGCAACCTATAATATACCGGCAGTCCTGCGGCTGACAGGCAACCTGGATTTAGCGGCATTGGAGGCAAGTCTCAATGCGGTAATTGAGCGTCACGAAGCCTTACGGACGAGCTTTCCCGCCCTTGATGGACAACCGATCCAAGCCGTTGCGCCGCAATTGCGGGTAAACATCGTGACGGTGGATTTGTCGGAAGTTGCCTCGGAAGACTGGGAGGCAGAGGGGGTGAAAACTGCTGTAGCAGAATCGCTTAAACCCTTTGATTTAGAACAGCTTCCGCTGTTGCGGGTTACCCTAATTCAACATGAGGGCGATCGCCTGTTGGTTCTCGTCTTACACCACATTATTGCCGATGGCTGGTCAATGGGGGTATTGATTCGAGAAATAGCCACCCTGTATGACGCCTTTTCCACCGGAAAATCCGTAGCACTTCCGGAACTGCCCATCCAGTATGCTGATTTTGCGGTATGGCAGCGTCATGTCTTACAAGGGGAAGTGTTGGAGAATAAGCTGGCATACTGGAAGCAGCAGTTAGGGGGAACTCTGCCGGTCCTCAACTTGCCCGGTTCTCGTCCCCAACTGCCTGCCAGCAGACGAAAAGGGGCAACCTATTCCTTCCAGATTCCGGCAGAAGTGGCCCGTGGGGTGCAGGTCCTCAGTCACCAAGAAAATGTCACCTTGTTTATGACCCTGTTGGCAGGATTCCAGACTCTCCTTTACCGCTATACTCAATGTGATGATGTGGTGGTGGGAACGGACCTCGCCAACCGCAGTCCCCTGGAAACCGAGGGGTTAATCGGATTTTTCGTAAATCTCCTCGTCTTACGCACAAATTTGTCAGGAAATCCCTCATTTCGGGACCTGTTAGCTCGGGTGAAACAAGTCACCTTAGATGCCTACGCCCATCAGGATGTTCCGTTTGAGAAATTGGTAGAAACCTTACGTCCCGATCGCCAGTCTACTGCCAATCCCTTATTCCAAGTGCTGTTTGTCTTACAAAATGCCCCCATGCCGCCCTTACAACTGCCAGGGTTAACCCTGGAACCCGTGGCAGTGGATACCGGAATCGCCCGTTTTGATATCGCCCTATTTCTAACGGAAACTGAATCGGGAATTACGGGAAAATGGCAGTACAATGCTGACAAATTTGAAAAGGGTGCAATTGTCAAGTTTTCCCATCATTTTGTCACCTTACTCAGCAGTATTTCCACCCAACCTGATAGTCGCCTAGACGCCCTCGACTTCATTCCGGAATCCGAACGAGAACAACAAGCTATGCAAAAACAAGCGCGTAAATCCCTGAAATTAAAAACCTTTAAAGCGGTGCAAGCGCAAACCGTGGATTTATCCCCAGAACAATTAATCAACACCGAGTATCTAACCCCTGGGGAAACCTTTCCCCTGGTGATTACCCCCCGGGTTTCCGAACTAGATGCCGTGGAATGGGCGACGCATAACCGCGAGTTTATCCAAACCCAGTTGCAGCAACATGGTGGCATTTTATTCCGCAATTTTGGGTTGCAAACTCCGGCGGATTTTGAACAATTTGCCCAAGGAATTTGTCCCCAACTCTTTGGCGAATATGGAGATTTACCTCGGGAGGGAATCAGCGGTAAAGTTTATGGTTCGACTCCCTATCCAGCCGATAAAGCTATTCTCTTTCATAATGAAAGTTCTCATCTCCATTGTTGGCCCTTGAAAATCTGGTTTTTCTGTGCTCAACCGGCGCAGGAAGGGGGCGAAACCCCGATTGTGGATTGTCGGAAAGTCTACCAACATCTCAATCCTCAAATCCGGGAAAAACTAGCTCAAAAACAGTTAATGTATGTCCGGACTTTTACGGAAGGATTAGATGTCAGTTGGCAAGAATTTTTCCATACCGACGATCGCACTTTGGTTGAAAACTACTGCAATCAAGCGGGAATTCGCTGCCAATGGTTGCCGGATAATGGATTAAGAACAGAAAAAATTCAACCGGCGATCGCCAAGCATCCGCAGACGGGAGAATGGGTATTTTTCAATCAAATCCTGTTACATCATATTGGCTGTTTGGATGCTTCTGTGCGCGAATCATTACTTTCTTTGTTTGGGGAAAATAAATTACCCCGCAACGTTTATTATGGAGATAGTTCGGCAATAGAAGAGGAAACCCTCGCCGAAATTGCCGCCCTCTATGAAAACCTCGCCGTCACATTTTCCTGGCAACAAGGAGATGTAGTCATGTTAGATAATATGCTGGCTGCTCATAGTCGTAACCCCTTCGTAGGACCCCGGAAAATAGTCGTAGCAATGGGGGAAATGGTACAGCGAGCAGATATTCAATTCCCAGTCATGGAGGAAGCTCATGCACAGTAATCATCAAGCCGCTTTTCGGCTTTCCCCTCAACAAAAACGCTTGTGGTCCTATCAGGCAGAAAATCCAGCTTATCGCGCTCAATGTAGCGTTCTCATCTCCGGAAAGGTTGACCTAGAACGGTTACAATCTGCCATCCAAACAGTGGTGAATCGCCATGATATTTTGCGAACCCAATTTCGTCGCATCCCGGGGATGAAAACCCCGGTGATGGTGATTGACAATCAAAGTGGGTTTCATTGGCAAACCCTTGACTTTAGCGCGGTGTCTGCTGAAGATGTCCAAGGCAAAATTCAAGCTATTTTTACCGCAGAAAAATCCATCTCTTTTGATGGGAAAAAGGATTCTCCCCTGCGAGTTTTGGCCATCACTCTAGCAGCGGATCAACTGCTGTTAATGGTTAGCCTACCGGCTTTATGTGGGGATAATGGAACTCTCAAAAATTGGGTAACTGAAGTTAGCCTCGCCTATTCGGATAAATTAGATGATGCCTCAGAGGAAGAGGGGGTGCAATATGTTCAATTCTCCGAATGGCAACATGAATTATTAGGGGAAGTAGGGGAATTGGAATCTGGTTTAGCCTATTGGCAACAACAAGATTTTTCTGCCTTAGAACGGATGAAACTGCCGTTACAAAACATTACCCCTATTCAGGAACCTTTTACTCCCGAAAGTTATTCCTGGACGATTGACTCTCAAGGGGTAACCCAACTTCAAACCTTAGCGCAACAGTGGGAAATTTCTCCTGCCATCTTGTTGCTGACTTGTTGGCAGATTCTCCTCTATCGACTCACAGGGGAATCAGAAATTCTTGTGGGAACGATTTATAATATCCGCGATGATTATGAGGAATTAGAATCAGTCTTCGGACTGTTAACTCATTGCTTGCCGGTTCGTCTTCCTCTGACGCCAGAATTGTCTTTAAAAGAAGCAGCAAATTTAACGGCAAAATCCTTGGCTGAATCGGTGGAATGGCAAGACTATGTTCATAGCGAGTCCTTAGAATTCCATCGGGTATTCTTTCCCATTGGATTTGAGTTTATCAGCCTCCCGGAACCCCATTCTGTGGATGGAGTTTCCTTTTCTATTACTCAGCAGTCTACCCACAGTGAGCCATTTCAAGTTAAATTAACTGTTACAGCTTCGACTGATGGATTAGAGGCTGAATTAAGTTATGATGAAAATCACTATTCAGCCGATTATATCCAGCAACTATCCAAACAATTCGAGACCCTGCTAACTCAGGCGATCGCCCATCCCAATCAAGGCATTTTTCAGTTACCGATTCTCCCGGAACAACAGCGGCAGTTCCTCTTACAACTGAATCAAACAGAGAAGTCTTACCCCATCAAAGAGGGGATTCATCAATTATTTGAGGAAGCAGTTAACCATACCCCGGATGCGATCGCCTTAGTCTTTGAAGAAACCCAACTCACCTATCGGCAGTTAAATCAACAAAGCAATCAACTGGCACATTACCTAAAGAAATTGGGAGTCGGTCCCGATGCCGTGGTTGGCATCTTGACCCATCGTTCTCACTTTTCCCTCATTGCCATGCTGGGGATTCTCAAAGCTGGGGGCGCGTATCTCCCCTTAGATGCCGAATTGCCATCGGAAGCTCTATCCCTGCGCTTGCAAGACATTCAGCCTGTGGCTGTAGTGACAGAACAAAGTCTATCTCATCGCTTACCAAACTGTCCTTTTGTCTGTCTGGATGGAGAGACCCTCCAGGGAGAAAGTGCCGAAAATTTAGCCGTAAGTGTCACCGAGAACAACTTAGCTTATATTCTATTTACCTCCGGTTCGACTGGACAACCGAAAGCGGTGGCGATCGCCCATCGGCAAATTTTGAATTACTGTTACGCCATTCAGGACCGGCTGAATTTACCCACTTCCGGGAGTTTTGCCTTAGTCTCTACCTTGTCAGCAGACTTGGGAAATACAGTAATTTTTCCAGCATTATGTGGCGGAACTTTGCATATTATTTCTAAAATGCGGTCCTCAGACCCCCAAGCATTAGCGGTATATTTCCGGCAGCATCCCATCGACTGCCTGAAAATTGTCCCCAGTCATCTGATGGCCCTGTTAGGCGGCGATCGCCCAAGTGATATCCTACCTCGGCATTGTTTGGTCCTGGGTGGGGAAACCGCCACTTGGGAGGCAGTCGCCACCATCCGCGAATCTGCTCCCCATTGCCGGATTTTCAACCATTACGGACCCACAGAAACCACCGTCGGGGTCCTGACTTACGAAGTACCCCAAACCCATCCTCCCTACGCGAAAACAGTCCCTCTGGGGAGTGCCATTGCGAATACCCAAATTTATATCCTGGATCGGCATCAGCAACCTGTCCCCATTGGTGTCACCGGAGAATTGTATATTGGAGGGGCCGGAGTAGCCCGGGGTTACCTCAATCGTCCCGAACTCACTCAGGATAAATTTATCCCCAATCCCTTCCAGAATTCCCCAGAGAATCGCCTCTACAAAACCGGCGATCGCGCCCGCTATCTCCCCGACGGGACGATTGAATTTCTGGGACGGATTGACGAACAGGTGAAAATTCGCGGGTTCCGCATTGAATTAGGGGAAATTGAAGCAGTCCTCGCCCAGCATCCCACAGTCCGCGACACGGGGGTCACATTGCGAGAAGATGAACCGGGAAACCCCCGCCTAGTCGCCTATATAGTCCCATCTGGAAAGCTAGATAGTGAGGCAATTCGGGAGTTTCTAGCACAACGGTTGCCGGAGTATATGATACCGACAGCATTCGTGGCGATGGACAGATTACCCCTGACTGCCAACGGTAAACGCGATCGCCGCGCCCTCCCTACCCCGGATACTCAGTTAGCAACAGCGACGGAGTATATCGCCCCGCGCACCCCGGTAGAAGCGGCGATCGCCGGGATTTGGGCGGAATTGTTACATTGCCCGGATATCAGTATCCACGATGACTTTTTTGCCCTCGGAGGTCATTCCCTGCTGGCAACCCAGGCAATTTCCCGATTACGGGCCACATTCCAGGTGGAATTACCCCTGAAAACCCTCTTTGAAGCCACCACCCTCGCGACTCTCGCCGAACGTATCGAACAGGCAATTCAGGCGGAACTCGGCTTAGAAATTCCCGCCATTGTTCCCACCTCTCGGGGTGAAACTGCGCCTCTATCCTTTGCCCAACAACGACTCTGGTTTTTGGACCGCCTCGACCCGGGCAGCCCGTCATACAACCTCCCTCGCGCCGTTAGAATTACCGGAGAACTAAATCCCACGGCGTTAGAACAGTGTTTCACAGAAATTGTGCGCCGTCACGAAATCCTGAGAACTCAATTTGTCACGGTTAACAGACATCCGGTGCAGCAGATCATCCCCGCAACTCCCTTTACCCTCCCGGTGATTGACCTGCAAGGCTTATCCCCGGAGGATTGCGAGGCAGAAGTGCGTTGTCTTACAGAAGCAGAAGCCCGTCAAGGCTTCAATTTGGAATGCGATCGCCTCCTGCGCGGTCAACTGTTACAATTGAGTGCAACCGAGTGGGTATTGCTGTTTACCCTGCATCACATTGTCTCTGATGGCTGGTCTACAGCAGTGCTAATTCGCGAACTCGCCGCCCTATATCCGGCATTTTCTGAAGGTAAGCCCTCTCCTCTGCCCGCACTTCCCATCCAGTATGCGGATTTTGCCCTGTGGCATCAAAACTGGTTACAAGGTGCGGTTCTGGAAACCCAGCTTGGGTATTGGAAACAGCAACTCGGAGGCTGTCTGCCGGTGTTGGAGTTGCCTACGGATAAACCCCGTCCCCCAGTCCAAACCTTCCGAGGGAGTAGCGAATCTCTCACCCTCCCCCATCCTTTGAGTGAGTCCCTCAAGCAGCTATCGGGGCGGCAAGGGGTTACTCTATATATGACCCTATTGGCAGCCTTCAAAACCTTGCTGTATCGTTATACGGGACAAAAAGATATTCTGGTCGGTTCTCCCATTGCCAACCGCAACCACGAGGAAATAGAACAGTCTATCGGCTTCTTTGTGAATACTTTTGTCTTACGAACGAATCTGTCAGACAGTCCCAGCTTCTGCGAACTGCTGAACCGAGTGCGAGAGGTGACCCTTGGCGCTTATGCTCATCAAGACTTACCCTTTGAAAAGTTGGTAGAAGCGTTACAGCCTGAGCGCGATTTGAGTCAGTCGCCCTTGTTCCAGGTGATGTTTATTTTCCAGAATGCTCCCGTCACTCCTTTGGAATTACCGGGTTTGACCCTGGAACCCTTAGAACATAGCAATGGTACAG
The DNA here is from genome assembly GCF_024220515.1 of Oscillatoria sp. HE19RPO. Classification (GTDB taxonomy): domain Bacteria; phylum Cyanobacteriota; class Cyanobacteriia; order Cyanobacteriales; family Laspinemataceae; genus Laspinema. The sequence goes on from NZ_JAMXOT010000089.1 coordinate 27,667, forward strand.
CGAAATATGATTTAAGTTTGTATGTGCGAGAAACCGATATCGGACTACAAGCCACCTGGGAATACAACACTGATTTATTTGAACCCGCCACCATTCAACGGATGCAGGGACATTGGCAAACCTTGCTGGAGGCCGTTGCCACCGCCCCCGAAACCCCGATTTCTCACCTGCCCTTGTTGACTCCTGCCGAGGAACAGCAGTTACTTGTCCAAGGGAATCAAACCCAGGCGGATTATCCCCAAACGGCCTGCCTGCATCACTTATTCGAGGCGCGAGTCGAACGCACTCCCGATGCGGTTGCGGTAGAGTTTGCTGGGGACTGTCTGACATACCGGGAACTGAATACAAAGGCTAATCACTTAGCACATTATCTACAGGAATTGGGGGTGCAACCGAATCAGTTAGTCGGACTTTATGTTGAGCGTTCCCTAAATATGGTGACTGCCCTCTTAGGCATTCTCAAATCTGGCGCTGCTTATCTTCCCCTAGACCCGGCCTATCCCTCTGAACGATTAGAGTTTACTCTAGGTGATGCGGGAGTAGCTGTCTTACTGACTCACCAGCACTTAGTTTCCGGATTACCCAATCATGGGGCGGAGGTTGTCTGCTTAGATACGGATTGGGGGACCATTGCCCAATTCAGTCCGAAAAATCTTCATAGCCCAGTCCATGCGGAAGATTTGGCCTATACGATTTACACCTCCGGGTCTACAGGCAAACCCAAGGGGGTAGAAATTCCTCATCGGGCCTTGGTCAACTTCCTCACTTCCATGCAGCGACAACCGGGATTAACGAGTGAGGATGTCCTGTTATCTGTCACCACCCTATCGTTTGATATTGCTGCCCTAGAACTGTTCCTGCCCCTGATTGTAGGCGCTAAAATGGTTCTAGTGAGTCGAGATGTAGCAACCGATGGCATTCGGTTAGCACAAACCCTGAATGCTTCGGGTACAACTGTCATGCAGGCAACTCCGGCTACTTGGCGATTGCTACTCGCCGCTGGATGGGAAGGTAGCAGCAGCCTGAAAATCCTCTGTGGGGGAGAAGCCCTCGACTGCGCCTTAGCCCAACAGTTGCAGGAACGTTGTGCTGAATTGTGGAATATGTACGGTCCTACAGAAACTACAATTTGGTCTCTCGTTTATCGGGTAGAACAGGTCCAGGGGATGATGCCCATTGGACGGGCGATCGCCAATACTCAGGTTTACGTCCTGGATGGCAACTTGCAACCCGTTCCCCTGGGTGTACCGGGAGAATTATATATTGGGGGGGATGGGTTAGCCCGGGGGTATCTGAACCGCCCGGACCTTACTCAGGAAAAGTTTATTCCCAATCCTTACCAACCGGGTTCTCGCCTTTATAAAACTGGGGACTTAGTGCGATATTTGGCCGATCGCAATTTGGAATTTATCGCACGCATCGATAACCAGGTCAAACTCAGAGGTCATCGCATTGAGTTAGGGGAAATTGAAGCAGTCCTCGCACAACATCCCCAAGTGCAGCAAGTTGTAGTGGTTTTGCGGGAAAAACGACTGGTTGCGTATTGGGTGAAAGCCTTCACTGAGCTGACTTTTACCGATTTGAAAGGGTTTCTAAAAACCAAATTACCGGCCTACATGGTGCCTGCTGTCTTCGTGGAGTTAGAGACCCTGCCTCTCACTCCCAACGGCAAAATTGACCGCAAATCACTGCCGACACCGGACCTCACCGGACCCAAAGAAACCTGGGTAGCACCCCGCACCCCCCTAGAACAGCAACTCGCTGAATTATGGTCGGAAGTGCTAGAAATTGAGCGGATAGGGCTGTATGACAACTTCTTTGAATTGGGGGGACATTCCTTGCTGGCAACCCAACTGATTTCGCGAATCCGAGAAGTATTTCAGGTGGAATTACCCCTAAAAACCCTATTTGAAGCCACAACGATCGCCCAATTGGGGGAAGCAGTCGCCCAGGGACAAGCCCCGGTGAAAGTACCAGCGATCGCCCGGGCATCGCGTCAGGGACGGCAGGTGAAGCGTTCCGAATTGAACTAAGGGTATAAGGTAACATTCAGGAGAGGGTGCAATGGTTATGAAACTGAATCAGCAGATGCAACAGTTAGACGAAGAGGTGACAATTTTTCCGCCCTCCTTCGCCCAACAGCGACTGTGGTTTATCGATCGCCTAGGGGTGACAAAATCCGTATATAATATCCCTGCCGCAGTGCGACTCACCGGGGAACTGGATGTGCTGGCCCTGGAAAACAGCCTGCAAGCGATCGTCGATCGCCATGAAGTCTTCCGGACCGGATTTGCCCTTGCATCAGGGGAACTCGTCCAGGCGATCGCCCCAACGGTGGAGTTTACCCTCAACCGGATCAACCTTCAGCATCTCCCCGAATCCCGCCGCGAAGCTCAAGGGCGACAACTAGCTGAAACGGATGCACAACAAGGGTTTGATTTGTCGCGTCCACCTTTGTTGCGCGGGACATTAATCCAATTTGACCGTTGCGATTGGATGCTCGTTCTCACGATGCACCATATTATTTCCGATGGTTGGTCCATTGGCGTTTTGATTCGGGAACTCAGCACCTTGTATGCTGCCTTTTCCCAAGGCAACCCCTCTCCGTTGCCCGAACTCCCGATTCAGTATGCCGATTTTGCCCTGTGGCAGCGCGACTGGTTACAGGGAGAGGTGTTAGAGGCACAGTTAACCTACTGGAAACAGCAACTCAGTGGCACTCTGCCGATGTTGGACTTACCCAGCGATTCTCCCCGTCCCCCAGTTCAGACGTTCCAGGGGGCGAGTCACAGTTTCCGGTTATCCAAAGCCCTCTCGGACTCCCTCCAGGCATTGAGTCAGCAACAGGGGGTTACCTTATATATGACCCTGCTGACAGCCTTGAACATCCTGTTGGCGCGGTATTCTGGACATCAGGATATACTCGTCGGTTCCCCCATTGCCAATCGCACCAGCCAGGAACTCGAACCGCTAATTGGCTTTTTTGTAAATACCCTTGTCTTACGGACGGATGTATCAAACAATCCCTCTGTTGTAGACTTGCTGGCGCGGGTGCGGAATATTGCCCTAGATGCCTTTGCCCATCAGGATTTGCCCTTTGAAAAACTGGTGGAAGCGTTACAGCCAGATCGCGACTTGAGTCGTCCTCCGTTATTTCAAGTGATGTTTGTCTTACAAAATGCGCCAATGTCCGTGGTGCAGTTACCAGGACTCTGTATGACGCCCGTGGAACTCCATAGTGGGACTGCTAAGTTTGATTTAACCTTATATGTCACGGAGACGGACGGGGGACTCAATGCCAATTTAGAATACAATCGGGACTTGTTTACCCTGGCAACGGTGGCCCGGATGGGGGAACATTTCCAGAACCTGCTAACCGCGATCGCCGCGAACCCCCACCAGCGTCTCTCCGCGTTGCCGTTAGCGAGTCCCGCAGAACAAGCGCTACTGACGGAGTGGAACCGCACAGAGGCCGATTATCCGCGTCACTGCACGATTCCTGACCTATTTGAGGCGCAAGTAGAACGGACTCCCGATGCTGTTGCCTTCGTTTGTGGTGATCGCACCTTGACCTATCGAGAACTCAACCGTCAGGCGAATCAACTCGCCCATGTTTTACAGCAGTCGGGAGTTACAAGTGAGACGATTGTAGGGATTGCCATTGAGCGATCGCTGTTAGCGGCAGTCGGGATTCTGGGGATTCTCAAAGCCGGGGGCGCATATCTTCCCCTAGACCCCGCCTATCCCCAAGAACGCTTGGGCTTTATGTTAAAAGATGCGGGAGTTTCTCTGTTAGTGACTCAGCAGCATTTATTAACCGTTTTACCGACTGATTCCGTTCCGACAATTTGTCTGGATAGTGAAGGAGAACGTCTAAAACAAGAGAGTCCAGAAAACCCCCAACGTCAACTCACTCCCGAGGCGATCGCCTACATTATTTACACCTCCGGTTCTACTGGAATTCCTAAAGCCGTTCAAGGTCTCCATCGCGGGGCTATCAATCGATTTGCTTGGATGTGGAAGACCTATCCTTTTGCTCTAACAGAGGTCTGTTGTCAGAAAACATCCTTAAATTTTGTGGATTCCGTTTGGGAACTGTTTGGACCACTCCTGCAAGGGATTAAAACCATCATTATTCCGGATAAAATTGTTAAAAATCCCCAAAAATTTATCGAAATTTTGGCCCAGGAACAAGTCACCCGATTGGTTCTGGTCCCCGCTTTCCTGCGCGTCTTGTTAGAAACTTATCCCGATTTATCTCAACGATTGAGCGCCTTAAACTTTTGGGTCACCAGTGGAGAAGCCCTTTCTGCGGATTTATTGCAAAATTTTCACAATAGTCTACCAAATAGTCTATTATTAAATTTATATGGCTCTTCGGAAGTGTCTGCGGATGTGACTTACTACTGCTCTCATCCTGGGGAAATTATTCCAGACAGAATTCCGATTGGTCGTCCGATTGCTAACACGCAAATTCACATTTTAGATGAAGCGTTGCAGCCTGTACCTATCGGAGTCCGAGGCGAGATTTATGTGGGGGGAGAAGGACTGGCGAGAGGATATCTCAACCGGCCCGAACTCACCGCAAAACGGTTTATTAAAATGCCTGGGAATGCTTCTTTTGGAGTGCGTCTTTATAAAACAGGGGACTTAGGTCGATATCTCCCCGATGGCAATATTCAATACTTAGGACGGCAAGATAATCAAGTCAAAATTCGCGGATTTCGCATTGAATTAGCAGAAGTCGAAGCCGCCTTAAGAACCCATCCCGAAATTCAGGATGGAGTGGTGATAGTCCGGGAAGATGAACCGGGGAATCAGCGATTAGTTGCCTATCTAGTTTGTCGGGAAACGGGGAGGAATTTAAGTAGCAACATTTGGCGGGAATTCCTCCTGAACAAGTTACCGGAGTACATGGTTCCCACTGTCTTTATTCCCCTGGAAGCCCTGCCGTTAAATCCCAACGGCAAAGTGGACCGTCATGCCTTACCTAAACCGAGTCACCCAACTGTTAACTCTGGGGTAAACTATCAAGAACCCAGGACCGAAATCGAGGAAACCATTGCCTCGGTTTGGAAACAATTGCTGTCGGTGAAACGAGTAGGAATTCACGATAACTTTTTTGAAATGGGCGGTCATTCATTGCTGCTGATGCAAGTTCATCATCACTTACAAAAAACCTTAAACCGTGAATTTCCTCTCGTTATCCTGTTTCAATATCCCACAATCGCCACTTTAGCCTACTATTTTGTCCCCCCAGCAGACTTGGCGACGATTCATCATCCCAGTGAAGACCGGGCAAGTCATCGAATTGCCGCCATGAATCGGCGCAAACATCGGCGAAATTCTATTAAAAATAGTGACCCCTATTCTAAAGATTAATCCCTCATCACAACCCTAACCCTTTGTAAAATTATTTGGATTGAGTCACTATCATGCTTCAAATTCATCCCGTTAATTCCTCTATTGAGACTTGGAATCCTTCTATTGAAGGGACTATCCTCAGCCTCTTTGACCCCTCACCCCAGGCGGAAAACTGGGAAAAAAATGTTGATCAACAAATTTTAAAAATTGCCTATCAATTTCTGCGCCAAATTGAAGCCAGCAGCGACATTGATCTTCCTGATTTGATGGCTCAATTTCAGGAGTTTCACCTGCCAGATGATGCCTCAAGTTTTGATACTTACTTGGAGAGTTTAACAAAAACCCTCATTCCCCATTCCATTCATACCTCATCCCCTCGTTTTATCGGTCACATGACCTCAGCATTGCCGCATTTTATGCGTCCCCTCGCTAAATTGATGACGGCATTGAATCAAAATCTGGTGAAGACAGAAACCGCAAAAGCATTCACTCCTTATGAACGGCAAGCGTTAGGCATTTTACATCGATCGCTGTATCAATTTCCCGATAAATTTTACGACTGCCACCTGCAAAATTCCCATAGCACTCTGGGGATGGTTGTTTCCGGCGGAACTAGCGCTAATTTGACCGCAATTTGGTGCGCCCGCAATAGCTCATTAGGGCCGAAAGGTTATTTTAAAGGCATTGAAAAAGAAGGGTTAGCCGCTGCTTTGGAGTTCTACGGATACCAAGGACAAGTGATTATTGGGTCGAGTTTGATGCACTATTCCTTTGAAAAGGCAGCGGATTTATTAGGAATAGGCAGTCAAGGATTAATTAAAATTCCGGCCAGTCGCTACAACCGAATTGATTTGGACTGCCTGCGGGAAACCGTAGCCCAATGTCGCGCCCAAAAGCAACATATAATCGCCATTGTAGGCATTGCCGGAACCACTGACTCAGGGGGAATCGACCCCATAGCAGAAATGGCAGCGATCGCCCAAGCAGCAGGGGTACATTTTCACGTGGATGCCGCTTGGGGAGGACCGTTAATCTTTTCCCAACAACATCGTCATAAGTTAGCAGGAATTGAACAGGCGGATTCGGTCACAATCGATGCTCACAAACAACTGTATGCACCGATGGGAATTGGTATGGTGATGTTCCAGAACCCCCAACTGGCCAAAGCAATCGAAAAACACGCCTGTTATACAGTCCGTGAAGGGTCGGCAGATTTGGGTCAGCGATCGCTAGAAGGGTCGCGCCCTGCCATGTCCCTGTTTCTGCACGCTGGATTGCACGCGATCGGGCTGAAAGGGTATGAATTTTTAATTGATGAAGGGATTCGCAAAACTCAGTATATGGCTGAACAGGTTCGCTTAAGTCCAGAATTTGAACTGTTAGCTGAACCAGAAATTAATCTGTTGATTTATCGTTACATTCCCGAACAATGGCGAGAGTTAGCCGCCAAAGGACAGTTAACCGAAACCCAAAATCAAGCCATTGATTTAGTCAACGAACAGTTACAAAAAGCCCAACGTCACGCGGGACGCACGTTTATCGCCCGCACCATTACTCATACCACTCGATATGGACCAATGGCGATTGTGGCATTACGGGCCGCCCTTGCCAATCCCCTCACCACTGAAGCCGATATCGATGCGGTATTAGACGACCAAATTGCCCTCGCTACCCAATTGAATTTAGCCTAATACGGAATTCGGTTGATATCGGTCTATAAAAACCCACAGGCTCAAGCCTGGGGCTATACGGACGAAGCCCGCCTGCGCGGGCTAATTCAGAAAAATGACTTTTACCAACCGGATTTGGTCTATATAAATTAAGCAGTTTATCCCTTCCTGTTGCCACAAGTAGAACCCATGAATAACTTTTCCGAACCCATAGAAAACCTAGATGCCATAGCGATTGTTGGTATGGCAATTCGCTTCCCCGGGGCCGATTCTGTTGAACAATTTTGGCATAATTTACAACAAGGAGTAGAATCTATCTCCTTTTTCTCCGAAGCTGATATGATTGCAGCGGGGTTAAACCCAGAATTAATCCAGAATCCCCGCTATGTTAAAGCCCGTTCTATCTTAGAAAATGTCGAACAATTTGATGCCAATTTTTTTGGATTTACGCCCCGAGAAGCGGCTATCACGGACCCCCAACATCGCCTGATGCTGGAATGCGCTTGGGAATCCCTAGAAAATGCCGGATATAATAGCGAAACCTACCCCGGACGCATAGGGGTATATGCGGGGATGGGATTAAGCAGTTATTCCTTATTTAATTTATATCCCAACCGGGATTTAATTGAATCCGTGGGAGTATTTCAAACCTTAATTAGCAATGATAAAGATTTTCTGCCCACGCGGATTTCTTATCAATTGAATTTACGGGGTCCTAGCGTTAACGTCCAAACTGCTTGCTCTACCTCCTTAGTGGCTGTGCATATCGCCTGCCAAAGTTTGCTGAATGGGGAATGCGATATGGCTTTAGCAGGGGCAGCCAGCATTCGAGTTCCGCAACAATCGGGTTATTTATATCAAGAAGAAAGTATTCTCTCCCCCGATGGTCATTGTCGGCCTTTTGATGCTAATGCCCAAGGAACTGTATTCGGCAATGGGGCAGGAATTGTTGTCTTAAAACGATTGGAAGATGCTATCGCCGAGGGGGATACAATTCGGGCCATTATTAAAGGGTCGGCCATTAATAATGATGGTCATTTAAAAGTGGGTTATACCGCCCCCAGTGTTGCAGGTCAAGCAGAGGCGATCGCCGAAGCAATGGCGGTGGCTAATGTTAATCCAGAAACCGTCAGTTATATCCAAACCCACGGGACCGCTACCGCCTTGGGAGACCCGATTGAAATCGCCGCCCTCACCCAAGTATTCTCCGGCCATACGGATAAAAAAGCCTGCTGTGCACTGGGTTCAGTTAAGAGTAATATCGGCCATTTGGACACTGCTGCGGGAATTGCTGGATTGATTCAAACGGTTTTAGCCCTCGAACATCAAGCAATTCCACCCAGTTTGCATTTTGAATCCCCTAATCCTCAAATTGACTTTGAGAATAGTCCCTTTTATGTCAATGCCAAACTGTCAGAATGGCCAGCGGGAGAAACCCCCCGTCGGGCGGGAGTCAGTTCTTTTGGCATTGGCGGGACAAACGCTCATATTGTCTTAGAAGAAGCGCCTGTTACTAGCAAAAAAGTACAAAACAGCCGCCAAACTCAACTGTTAGTTATTTCTGCAAAAACTGTATCTGCTTTAGAACAAGCCAGCCAGAATTTAGCGGATTACTTAAAAACCCATTCCGACTGCAATTTAGCCGATGTCGCCTACACCTTACAAGTGGGACGGAGGGGATTTAATTATCGCCGGATGGTCGTTGCTGAAACAGCGGAAGCGGCAGCAATTGCCCTTTCTAGTCGGGAACCCCAATCTGTATTTAGCGGCGAATGTGCCACAGTTAACCCTCCTGTTACGTTTATGTTCCCGGGACAAGGGTCGCAATATGTGAACATGGGACGGGGACTGTATGACAATCAGCCCATTTTTCGGGAATGGGTGGACCGCGCCTGTGAACTGCTGTTACCGCACTTGGGACTAGATTTACGGACGTTACTCTATCCCGAACCCCATGCCGAAGCAGCAGCAACGGAAAAACTGGCACAAACCCAATTCACCCAACCGGCTTTATTTGTCATTGAATACGCTACGGCGCAACTCTGGCAATCGTGGGGAATTCAACCCACTGGGGCGATCGGGCATAGTATCGGGGAATATGTTGCTGCCTGTCTTGCGGGAGTGTTCTCCTTTGAGGATGCCTTAGCGTTAGTGGCAGTCCGAGGACGACTGATGCAGCAATTGCCGGGGGGTTCGATGTTAGCTGTCTGCTTATCAGCGGAGGAAGTGCGAACATACCTGGAGGACAGCCTTTCCCTGGCAACCATCAACAGTCCCTCCCTGTGCGCGGTTTCCGGCAAGACTGAGGCGATCGCCCAATTGGAACGACAACTCACCGCAACCGGCGTCACCTGTCGCCGCCTGCATACCTCTCATGCCTTCCATTCCCCGATGATGGAACCGATTTTAGATGAATTTCGCGATCGCGTCGCCCAAGTGAGACGCAACCCCCCACAACTCCCGTTTATCTCTAACCTCACCGGCACTTGGATCACCCCAGAGGAAGCCATTGACCCCCACTATTGGGCCAATCATTTGCGTCAACCTGTGCAGTTTTCTGATGGAATTGCTGAAGTATTAACCCGCGAAAATTCTATTTTTCTGGAAGTCGGACCGGGACGGACTCTGAGTACCTTAACCCAACAACAAGTTCATCCCAAATCACCCAGAACGATTCTCTGTTCTCTGCGTCATCCCCGGGATGGACAATCGGACTTAGCCTTTCTTTTAGCAACCGCAGGCCGCCTCTGGTTGTCCGGAGTTCAAATGGATTGGATGGCATTTTCTTCTCAAGAAAACCCTCGCCGTATTCCATTACCCACCTATCCTTTTCAGCGTCAGCGCTACTGGATTGATCCACCCCAATTTAACCGACAAAATTCTGCCAGCGAACTGCCCAAATTCCCAGCCAATTTTGAGACAATGCCGGAGGGAGAACCTGATTTTAAAACGGTTCAGAGTTCTAGTTACATTGCTCCCCAAAATGACCTCGAACAAGCCTTAGCTGAAATTTGGCAGGAATTGCTCGGAATCGAGGAAGTCGGGATTAATGATAACTTCTTTGAACTCGGGGGTCATTCCCTGTTGGCAACCCAATTGTTATCTCGAATTGCCACCACATTAGATGTCAAAGTCCCCATGCGGCGGTTAATGGAAACCGCCACCATTGCTGAGTTAGCGGTGGCAATTGAAGAAGAATTGATTGCCGAACTGGAAGGGTTAAGCGAAGAGGAAGCGGAACGATTGCTGCTTCAAGCCTAAAGCCCAAAAGGACAAGGCACTGCCTTGTCCCTGCGAAACTTGTCCTGTTTTATTCCTAAATAATGTCATGTCTGAACCTATCAACGCCGAAAAACGCTCTCAACTCTCTGCCGCTAAACAAGCCTTATTAGCCCAGCGGTTGCGCGGTCAATTGACTGCGGTTAATAAATCAGAAAATCAGGAACGAGAGGCTGCCAAATCCCTGCCTCAAATTGCCCCAAATCCGGAAATGCGGCATCGGCCTTTTCCGTTGACGGATATGCAGCAAGCCTATTGGATTGGCAGAAATAGCTTTTTTGAATCGGGCAATGTGTCGATTCATGCTTATTTTGAAACCGATAGTCAAAATTTAGATTTAGACCGCTTTAATCGGGCATGGCAACGGTTGATTGAGCGTCATGATATGCTCAAGGCAATTGTGCTGCCGGATGGTCAACAGCAAATCTTAGAAAATCTCCCCCCCTACGAGATTAAAGTTGTGGATTTACGGGGCAAATCTGAGGAGGTGATTGCGGCTGAATTGCAAGCAGTGCGCGATCGCCTCTCTCATCAAGTCATTCCCTCGGACCGCTGGCCCTTATACGAAATTTGCGCCTCCCAGCTAGGCGATCGCCACTATCGTCTCCATATCAGTATCGACGGGATATTCTTCGATGCCCGCAGTTACCAAATCTTATCCAAAGAACTGATCCAACTCTACCAAGATCCAGACTGTACACTCCCTCCCCTAGACTTGTCATTTCGAGATTATGTGCAAGGATTGCTAGACCTGCAAACCTCGGAGATTTATCAGAAATCCCTCACTTATTGGCAACAACGCATCCCCACTTTACCCCCGGCCCCAGAACTGCCCCTGGCCAACACTGGCGCAGCGCCCCAGGGTTCCCAGTTTGTGCGCCGTCGGTCCACATTAGATGCAGAGATTTGGCAAAAACTCAAAACCCGGGCGGCGCGAGCAAATGTTACTCCTGCGGGATTGTTACTAGCTGCATACGCGGAAGTTTTGGCAACCTGGAGCAAAAATCCCCGGTTTACGATTAATGTGCCCCGGTTCGATCGCTTTCCCCTCCATCCCCAAGTCACTCACCTGATCGGTGAATTCGCCTCCTTTACCCTGTTGGAGGTGGATTTTTCCGAACCCAACTCCTTTGAAGTGAGGGCAAAGCGCTTACAACAGCAACTCTGGCAAGATTTAGAACATCAATATGTGAGTGGGGTGCGGGTCCTGCGAGAACTGGCAAGGTATCAAGGGAATACTCTGGGAGTCACCATGCCGATTGTGTTTACCAGTTCTCCCCAAGATGTGAACGGGAAGGAAACCACCCCCGTTGATGCCCCGGTAGACTTGGGGGCGATCGCCTATAGTCTGGCTCAAACCCCGCAAGTCTGGCTCGATTTTATGTATCGTGAGAGTAATGGTGCGTTAATTTTTAACTTTGACGCCGTAGAGGATCGATTCGCCCCTGGGGTGGTAGAAGCGATGTTTCAAGCCTATAGTCAGCTACTCAGTCGCCTTGCTGAGGGAGAGGAAGGCTGGCAGGAAATTGGCCAGTCGCTGGTTCCCGAGGAACAACTCCAGCAACGTGCTGCCATCAACGCCACCGATGCCCCCATGCCTGATATAACTCTGTATCAGTTATTTTGCGATCGCGTGCAAGAAGCACCGGAACAAGTTGCCATCACCACCTCCGATTGTACCCTCACTTACGCAGAAGTCTACCAGCGATCGCAACATTTGGGATATCGGTTACGGGAGTTAGGGGCGCGACCCAATACCCTAGTCGCGGTATTCATGGAAAAGGGATGGGAGCAAATCGTCGCTGTATTGGGCATTCTAGCGGCTGGGGCGGCTTATTTACCCCTCGACCCGGAATTACCCCAAGAACGCCTCGACTATCTGTTACAGGATGGGGGAGTGCAGCAGGTACTCACTCAGTCTAAACTTTTAGGGACTCGGGTATTGCCTGCGGGAATTCAGCCGATTTGTGTAGATGGACAAGATTTATCCAGTGCCAATTCTGCACCATTGCCCTCGGTAAATACAGGGGATGACTTAGCTTATGTGATTTATACGTCTGGGTCTACAGGCTTACCGAAAGGGGTGGCAATCGCCCATCGGTCCGTTGTGAATACGGTCATTGCGACAAACCAGCGCTTTGAGATTACTGCCTCCGACCGGGCGATCGCCTTAACCGCCCTACATCATGACCTCTCGGTCTTTGATATCTTCGGCATCCTGGCTGCTGGGGGGACTCTGGTGATTCCCGATGCAGTCCACCGGCGAGATCCAGCCCATTGGTCACAGTTGCTGCAACAGGAACAAGTCACCTTCTGGAACTCTGTTCCCGCCATGATGGAAATGTTACTGGAATATACCCATAACCAGCCGACTCTCACTTTTCCTGACTTACGACTGACGATTTTGGGGGGAGATTGGATACCCGTTGCCCTTCCCAGTCGCCTGAAGGCGGCTGCGCCGAATGTGCAATTAGTCAGTATTGGCGGCCCTACGGAAACCACAATTTGGAACATCTGGTATCCCGTGGAAACCGTCGCCCCGCAACAGAAAAGTATTCCCTATGGCAAACCCATCGCCAATAATCGGTATTACATCTTAAATGATGCTTTAGAAGACCGCCCCGTCTGGGTTCCCGGGCAAATGTATTGCGCCGGGGTTGGACTCGCCCAAGGGTACTGGCGCAATGAAGCAAAGACCCGGGAAAATTTCATCACCCATCCCCGAACCGGCGAACGCCTGTATCGCACAGGGGACATGGGACGTTATTTACCCGATGGCAATATCGAATTTGTGAGCCGTGTAGACTTCCAGGTGAAGATTCGGGGACATCGCATCGAACCCGGAGAAATCGAAGCGACGGTGATGCAACATCCAGCAGTCCGCGCATCGGTGGTTATAGCGGTTGGCAATCAAGCCGATCGCAAGCAATTAGTCGCTTATGTAGTTCCCGAAGATGCGCCTACTCCGGAACTGGCTGAGGAACTGCGCCAGTACCTGAGTGAGAAACTGCCGCCTTATATGGTGCCTGCAACGGTGATGGTCCTAGAGGGGCTACCCTTAACCCCCAATGGCAAGGTCGATCGCCGGGGATTACCCACCCCAGAACATCTGGAACCTGGGAATACTTTTATCCCCCCTCGGACGGCGACTGAGGAACAATTGGCTCAAATTTGGCGCGAGGTGTTGAACTGCGATCGCGTGGGGATTCGAGATAATTTCTTTTTCGATTTGGGCGGACATTCTTTATTAGCCACTCAAGTCATGTCTCGGGTGCGTCAATCTTTTGAAGTTGATGTGCCGTTAATGCACTTTTTTGAAACTCCCACGATTGAGGATTTTTCCTTAATTATTACTCAGAAATTAGCAGAACAAGCCGATAGCGATTTATTGGCGCAAACCCTAGCCGAATTAGAGCAAATCTCTGATGAAGAGGTGCAATTTCTGTTAGCTGCTTCCTAATAAGAACCCGCACCCTAAAGGGTGGGGCTACACAGACAAAGCCCGCCTGCGCGGGCTAACTAGAAAAAGCTAACTTTTAACAGCCGAATTTGGGATTATTACCCAGTTGGGATATTTACAAAAATAAATTATCCCAATTCGATTGAAGAGGTGCAATCTCTGTTAGCTGCTTCCTAGCATAAGAACCCGCACCCTAAAGGGTGGGGCTACACAGACAAAGCCCGCCTGCGCGGGCTAACTAGAAAAAAGCTAACTTTTAACAGCCGAATTTGGGATTATTACCCAGTTGGGATATTTCAAAAAATAAATCATCCCAATTCGGTTGTTAAAAACCTATTGTACTCTTCAGCCTGCGCAGGCAGGCTTCGTCCGTATAGCCCCAGGCTTCAGCCTGCGGGTCTTCCACATACCAGTATTTATCCCCTAAAAATCATGAGTGATATTTCTCAACGCATTGCCTCCCTTTCTCCTGAAAAACGAGCGTTATTGCTGCAACGATTGCAACAGAAAAACCCGGGGACGGCATCAACTAATACGATCGCCTGTCAACCGCGTTCAACAGATACCTTTATCTCCTCCTTCTCCCAAGCGCGGTTGTGGTTTCTCGATCGCCTGGAACCCAACAGTTCGTTTTATAACCTGCCTTACGCCATCCGTCTGACGGGAGTTCTCCATATTCCCGCCTTAGAACAGAGTCTCACTGAAATTGTCAGACGACATGAAGTGATTCGCACCACCTTTAAAGAAGTGGCTGGGGAACCCATGCAAATAATCAACCCCGCGCAACCTGTCACCCTGGCAACGATTGACCTGCGCCAGGTTCCCCCATCGGAACAGGAAGGGGAAGCGTTGCGCCTTGCCACCCGGGAAGCCCAGACCCCTTTTAACCTGACTACCGGACCCTTGCTGCGATCGACGTTATTGCAGCTAGACGATACAGAATATATTGTCTTATTTACCCTCCATCATATCGTCTCCGATGGCTGGTCTACCGGCGTAATTATCCGAGAATTAGCCGCCTTGTATCAAGCCTTCTCCCAAGGCAAACCCTCCCCCCTGCCGGAATTACCCATCCAATACGCTGATTTTGCCGTCTGGCAGCGCGGTTATTTACAAGGTGAGGTGTTGGATGCCCAGTTGTCATACTGGAAACAACACCTGAAAAATGCACCGGCAGCCCTGGATTTACCCGGCGATCGCCCCCGGGTGGCGGTGCAAACCTATCAAGGGGCGACGGAATCAACCCGCCTGTCCAAATCCCTCACGGAAGCCCTGAAAGCCCTTTCCAAAGCCGAAGGGGTCACCTTGTTTATGACCCTGTTGGCGGGGTTTAAAACCTTACTCTACCGTTATTCCGGTCAAGAAAATATAGTGGTAGGTTCACCCATCGCCAACCGTAATCGGGCGGAAATCGAAGATGCAGTCGGCTTTTTTGTCAATTCCCTCGCCCTGCATACGGACCTGGGAGGCAATCCGACGGTTCAAGAATTGCTGCATCGGGTGCGCGATGTATCCCTGGGGGCTTACAGCCATCAGGACCTTCCCTTTGAAAAATTAGTGGAAGAATTACACCCGGAACGAGATTTAAGCCGATCGCCTATTTTTCAGGTGATGTTTGTCTTACAAAATGCACCCACCACCACCCTGGAACTCCCGGGGCTCACCTTACAATCTCTCGCCATTGAACGCGGCACAACTCAATTTGACCTGAGTTTGAGTCTCACTGAATATCCCGAGGGGCTGGCGGCTTCCATTGAGTATAGTACGGATTTGTTTGAACGGGAGAGCATTGTGAGAATGCTCGGGTATTTAAAAACCGTTTTAGAAGCAATGGTGGCGGATCCGACCCGCAGAATTTGTGAGATTTCTTTATTAACCGAGGCGGAACGTCATCAACTCCTGATGGACTGGAGTAATGCCGGACGGTGGCGATCGCAGCCCGAAACCCTGGAAAATTCCTGCATTCATCACTTATTTGAAACCCAGGTGAACCAGTCCCCGGATGTGGTGGCAGTCCAGTATCAAGACGCTCATCTCACTTATCGGGAACTGAACGCCAAAGCCAATCAACTGGCGCATTACTTACAAGGGTTAGGGGTTGGACCGGATAGTTTGGTCGGGTTATGCTGCGATCGCTCCTTAGAAATGCTCGTGGGACTCTTAGGCATTCTCAAAGCAGGCGGTGCCTATTTACCCCTCGACCCTGCCTATCCTCGCGATCGCTTGCAGGGGATGTTAGAAGATGCCGCCGTGCCGATTTTGCTCACCCAGCAGCAGATCCGGGATAAATTTACCCCCTTATCCGCCCAAGCGATTGCCCTAGATGCGGATTGGCAGGCCATTTCTGAATATAGCCCTGAGAATCCTCTCACTGCGGTCACTCCGAACCATTTAGCTTATGTGATTTATACTTCTGGGTCAACCGGCAAACCCAAAGGCGTAGCTGTTCCTCACCGGGCCTTAGTTGCCTATACCCAAGTCGCCCAAACCGAATACGGAATTACCCAGCGCGATCGCTTGTTACAGTTCGCCTCCATCAGTTTCGATACCAGTGCAGAGGAAATCTATCCTAGTCTCACTTGTGGCGCAACCCTGATTCTGCGAACCGAAACGATGATTCAATCCATCGCTGAATTCTTGCACCAGTGCCAGGATTGGGAGATGACGGTGCTGAATCTGCCTACCGCCTACTGGCACGAACTCACCGCACGTCTAGCGGCTGAAAACCTCACTTTGCCCCCAGCGGTGCGAATGGTGATTATTGGCGGTGAGAAAGCCCTTCCCGATCGCCTGAAAACCTGGCAGCAACAAGTCGGCAAAACTGTACAACTCCTGAATACCTACGGACCCACGGAAACCACCATTGTGGCAGCCAAGTGCGATTTGTCCCAGGTAGAGGCTGGTAATGGCCGAGAAGTGCCCATCGGCTATCCCCTCCCCCATACAGAAATCTATGTTCTCGATTCGCACTTGCAACCTGTTCCCATCGGTGTTCCCGGGGAACTGCATATCGGGGGGAAAGGGTTGGCGCGAGGCTATCTCAACCGTCCCGAACTCACAAACGAAAAATTTATTCCCCATCCTTTTAGCACTTCTCCAGGGGACCGCCTCTACAAAACCGGGGATTTAGGGCGATGGCTGCCCGATGGTAAATTGGAGGTAATCGGACGTAGCGATCGCCAAATTAAACTGCGAGGATATCGGATTGAACTGTCGGAAATTGAAGCCACTTTAGCCCAACATCCTGCGGTTTGGGAAAGCGTCGCAGTTTGCCGAGAAGATACCCCCAATCTTCAACAACTCGTGAGTTATTTCGTCCTAAATCCCCAGTTTAATTTGGAGTCTCAAGTCTCTACCCTGATTGAGGAACGCCTTTCCCAATGGCAAGTCGTCCATGATGATGAAAACTTCAATGAAACCGATTCTCAGTGGGATTCCACCTTTAATATTAGTGGCTGGGATAGCAGCTATACCGGCCTACCCATTCCCGAACTGGAAATGCGAGAATGGGTGAACAATACCGTCAGCCGCATTCTGGATTTAAAGCCCAACCGCGTCCTAGAAATTGGATGCGGGACCGGATTAATGCTGTTTAAAATTGCCCCTCACTGTACCCAATATTGGGGCAGTGATTTTTCCCCTGCTTCCCTGAATCATATCCGGCAACAGTTGGCCCAACCTGGTCAAAACTTGCCGCAAGTCAAGCTATTAGAACGGATGGCGGATAATTTTGAGGGCATTGAATCTCAGAGTTTTGATGCGGTCATTATTAACTCCGTTATTCAATATTTTCCCACCGTTGATTATCTGTTACAGGTGATTGAAGGGTCTCTAAATGCCGTCGCCCCGGGTGGGATGATTTTCCTGGGAGACTTGCGAAGCTACCCGCTGTTAGAAGCCTTTAATACCTCGATTGAGCTTTATCAAGCCCCCGCTTCCCTTTCCCTTGAAAAGCTGCAACAGCGTATCAAAAAGCGCCTGATTGAAGAGGAAGAACTGGCAATTTCTCCGGAATTTTTCCGCGCACTGAAGCAGCAGTTTCCCCAAATTAGCCGGGTAGAAATTCAACCCAAACAGGGGATTTATCACAACGAATTGAACAAGTTTCGTTATGATGTCACCCTGCATCTAGGTCCTGAAACTCCGGCAGTTCCTCAGTATTCCGAGTGGGATTGGCAGCAGGAGGGTTTAACCTTGGATTCCCTGCGCGATCGCCTCGATTGCGATCGACCCAATATTCTCGCCCTCCGGAGTATCCCCAACGCCCGGGTTTTAGGGGATATCAAAGCCGTTGAACTCCTTGTCACTTCATCGGACATTCATACCGTTGATGGGTTACAAAAAGCCGTAAAACAGGCCATTTCAGGCATCGGTATCGACCCCGAAAACTTGGCAAAATTAGGGACAGAATTAGGATATTTAACGGTCTTCAGTTGGCTGAATTCCAGTCGTGACGGCAGCTACGATACCCTATTTATCCACCCAAATAACGCCCCCATGATTAAGGGAAGTTGGGGTGATCTCCTCTATGAAAATCACCCCATTTCTATCCAACCTTGGAACCGTTATACCAACAATCCCCTCCAGGGACAACAGCGGCGTCACCTGGTGGGAGAATTGCGCCAATACCTACAACAAAAACTCCCAGAATATGCCGTCCCTTCCGCCTTTGTGATTTTAGAACATCTCCCACTAACTCCCAACGGCAAAGTCGATCGCAAGGCACTCCCGGCCCCAGATACTTCTCGACCGGATATGCAAGGCACATTTGTTGCCCCGCGCACGATTTTAGAAGAGAAAATTGCCGGAATTTGGAGCGAAATTTTAGGGCTAGAAAAAGTCGGCATAGAGGATAACTTCTTCGATTTAGGAGGACATTCTTTACTGATTACCCAACTCTCCTCCCGGGTGCGGGATACTTTTACCGTAGACCTACCTTTGCGGGATTTATTCGCTGTCCCAACTGTCGCCGGATTAGCTCAACAAATTGAACGGGCCACTCAACAAGAGTCCCCAGTAGTCAATATTAGTTTCGTAGATTTTCAAGCAGAAATCGTACTTAATGGCAGTTTTTCTCCCGTTGGTACGTTCCAATTCAATCCCAATCCGGCTCATATTCTCTTAACGGGAGCCACCGGATTTTTAGGGGCATTTTTGCTGGAAGAACTGCTGCAAAAAACCAGCGCAGAAATTTATTGTTTAGTTCGTGCTTCTAATGCAGCAGAAGCGAAAAAACGGATTCAAAGCAATCTCGAAACATATAAATTATGGCGGGATTCCCTAGGGGACCGAATTATTCCCCTCGTCGGTAATTTAGCTAAACCCCGTTTAGGATTATCGGCAGAACAATTCCAGGCCCTTGCTCATCAAATTGATGTGATTTATCATAATGGCGCATTGGTCAATTTCACCTATCCTTACTCAGCAGTAAAAGCAGCTAACGTGGAAAGCACCCTGGATCTGTTGAAATTAGCCAATCAAATTAAGCTCAAACCGCTGCATTTTATTTCTACGGTGGGATTGTTTGATTCAACAGCAACAGAAGACGATGAACTGGCAAATATAGACCATTTAGAGGGAGGTTACATTCAGAGTAAATGGGTAGCGGAAAAACTGTTAATGGCGGCACGCGATCGCGGGTTCCCCATTAACATTTATCGACCCGGACGGATTACGGGTCATAGTCAAACCGGCGCTTGCAATATCAATGATTTTGTCCATCGGATTATCGGAGGTTGTATCCAACTGGGAAGTGCTCCAAACTGGAATACAGAAGTGGAAATGGTGCCCGTGGACTATGTGAGTCGGGCGATTGTTCACCTCTCTCAACAACCGGAATCTATGGGGAAAAACTTCCATCTGGTCAATTCCCAAACCTTGCCTTGGGGTGAATTTGTCTCCTGGGTGCGATCGCAGGGTTATCCCTTAGAACCCGTAACTTATCCCCAATGGCGGGAACAGTTGCATCAACAGGCAGCAAATTCCACCGATAATGCACTCTATCCCCTGCTGTCGGTATTCTCTGATAGCGGAAGCGGCGATCGCACTGCCACTTCCTCTCCCTTGGAAATCGGCGATCGCAATACCCAAACTGCACTGCAAGGAACGGATATTACCTGTCCTCCCGTGGGTGAAAAATTGCTAATCACTTACTTCAGCTATTTGGTCCGTTCGGGTTATTTACCAAACGCTCAAAAACCAGCGCGAGTTTAACCAGTCACCTCATTCTTCAACCAACCAGCGGGATGTAATTTTCGCTGGTTATCCCCCTTAAACTATCCTATCTACACCATCATGAACGAACAACAACAGTATCTAAGAAACTTCGCTCACAACTACATTCAGCGCACCCATACCTCCAAAAAAATGGCCCAAACCTATCGCCCAGTTTTAGCCGATATTCGGGCCGGGGGTCAGTTTCCCATGCCGTTTAAAGAAATCTTTTATCCGATTGTCGCTAAACGGTCCCAAGGTTCTCGGATTTGGGATGTAGATGACAATGAATATGTAGACCTAACAATGGGATTTGGGGTGAATTTATTCGGTCACAATCCTCCCTTTATCCAATCCGCTATTCAAGAACAACTCGCTAAAGGAATACAACTTGGTCCTCAATCTGAAGATGCGGGAATCGTGGCGGAAATGATTGCCGAAATGACCCAAACCGAACGAGTTGCTTTTAGTAATACCGGCACCGAAGCTGTCATGACTGCTATTCGGTTAGCCCGATCGCAAACAGGACGTCCTAAAATTGCCCTGTTTTCCGGTTCCTATCATGGTCATTTTGATGGCACGCTTGCTGTTGCTTCCCCAGATTCTCCCCCTCATGCGGCCCCCCTCTCTCCTGGCATCCTTTCTAACTTTATCTCGGATGTTTTAGTCTTGGAATATGACCATCCCGACTCCTTAGAAATCATCAAAAATCACGCTCACGAATTAGCCGCTGTTCTCGTCGAACCCGTCCAAAGTCGCCGTCCCGAATTGCAACCCAAAGCCTTTTTACAACAACTCCGCCAAGTGACCCAAGAGGCAGAAATTGCCTTAATTTTTGATGAAATGGTCACCGGATTTCGGATTCACCCCGGCGGTGCCCAAGCCTGGTTTGGAGTTCAAGCAGATATCGCCACTTATGGTAAAATAGTAGGGGGAGGAATGCCGATTGGAATTATTGCCGGAAAAGCCGAGTATCTGGACCGAATTGATGGGGGAACCTGGAACTATGGCGATGATTCCTATCCATCCGTAGAACCCACCTTTTTTGCCGGGACCTTTTGCAAACATCCCCTGGCGATCGCAGCAGCAAAAGCAGTCTTAACCCATCTCAAAGCAGAAGGGTCAGCCCTTCAGGACCGTTTAAATCAACGCACTGCGGACTTTGTTGCTGAATTAAATGCCTACTTTATCAAGGATGCCGTCCCCATTCGGATGACCAATTTTGGCTCGCTTTTTGGCCCAGTTTCCGGCGGAAACACAACCAATTCAGGACCTTCAATGGCGATGCAATTACTCACTTATCACCTATTTTCTCACGGGGTGATGATTCGCGGTGGCAATGGATTCTTATCCACTGCCCATAGTGATGATGATGTACAATTTATCATCACTGCCGTTAAAAATAGTGTCACTCAATTGCAAGAAGGTGGTTTTTTACCGACACCGGCAGAGAATCCTTCTGAGTTGACTGCTATCGGTTAAAATTCATGGGGACAAGGCACTGCCTTGTCCCTATACAAAGTTAACTGGAGACTTTATCTGTACAAATGAATCGAACCATTGCTAATCCTTGGATTCCCTATTTTAAACCGAATTTTCATGCTAATTTCCGCTTATTTTGCTTTCCCTACGCCGGGGCGGGTGCTTCTATTTTTTGTCCCTGGACGGCTCAATTAGCACCGGATATTGAAGTGATTCCTGTGCAATTTCCTGGACGAGAAAATCGCCTTAGTGACCCTCTGTTTACCCAGATTTCCCCTTTGATAGAAACCCTCAGCTATCACTTACTTCCCTATTGCGATCGCCCCTTTGCATTGTTCGGGCATAGTGTCGGTGCATTAGTGGCATTTGAGTGGGCCCGTTATCTGCGTCGTCATAACTATCCGCAACCCGTACATCTATTTGTTTCTGGTCGTGAAGCGCCTCATCGTGGTCCTGCTTCACCTCCCATTCATCCACTGCCCGAACCCGAATTTATTGCAGAATTACGGCGATACAATGGGATGCCCGATACCCTGCTGCAAAATCCCGAACTCATGGAATTATTTTTACCCATTCTCCGGGCAGATTTAGCCATCAATGAAACCTATCATTACCATGCCGAACCCCCATTAAATTATCCCATTTCGGCCTTTGCCGGATTAAAAGATTCTGAAGCAACTCCGGAAGAAATTTCGCATTGGAGTCAAGAAACCTGTCAGAAATTTACCTTAAAAATCTTCCCCGGTGACCACTTCTTTATCAAGTCTGAACCCCTGCCGGTTTTAGCTACTATTTCTGAACAAATCACCGGATTAGGAATAACTCGTTTAGGCAGATAGAGGGTGCAGGACGCTCTTTTAGAGTGGATTAATTTTAGCTGTGGGTTTTTATAGATTAGCCCTGTTAAGGTGTATTTGTAGGGGCGCAATGTGCAGGCCCCTGTAGAGGCGATTCGCGAATCGCCTCTACATTTTGCACCAGCAACTAGCCCTGTAAACTATTTGTAGGGGCGCAATGTGCAGGCCCCTACAAAGGGTTCCGGGCATCGAAGCCCCTACAAGAAATCACGATTTTTCGTTATTAAATTGACCACCTTGACAGGTCTAGTTTTTATAGATTCACTTGATACTCTAAATGATTAAGAATATCCGATCGCAATCGCCAAACCGGACGCAATTGTTGGTTCGCAAATAAGGTAAATTGATCCGTTCTATGGGGGGAATCTGGTTGACTAGAATTCCCATAACTTAACACCGCCTTAGCTTGAACTGAGTCGCCAAATTCGACTGCCGCAATATAGGAATCCCCACCCACTGCTGCAAATCGTCCATCTTCCGCTTCCTCAAACCAGATGTTTCGGAACAGTCCCAGAAAGCTGTATCCGCCATTGGCAGGCAAGTCTAACTCATCCAAACGAAAGCGAAATACTTCTCCCCAAGGTATATCTAATCTCCCGAGGCGATCGCTCATTTCTTGGGCAACTGCTTCTAGGACCTCAACCGCCCAGTCGCGATCGGCGAGTCCCGTGGGGGTACTCAGGGGTTGATCCGGATTCCAGGGGGTAGCAAAGAGTTCGGAAAGTTCCATTTCGCCGACCCACAGGGCAAATAAAACCGCCCCCTGACTCTCGCTATTGGCATGACGATCCCAACGACTAAACAGTTCTGCCGCTTGATGTGCTAAGTCTGAATCACTCTCTCTCGCCGCATCAATCAAGTCATCCAGGATGCGATCGGCCAGTTCCATGCGGGTAGAATGTTTGTATTCTATCAGGCGATCAACGGTCATTTTCTCACGTTCAGTAATCATTCGCACCGATCGCTGTGCTCTAAAGGACAGTTCTGAGGGCGCAATATAGGAGGGATAGTCTGACGGTGCGATCGCCCGGGGAAAGGTTGTACTCCAGGGCGGATCATTGGCATTTTGTAACCATCCTGTTGGGGGGTCAAGGAGGCGCGGAAGGTCTTGATAGGGGTGAATTTGCGTCCATAAGGTGGCCGAAGTATCCCCCGGAAGAATCTCCCATCCCTCCTCAAAAGTGCCGCCCGAACGCACGGGAACCTGACCATTATACAGGTGCAGAATATGTCCCTGGCGATCGCCATAAATGACGGTAAACATGGGAATTTGCAAGGGTTTTAAGGCCGCTTCAAACCCGGCGAGGTCGGTAGCAGTTGCCATAGTCCACCATTCCTCTAGCGCGCCAGGTGCATCCAATCCCACCACCCGCAGGGCGATCGCCTTGCCCTCGGATTCTTCTACAATCGGTCCATGTATAGACTGTTTGACTTCAAGAGGAACGTTCACCTGCGATCCATCTTCCTGTTTGACTGACAGGATTTTTTCCTGGATGTCAAAGTTTCGCACTTCTCCATCAAACTGATAACCCTGTTCTTTTAGGGTGAGTTCGTATAAATCCCAGCCTTTGTGGGTATTCACTGTATGCGCCCACCCTATTTCATCGTTAAATGCCATACTGAGTACGGGAATGCCCACCAGGGCGACCCCAGAGGCATTGATTCCCGGGGCGTTGAGTTGAGCTTCATACCAGTGATACAAGTCGGACCAGGGCAGATGGGGGTTGATTAAGAGCAATGTATGACCACTTTGCGATCGCCTTGGTGCGATCGCCCAGGCATTGGAACCGGGAGTTTCTTCGGGGTTGGTTAGCCGTTCTCTCACTTCTTGGGGATTGACAACAAAAGTAAAATTCAAAACCTGCTGAAGATGGGCCAAAATATCCACTCCCGTCACGGGTAGCACCACTTTGACTGCTTCATCAAGGCAGTCGCCCTGTTGTGCCGCGTAGGCATTAATTCCCTCCGCAAAGGCATCGAGATAGGTGCGAAATACCGGGGTTTGCGCGGCATACCAGTCTGGGGCGCGGTCCGGAACTCCCATTGTATGTATCCAGCGATCGCGCTCTAAGTAGTCTTCTCCCCAATATTCTGCCCCACGTCCTCGGGCTTGACCATATAATCGTAACAATAAGTTGCCATGACTCTGCATTTGCGCCCAACCGAAAGCATAAAATAAGTCTGGGTTATTCTGGGCAAAAATGTGGGGAATGCCATAGCTATCCCACAGAATTTCTGTGGAATTGTTCTCCGTTGCTGGGGTGGTAGAATTAATTGTCATTACAAAAATTAAACTGAATAAAAAAGCCAAAACTTGGCTAAGTTTTCGCCGTAAATGCCGCCGATTCCGATTATCCATTAACCTCGCTAGATTGACTCAAAATTTTTACCAGCCTTAATATTATTGAGAAAAATTTTCATCAGCTAAGTTAATTTAGCCTAACCCGCCTGCCCCTGTCAAGCCGTTATTGGCAAAAATTTTCTATAAGCCCAGGAAGCCCCACCGTGCTATCTGGGGGAAAATTCCGGGTCAAGCCTTGATTTAGGGGGTTTTTGCCTGGGTTTTTAGGAACCTTGGCCCTAGCACTGTTGGAATTCTGAGAGTTGGGGGGTGATAGAACGGTCTCAACTGTCTATGTAATTTTTGATAATATTTAGCAATATGAACGTTTGTAGTCACCCCTTTAGGGATGCCATGAAGATGACTCGGTGAAGGAGTCACTACGAACGTTTGTAGTCACCCCTTTAGGGGTGACATTTTTTTGACTCGCTGAAGGAGTCACTACGAACGTTTGCTATAGATGCACCGTTTCTCGGGTCAGTTATTACTTTATTCCTCTAGCGCATATTGCTTGAGTTCCTCTTCTGAGACATACTCCAAAGCGGATATGTGAGTGGCAGCGAGGACAACGGGGGGTGCGACTCCGGCATCAAGGGCTTCTTTCCAGCGAGAGGCGCACAAACACCAGCGATCGCCAGGTTTTAAGCCCGGAAAATTAAACAGGGGAACCGGGGAACTCAAATCATTTCCCCGCAGTTTGGTGAAGGTGAGAAACTCTTGGGTGACTTGTGCACAAACGACATGAGCACCGTAGTCTCCGCCTCCGGTGTTACATTTTCCATCTCGATAATATCCGGTCATCGGGGAGGTGCAGCAATTTTCCAGTTTTCCCCCCAGTACATTGGTTGCTTCCGTCACGAGTGCCTATTCTCCATTTGATGTAAATTGCTTCCTAGAATAGCCGGATTACCTGACCGTTGACAAGGGTTCCGGTTATTGAAATGATAAAGGTTTATGATTCTTCTAAAGAAGCTTGATAGAGACTGTGCAGTAAATTCTCTAGTTTTTCTTCGGGACAGCACTCAATGATCGCCTCATAAACATCCCATAATTTAGCGGCGGTTTCTCCCAGGGTGGGACTCATCTCCCAGACATCTTGCACCCATTCTCGGGGATGTTCTTCGTCAAAAATTAGCCGTTCTAATAACTGTTTGGCTTCAGTTCTAGTAATTGCCATGAAGGTTCGAGGGATAAACAACAATCCTGATAATGAAGTCTAATTTTAGCATGGTTTTACCCAGCAGTCGCCTCCGGTTTCCCGGGAATTTTTTCACCAGATTTTATTCAAATTCAAGACAAACCCGGGTAAGATGTCTTCCCCAGATAGGGAGTTGGGCGAGACCAATATTTCTACATTCTGCTTGGGTCGATAGATTTCTACTTGCTTGCGGATCGGATCGATTAACCAGCATAGTTGCACGTCATTGTCAATATATTCCTGCATCTTTTCTCGCAGTTTTTCCAGAGAGTCATTACCCGATCGCAACTCGATGACAAAATCAGGAGAGAGGCGGGAAAAGGTTTGCTGTTCTTCTGGAGTTAGAGTCTGCCATCGCCGATCGCTCACCCAGGTGGCATCGGGCGATCGCACTGCACCATTGGGTAAGGTAAACCCGGTGGAAGAATCAAATCCTTTGCCTAATCCGCTGTTCTCAATCCAGATTCCCAGTTGGACGATCAGTCCGAAATTTTGATTCCCCGTCCAAGGAGTTGTGGGTGGCATGACGATCAGTTCTCCGGTGGCCGTTCTTTCTAACTGTAACTCTTGATTCGCTTGACAAATTTCCTCAAATTTTTCTGGGGTCAGGTGAGGAATCTTGAGGCTAATGGTATTCATAGAGAAGATATCCTGAGTTGTTTTTCAGTGCTCATTTCATGATTTCATGATTTGAATTATCCGGCAGTTAAGGTTAGGCGGATGGAGTTTTCCATCCGCTTAACCTGGATTGGATCAGGAATGACCGACGAGTTTATCTCGCAGCTTCTTAATACGATCGCGAAATTTGGCCGCCTCCTCAAATTCCAGCTTTTTGGCCGCCTCTTTCATCTGGAGTTCCAGTTTAGAAATCGCTTCTGGAATATCTTCTAAGGGCAATTCCTGAAGGGCGAGGGTGAGGGAATCCACTCCATCGGCTGCGGCAGCATTTAAGCGGCGCGAAACGTCTAAAAAGGCCAAAATGGCATTACTGGATTTCTTGATAATCGTTGTGGGGGTAATGCCATGCATCTGATTGTAAGCCATCTGTATTCCGCGACGGCGATCGGTTTCTTCGATCGCCAAGGTCATGCTGTCAGTCATGTTATCCGCATAAATGATCGCTTGTCCCCGGATATGACGGGCGGCGCGTCCGATGGTTTGGACCAGGGACCGATGCGATCGCAAAAATCCTTCTTTATCCCCATCTAAAATCGCCACGAGAGACACCTCCGGTAAGTCTAATCCCTCCCGTAACAAGTTGACCCCAATCAATACATCAAACTCCCCTTCCCGCAAGTCCTGGAGAATCTCAATCCGTTGGATGGAATTAATATCCGAGTGCAGATAACGCACCCGAATTCCCCGGTCCTGGAAATACTCCGTGAGGTCTTCCGCCATGCGTTTGGTTAAGGTGGTAATCAGAACCCGTTCGTTGCGTTTCACTCGGTCTTTAATCTCACCTAACAAGTCATCCACTTGACCCTCCGTAGGACGGACATAGATTTCTGGGTCTACCACTCCGGTGGGTCGGATAATCTGTTCGATGACTTCTCCCGCAGATTGTTCGATTTCCCAGTCCCCTGGGGTGGCGGAGACGAAGATACATTGATTCATCTTGGCCCAAAATTCCTCTGCTTTTAAGGGTCGGTTATCGGCAGCAGAGGGGAGACGAAATCCATGTTCGATTAAGACCAATTTGCGGGCGCGATCGCCATTGTACATTCCCCGAATTTGCGGGACGGTGACGTGAGATTCATCCACCACCAATAACCAATCTTTGGGGAAATAATCCAGTAAACATTCTGGGGGGTCTCCCGCTTCCCGTCCGGCCATGTGGCGGGAATAGTTTTCTACGCCGTTGCAATATCCCACTTCTCGCAGCAATTCTAGGTCATAGCGAGTCCGTTGTTCTATCCGTTGTGCTTCGACTAATTTTCCCGCTTTTTCCAGTTCCTGGAGGCGGTCTTCTAGTTCCAGTTCGATCGCCTGACAAGCTGCTTCCAAACGGTCATCGGGGGTAACAAAGTGACGCGCTGGATAGATACTTAATGTATCCAAACTGGCGAGAATACTGCCGGTAACTGGATCAACGTAGCGGATGGCCTCGATTTCATCTCCGAAGAACTCGACGCGGACGATCCGGTCTTCATAGGCGGGTCCGATTTCTAGGACATCCCCTTTGACCCGGAAGCGTCCGCGACCCATTTCTACATCATTGCGATGATATTGGATTCCAGCAAGGTCGCGCAAGAGTTGTCGGGGTTCGAGTTCTTGTCCGACTTGTAAGGGAATGGCGGCGTTGAGGTATTCCGTCGGCATTCCTAACCCGTAAATGCAGCTAATCGAGGCGACGACAATCACATCCCGGCGTTCAAAGAGCGATCGCGTGGCGGAATGGCGCAGCATATCGATTTCATCGTTAATCGAGGAGGTTTTTTCGATATAGGTATCGGTGACGGCGATATACGCTTCCGGTTGATAGTAGTCGTAATAGCTGATAAAGTATTCAACGGCATTATGGGGAAAAAATTGCCGCAATTCGTTACAAAGTTGGGCGGCGAGGGTTTTATTATGGGCCAGGACAAGGGTGGGTTTCCCCACTTGTGCGATGGTGGAGGCAATGGTAAAGGTTTTGCCGGTTCCCGTGGCACCTAAGAGGGTTTGGAAGGGTTTTTCCCCTTGGATACCTTGAACCAGTTTGGCGATCGCTTGGGGTTGGTCCCCTGTCGGTTGATAAGGCGCTTCCAGACGAAAGGGTTGCATAGTCGGATTGAGGATGAGTTCTTTTCCTATTGTAGAAGGTTGTGGAGGGAAATATAGCGTTTCCCACAGTTATTCGCGTACATTTTGGGAGTGCGTTCGCGGATCCGGTGAGGAGTGCGAACGCACTCCTCTAAGGGAACTCCAAAAAATAAAACCTTCAAAAAACCCGCAGGCTCAAGCCTGGGGCTACACGGACAAAGCGGTGCCTGCGCGGGCTAAAAGAGCCTTGTTAGGTGCGATCGCATCAAAGCAAGGATGATTTATTTGT
>NZ_JAMXOT010000512.1 GCF_024220515.1 Oscillatoria sp. HE19RPO
TTGGGATAAATTGCAGGATTTTGGTCAGAAACCCGGTTTCTAGGGGTTGCCCAGGGTCAGAAACCGGGTTTCTTGGCTACATTTGGGATAAATTGCAGGATTTTGGTCAGAAACCCGGTTTCTAGGGGTTGCCCAGGGTCCGGGAACGGGAGTGCGATCGCCCCTGTACGGATGCTGAACCTTCCTAAACCGATTAAACTAAAGACAATCCCTGTCTTATCCCAAATCCGGTTGTCTCAAGTCTCTGGATTAGCCCGCGCAGGCGGGCTTTGTTAGTGTAGCCCCACCCTTTAGGGTGCGGGTTTTAACTCAGTTTCAAGATTATTTTTTTCAATTATCATGAATTATGAATACATTTTTTGCTTTTATCGTTCCCCTAATTTTTGGCATTCTCGGTTATACCGTTAGCGCAGTTAAAGTCATTAATGAGGGAAACGAAGCCTTAGTCGAACGCTTAGGCCGATTTAATCGAAAACTGAGTCCCGGTCCGAATTTAGTGTTTCCTTATATCGAAAGTATCGTGGTAGAAGATACCACTCGGGAACAGGTTTTAGATGTTCCGCCGCAAAATGCTATTACCAAGGATAACGTCGCGATTAAATTAGATGCGGTGGTTTATTGGAAGGTTATGGATTTGCAAAAAGCCTATTATGAAATTAATAACATCAATTTAGCCATTAAAAATCTCGTGTTGACCACTCTGCGCTCTACAATTGGTCACATGGAATTAGAGGAAACCTTCTATTCAACGGATGAAATTAATCGCCGGGTTTTGAAGAACTTAGATAGTGCAACCTCTAGCTGGGGGATTAAAGTATTGCGGGTGGAAGTGCAAGACCTTGATCCACCGAAAACGGTCTTAGAGTCGATGGAAATGCAACGGGCTTCGGAGATTAGAAAACGGGCGACAATCGTTGATGCTGAAGCAACTGCTGAGTCGGTGCAACTAATTTTACAGTTGCTGCAACCGCAGATGACGACAACCGAAGTTATGAAATATTTGCTGGCTAAACGGTATGTCGATGCCAATCAAGAATTGAGTCAAAGTCCTAATTCTAAAGTGATTTTCTTGGACCCGAAGGCATTAAATGATGCGTTATCCGAGCTAATTTATATGCCGGAAATGGGCCAACAGCTTAATAATCCGAATACTCCTCCACCCCCAGGAGGAAATCCTCCCCCCAGTCAGCCGGGAAATGGCTCGAATCCTACTTAGGTTTTGGGTCGATAAATGGCATCGGCAACCCGACAAACGTCGTGCATTTCTGCCACATCATGGATGCGGAGGATATCGGTACTGCCGGTGGCGATCGCAGCACAACAAGCGGCAGCAGTTCCCCAGACTCGTTGTTTAGGGTCCGGTTGGTTAACCAAATGCCCGATAAAACTTTTGCGAGAAGGGCCGACTAACAGGGGACAGCCTAATGTTTTAAACTGGGACAAATTTCTAATCAGGTCCAGATTTTGCTCGTAAGTTTTAGCAAACCCAATCCCGGGATCGAGAATAATCTGATGGGGTTGAATCCCCGCAGCAGTTGCCTTTTGAATTTGAACGGTGAAAAATTCGGTGATGTCGCCGATTAAGTCCTGATAATCGGTGAGTTTTTGCATGGTTTCGGGAGTGCCTCGACTATGCATAAGGACGAAGGGAACGCCTAATTCTGCCACTACGGAGAACATTTCTGGGTCCCCGGTGCCCCCGGTGACATCGTTGACGATATCGGCCCCTGCTTCTATGGCAGCTTTTGCCACAGGCGATCGCGAGGTATCGATGGAAATGGGACAGGTGGCGAATGTGGGGTCTTTTCTGAGCGATCGCACCACCGGAATCACCCGATTCAGTTCTTCTGCTAGGGACACTTCCAAGGCCCCGGGTCGGGTGGACTGGCCCCCAATGTCGAGGATATCGGCACCGCCATTAATTAACGTTTTGGCATGAGTTACTGCCGTTTCTAGGGTGTTAAAGTCGCCCCCATCACTGAAACTATCGGGGGTGACATTGAGGACCGCCATTAAATAGGTGCGCTGACCCCATGTAAACAGGCGATCGCGAATCGTCAGTGGCAAGGGTTGATGATTCATCCGGGATTAAGGACTTTTGAGACAGGACTTAAGCGATCTTTAAAATTAAACCCTAAATGTAGAGGCGATTCGCGAATCGCCTCTACATTTAGGGGAAATTCTCCAAATCTGCGTAAGTCCTGTTGAGAGTTAGGGGTTGGCGAGTGATTGACGATGAACGGGGGATAACGCCTGAAGGCGTTACTACGAACTAAGGGAACTCCAAAAAATAAAATCTCCAAAACGTTTGTTCGTAGTGACGGATCAACGGAGTAGCCCCGTCAGTGTAGGGGCGCAATGCTTGCGCCCCTGGGGCGCAAGCATTGCG
>NZ_JAMXOT010000006.1 GCF_024220515.1 Oscillatoria sp. HE19RPO
GTGTCATGGCATCAGCCATGACACGCACCATCAGCAGCTTCATCGCCGGTTTAGGGACTGGAGCTTCCAACGAGGTGGGGCGTGACGAAAGCTGAGGCTTTCATCACGCGGTAACGACTGAAGTCGTTACTACAAACATTTGAGGGTGCGGGTTTTTGTTAATATCCCAGGGCGGTAAAATCCGGTTGCGAGGCGATCGCAACTCGTTCCACCTTCGTTTCCCAAGTACCATCGGGATAGAGATTAAACAAGCGAAACCCTGGGGACGCATC
Source organism: Oscillatoria sp. HE19RPO (assembly GCF_024220515.1). Classification (GTDB taxonomy): domain Bacteria; phylum Cyanobacteriota; class Cyanobacteriia; order Cyanobacteriales; family Laspinemataceae; genus Laspinema. The sequence continues at coordinate 273 of NZ_JAMXOT010000006.1, forward strand.
ATCCAGAGCAAATTCAATACTTTTCGGCAGAAACTGGACACAAGTCGAAGGCGTCGCAAAATAAGCGACATTTTCCCGATAAAACAGTAAATTTTGGTGAACATGACCGCAGGCCACCAATTTCACATTACGATAACGACGATAACGGTCTAAAATTCCAAAAAATGCCTCAGCATTTTCCAGATTAATTTGGTCCAACCATTCCGAGTTCACAGGAAACGGGGGATGATGCAGGGCAATAAAGGTCGGCTGGTTGCCAGCTTTATATAATTCCCAGTCCAACCACTCCAAACTCGTCCTAGAGAGTCGTCCCCCATCGGCCCCTGGTACCTGAGAGTTGAGCAGGATAAAGCGCCAATTGCCCATTTCAAAGGATTTGTCCGCACAAAAGGGAGATTCGGTTAAAACCGACTCCATCACGGAGAGATTGTCATGATTGCCGGGAACCCAGTAGGTGGGAATTTGCAAGGGACGGATTAAATCCTGGAGAACTTGATAAGATTCTGGGGTTTCATCTTGAGAGAGGTCTCCGGTGAGTAGGAGGAGATCTCGGGCATAATTCAGGGAAAGCAATCCTCTTAAAACCGCCTGAAAGGATGAAAGGGTGGGGACCCCAAGCAATTTGCGATCGGGGCGGGCAAATAAATGAAGATCCGTGATTTGAGCTAATCGCAAAGGAGAGGCTGGGAGCATTGCTAGGCAAACAAACGGGCAACTCCATTAATCATACAGGTCCAGAGGCAATCCCGATGAACAGAATGCCTTAAGGAACTGGGCGATCGGCTTGAAGGAAAAATTTTCGTCACTGCTCTTGCATCCTCGCCAAACTCTGCTACAATAGAAGTTCATGACACAAAAGCGGCGGCATAGCCAAGTGGTAAGGCAGAGGTCTGCAAAATCTCCATCCCCGGTTCAAATCCGGGTGCCGCCTTAATTTATAATCCTTACGCAGTAAGCATTACAGCAAATGTCCCAGGTTTTCAAAAACCCGGGATTTGTCGTTTTCTGATATTTTAGCTACATAATCCGTTTTTTGGAACTCTTTTCAGCGCATCATTTCAAGCCGAGTTGTGCATACAATTGGTCAAATCAGCTAGAAAATAGCTAGAAAATAGCTAGACCTTTGAATACCGCATTCCGGATCATCCCCTGATAGAATCAGAGCAATCATTTACTCGCCTTTTTTTATGAACAAGACAATTGATGAAGTCATTAAACAACTCCAAACCATGCCACAGTCTTTACAAGAACGGGTGCTTGAATTTGCGCGAATGCTGGGAAACGCTGAAATTAAAGGGACTGCAGGGGAAGACTTACTGCGTTTTGCCGGTTGCATCCCTCCTGATGATTTGCTCTTGATGAGAGAAGCGATTGAGCAAGACTGCGAAGGGGTAGATATCAATGAGTGGTAGATACTTATTGGATACGAATATCATCATTGCCCTTTTTGCCGAAGAAGCCTTGGTCAAAACAAATTTGGGTCAAGCCTCTACAGTTTTCATTCCCAGTATCACCCTAGGGGAATTGTATTATGGAGCAAGAAAATCGGGTCGAACTCAAGCCAATTTATCCAAAATTGATGAGTTAGTTGCTAGTAGTGCTATCCTCGTCTGTGATGCTCATTCAGCCCAGCAATAGGGTCAGGTCAAAAACGAATTAAGGCGCAAAGGTCGTCCATTACCTGAGAATGATATCTGGATTGCCGCCCTAGCATTACAGCATGACCTAATTTTGGTGACTCGTGATGCTCACTTTCAAGAAGTTGACAATTTACAAGTTGTCGCTTGGTAGAGGCTTGGAAATTCCCAACTTTTAAGCCATAGATTAGCTACCTTGGTGATTTTTGCTATTTTCCCCTCAAAGGTTCTTCTGCAAAACCTTTATCCCCGGTTCAAATCCGGGTGCCGCCTTTGTAAAATCAAAGCGTTTCGCAGTCGCCTTGCGGGGCGATTTTTGGTTTTTGGGGAAAATCGCCCCGCAAGGCGACTGCGAGGTTAAAGTGGGGGCATCCATTCCAGGGCAATCCCAAAGCGAGTATCGTTATCCCCATCGGCATCGTGACGCCGGATATCCGTGGAGAGGCGAAATTGAGGCGTAATGGCATACCCAACGGCCAAAGTTCCTAACCCCACGGTTTGATCACCACCTATTCCCACGACGCTATATCCTACAGACAAATCTGCCCCCCCTGTGCGCGAGAGCACCAACATAGCGCGTCCCCCCAACTCTACCCCACTGGTGGAGTAAGATTCTCCCTCAATGTGACGATATCCCACCACGGGTGCTAGATTGAAATATCCCCCCAAGGGCAGCACATAATAACGCAACTGAGCACCGCCACCGGAAAATCCCCCACTTCCAGCAAAATAATCTCCACTGACGGTTAATCCGGTGTCACCAATAAAGATGTCCTCGACCCCGACATTCACCCCACTCCCATCATCATCGGAGGTAACTTGGGCATATCCCACCCGTACTCGGGTCCGAAAACTAGGGTCATTGTGAATCTCTTCCAAGACATTTGGCACTTCTTCTAACCACCGTTGGAGGACGGGACTGCCTTCGATGATTTCCGGACTCAAATCCAGGGATTGGGAGTTCAAGGGTTCCGAATCCAGGGGGGAGTCATCAAACTGGGCTAATAAGGGCTTTGCCGATGCCATAGGCATCCCGCCCCAAGTCAAGGTTTGCAGGGCGAGATAAATCAGACCGAGGCTGCACTTGAGGCTACAACCCACCAGTCGTCTGGGGACAAGGGAAATTAGGGATTGAAGCAATGGCACAGCCTCAGAAATTCTACGGCTTTCCTGGGTGCACTGCATTCCCTCAACTATCAATGGAGAGGAGACAGGAGGAAATAAGGGCCGGGAACTCCGATGGGTTGGATTAGGCATAGTCTTGAACTCGGATGAATGAGCAACGGCATGGTTAGTATGACATGAACAAATAGGCACCCTGGGAGGGAGGGGTCTGGAAACCTGTTCGGTTTGAGCAAAATGGGCCAAACTAGGTTTAAACTGGGTCTAGGCATCGGATTGAGATTATAACTCGTGACGAAGGCCGATCGCCCGTTGAGTTAACCAGGGGGATGAAGGGCGATCGGTCTCCCTTCTCTGACAATAACCGAACAGTTATATAAAAGCCAAGACTCGTCTTTGTTCAGCTCTCACATTCTATTTATTTTTTTGATTATTCCCCTGATTGTTCCCGCTCACTTCCCTTGGGATGAGTTAATTGGGCGGCGATCGCTTCTCTCTCTTTTGGAACGACTCCAAAATATACTTATCACTTAATTTCCCACAATATAAACGATTCCAAACTTGAGCGTTAAACCTGAGCCATAGGGTGTAAAATAAAAATAAAACCCATTACCGGAGTCCAACGGACAGATTCCAGCTTCTTTTGAGCGCGAACCCTAAGCTGTAGAAAGCAAGGATGGCAAAATAAACCCGGAAATCCTTGATAGCTCAGGCTTTGAAAGCTATTCCCCGGTCGGACGGTTCGCGCAAGTGCTGAAACCTATATGGAGCAATGATTTGAGAGGAAAATGAACTTCACCTATTTACAAGTCTGCGGCTGTAATGGTATTTTTAATCTAGGTTCGCGCAAATGCACCTTGAAAACTTCATATACCAAGGGTTTCAACCACCGACGGTCTCAATGGCCCTAAATCCCTTTCAGGGATTGAAACTAAATCGTTTAGCCTACTTAATCAGGCTTTTCATGTCTCAATGGCCCTAAATCCCTTTCAGGGATTGAAACGTATTTAGAAACCAGCCCGAACCACCCTGGAGAGTCTCAATGGCCCTAAATCCCTTTCAGGGATTGAAACTAGGCTTGATTGCATTAACGAATCAATAAATCAAGTCTCAATGGCCCTAAATCCCTTTCAGGGATTGAAACTTCATTATTCTTCTCGCTATCGCTAAAATTTACAGGTCTCAATGGCCCTAAATCCCTTTCAGGGATTGAAACTGACATTTTGAACCGAGTTGGGCAATGCGGGATGGTCTCAATGGCCCTAAATCCCTTTCAGGGATTGAAACAGAAGAATGCGACGAATCCTTGGTGACTGTTCCGTCTCAATGGCCCTAAATCCCTTTCAGGGATTGAAACTGCCAATTCCAGAGAATGCCTCACCCGCAAAATTTGCGTCTCAATGGCCCTAAATCCCTTTCAGGGATTGAAACTTAAACAAAGAGGATATAATATCGCGATCGCCTCTGTCTCAATGGCCCTAAATCCCTTTCAGGGATTGAAACAGCCAGAAGAAACCCAAGCATCTGATCACATTGCAGGTCTCAATGGCCCTAAATCCCTTTCAGGGATTGAAACTAGATCGGGAGAAAGACACAATCCTCCGATTGTATGTCTCAATGGCCCTAAATCCCTTTCAGGGATTGAAACTATCACCTATAGCCTGCCTTTCTTCCCTTTCTAAAAGTCTCAATGGCCCTAAATCCCTTTCAGGGATTGAAACTTTATATTATAGCACATTCACTGCGTAGGCCCTCCAGTCTCAATGGCCCTAAATCCCTTTCAGGGATTGAAACTACTTTTTTTTGTGCGCTCCCCCCTTTTCCTTCCTGTCTCAATGGCCCTAAATCCCTTTCAGGGATTGAAACACCGATATAGCGGAACGGCGCGATCGCCACCTGTCTCAATGGCCCTAAATCCCTTTCAGGGATTGAAACAGGGATTGTTGATAGCTTCCCTACCGAAAACTCGTGTCTCAATGGCCCTAAATCCCTTTCAGGGATTGAAACAGAAATTGAATGCACCTGGAGCGAAAAGCTCTGAGTCTCAATGGCCCTAAATCCCTTTCAGGGATTGAAACTTGAATCTCTCTGGCGTATTTATAACGAGCCTGAGCTTCGTCTCAATGGCCCTAAATCCCTTTCAGGGATTGAAACTGACATTATCCTTGGAAAACCTGGCAACAGCCTCTGTCTCAATGGCCCTAAATCCCTTTCAGGGATTGAAACCACAAAGTCCCACCCTCCTTTTTCGTCGATATAGCCGTCTCAATGGCCCTAAATCCCTTTCAGGGATTGAAACGTTTTAGCGAAGGTGATACCTACTTGGTCTATCGTCTCAATGGCCCTAAATCCCTTTCAGGGATTGAAACCATCGCCAAAAACCTGACCGCGAACATCTCTATAAGTCTCAATGGCCCTAAATCCCTTTCAGGGATTGAAACTTGTGGCTTCTGCTAAAGAGGCAGATCTTCCAGAAGGTCTCAATGGCCCTAAATCCCTTTCAGGGATTGAAACGATTCCTATTGTGGGAGAGGCACTGGCAAGCGCATTTGGTCTCAATGGCCCTAAATCCCTTTCAGGGATTGAAACGCAGACGTACTCGCCAAAACTGCTGCAACTGCCAACACGAGTCTCAATGGCCCTAAATCCCTTTCAGGGATTGAAACTTTCTCAAAAGTTGGCAGGGCTGAAAGATTCGGCGGTCTCAATGGCCCTAAATCCCTTTCAGGGATTGAAACGCAAAGTGCTATTAAGTGGGGAGATTGCCTCAAGGTCTCAATGGCCCTAAATCCCTTTCAGGGATTGAAACGGGAATCTACAACCAATTCGCCCGTTTCGTTCGGCGTCTCAATGGCCCTAAATCCCTTTCAGGGATTGAAACCTGAAATCTGGAACCATTCCAGCCGGTGGCGCGATCGTCTCAATGGCCCTAAATCCCTTTCAGGGATTGAAACAATACGACAATGGCATTCAGGAAATTAAAAAGGCGGTCTCAATGGCCCTAAATCCCTTTCAGGGATTGAAACCAACAGCATGGAGAGGCTCAACGCTTTGGGCCTACGAGTCTCAATGGCCCTAAATCCCTTTCAGGGATTGAAACATCTCGATTTGGTCCAAAACTTTACCGCTAACCAGTCTCAATGGCCCTAAATCCCTTTCAGGGATTGAAACAACAGATTCGACGAGTGAAAATAAGTAGAGAAGGAGTCTCAATGGCCCTAAATCCCTTTCAGGGATTGAAACGGCTTGAATACTACATCAATGAGTGATCCGATACACACGTCTCAATGGCCCTAAATCCCTTTCAGGGATTGAAACCTGGTCATCGTCTTTTTGACTCCAATGCTTCTAGGGGTCTCAATGGCCCTAAATCCCTTTCAGGGATTGAAACAACTAGAATGCCTAGAACGGAGACATCAATGCTAAGTCTCAATGGCCCTAAATCCCTTTCAGGGATTGAAACTAAAAAAGCAGCCGCTCGACAGGATCGCAGCGCCTGCAAGTCTCAATGGCCCTAAATCCCTTTCAGGGATTGAAACACGCAACTTCAAAAATGCGTAATCGCTGCGAGTAATGTCTCAATGGCCCTAAATCCCTTTCAGGGATTGAAACAAATTCTTCAACAAACGCAGGACTGGAATTAATAGTCTCAATGGCCCTAAATCCCTTTCAGGGATTGAAACCAGTAAGTCGGCTATAACCTCGCAAGAACAACACGTCTCAATGGCCCTAAATCCCTTTCAGGGATTGAAACTCATGATTTCGGTTTTACCGATTTAACGCTTGAGGCCAGTCTCAATGGCCCTAAATCCCTTTCAGGGATTGAAACACTATTTTTTGGTCAGGGTCAATCATACCCGGGCTAACAAGTCTCAATGGCCCTAAATCCCTTTCAGGGATTGAAACGGAAGAAGAGATTAAAAGCGCGTGGAAAATCATAGTCTCAATGGCCCTAAATCCCTTTCAGGGATTGAAACTGATTCCTAACCCCCCTTAATAGGTCGCTCGTTAAGTCTCAATGGCCCTAAATCCCTTTCAGGGATTGAAACACCGAATAGAATCGGGGAACAACAACGACCGTTTGGTCTCAATGGCCCTAAATCCCTTTCAGGGATTGAAACCGATTGACGCCAAGGAACAAGACGGCAAAATTTTAGTGAAGGTCTCAATGGCCCTAAATCCCTTTCAGGGATTGAAACATTTATGAAGTCACTGCCGAGGCTGAAGCTAATGTGGGTCTCAATGGCCCTAAATCCCTTTCAGGGATTGAAACGCACTCCTCAGAGAGGCGGGGGAGAAGTTCATTTCAGGAGTCTCAATGGCCCTAAATCCCTTTCAGGGATTGAAACCCCTCGGTGATGCGCCTCAAAAATTCCTCTAACTTGCGCGGGTCTCAATGGCCCTAAATCCCTTTCAGGGATTGAAACGCATCCTCTCAACTCTCTGAACTCATAGAAGGAGAAGTCTCAATGGCCCTAAATCCCTTTCAGGGATTGAAACCGAGAGATTGTTAACCTAGAGCGCAAGCAATCCGTGTCTCAATGGCCCTAAATCCCTTTCAGGGATTGAAACCCCAAAACATGACCTCTGGGTTGCACAGCATCAAGTCTCAATGGCCCTAAATCCCTTTCAGGGATTGAAACCGAATATATCAGGGAATGGTGGGGACAGGACGGGTCTCAATGGCCCTAAATCCCTTTCAGGGATTGAAACCTTGAAACACCATAAAACTAGCATTACTACCTAGTGTCTCAATGGCCCTAAATCCCTTTCAGGGATTGAAACAAGCAAAAAATATCCTTCAGTTCATCCCCCAGGGCATGTCTCAATGGCCCTAAATCCCTTTCAGGGATTGAAACCCAAAATAGTGAGAGGCCCGCACTCGTATTCAAGTCTCAATGGCCCTAAATCCCTTTCAGGGATTGAAACGACTTCGACCAGACTCATTTGCTCGTTCTCTTCGGTGTCTCAATGGCCCTAAATCCCTTTCAGGGATTGAAACTGAATTCGCCACTCTTAGGAGTTCCTATATCGATGTCTCAATGGCCCTAAATCCCTTTCAGGGATTGAAACCTGTAACAATCCGCTCTGCGGACTCAGAAAACAAGTCTCAATGGCCCTAAATCCCTTTCAGGGATTGAAACTCCGCATTTTTTTCCTTTTCCTCCGAAGAGTGATGAGTCTCAATGGCCCTAAATCCCTTTCAGGGATTGAAACATCAGAGCCTTCTCCCATCAAGAGAATCTCTTGTGGTCTCAATGGCCCTAAATCCCTTTCAGGGATTGAAACTCTGCTTGGATTTAATTTTTAGGGCGATTTTCTAGTCTCAATGGCCCTAAATCCCTTTCAGGGATTGAAACAATCTTTCACTTCATCGCCAGACCCAGCAAAGGATACCCCGGTCTCAATGGCCCTAAATCCCTTTCAGGGATTGAAACCTGAGATTTCTTCTCGGACCCGCTGGAGCAACCGTCTCAATGGCCCTAAATCCCTTTCAGGGATTGAAACCGATGAGGCTGCCATGCGGCGCTGAATTACCGGGTCTCAATGGCCCTAAATCCCTTTCAGGGATTGAAACGGGTTATACGATCTGGCAGAATCAATCCTTGCCCGTCTCAATGGCCCTAAATCCCTTTCAGGGATTGAAACGCAAGCTCTTTATATTCTTGCGTTGATCCAGGGAGGTCTCAATGGCCCTAAATCCCTTTCAGGGATTGAAACGAGTTTTCCTTTGCCGGTGCTGAACCCCCAACAGGTCTCAATGGCCCTAAATCCCTTTCAGGGATTGAAACCAGTTCAAATTCAAAAAGCGGGTCGGGGAGTTTGGTCTCAATGGCCCTAAATCCCTTTCAGGGATTGAAACTTAGAACGGGACGGCAGTACATCCGTTCCGATTCGTCTCAATGGCCCTAAATCCCTTTCAGGGATTGAAACAAATTCTCGGACTAAGCCATCTTTCCCATAGCGCTCAGTCTCAATGGCCCTAAATCCCTTTCAGGGATTGAAACGGCAGTTGGCTCGATCGCCCTCAGCAAGGCACAAGTCTCAATGGCCCTAAATCCCTTTCAGGGATTGAAACTGGTTGCTTCGCTGACCGGGGGAGTTGCAGGGGCAGCCGGGTCTCAATGGCCCTAAATCCCTTTCAGGGATTGAAACATCATAGCCATGCCGCCGCGCCACCGAGCGGAGTCTCAATGGCCCTAAATCCCTTTCAGGGATTGAAACATTGCATTTTCGGCATCACCTTTTTCTGCTTCCGCCAAGTCTCAATGGCCCTAAATCCCTTTCAGGGATTGAAACCACTTAGTTATGAGGTAGAGGGGAAAGAGGAGTTTAGTCTCAATGGCCCTAAATCCCTTTCAGGGATTGAAACAACCTCTCGGACGACGCTGCTACGATGTTCAGCAAGAGTCTCAATGGCCCTAAATCCCTTTCAGGGATTGAAACGGGTAAGACAGATGAGATTACTGACCAGTGGGGATTTTGGGTCTCAATGGCCCTAAATCCCTTTCAGGGATTGAAACGCTAACGAGAAATTGTTATCGGCATCATAAAAAAGTCTCAATGGCCCTAAATCCCTTTCAGGGATTGAAACCCAAGCACTCTCCCCGCAAGCTCTCCCCATGCCCCGTCTCAATGGCCCTAAATCCCTTTCAGGGATTGAAACTGGAAATCGACTTCAGCCAACTGCTGAAGCCCTCTGTGCGTCTCAATGGCCCTAAATCCCTTTCAGGGATTGAAACGCCAAATCTGAACCCGCCAAAAAGGTATCTGCCGCGTCTCAATGGCCCTAAATCCCTTTCAGGGATTGAAACTTAATATCATCCCCGATTCCCATCGCCACCCTGATCGTCTCAATGGCCCTAAATCCCTTTCAGGGATTGAAACGTATCGATTGGCATCTCTCCACTGAGCGGAACGTGTCTCAATGGCCCTAAATCCCTTTCAGGGATTGAAACGTTGATGAGAAGTGTTTTTCCTGTTTTGGCTTCGTCTCAATGGCCCTAAATCCCTTTCAGGGATTGAAACATGAACTAAAAATTCCCCTTGTTCATATCCCACCGTCTCAATGGCCCTAAATCCCTTTCAGGGATTGAAACGAGGGGAGGGCAAAATGCACCGAAACCGTGAGGTCTCAATGGCCCTAAATCCCTTTCAGGGATTGAAACATGCCCTGGAATTATTCCCTGAAATTGATTTCGCGTCTCAATGGCCCTAAATCCCTTTCAGGGATTGAAACATGAGTCAACGTGAACTTAGCGCGATCGGCACTAGTCTCAATGGCCCTAAATCCCTTTCAGGGATTGAAACCAGTTCATTCTGTCGTGCGAAGCAAACAGTTATGGTCTCAATGGCCCTAAATCCCTTTCAGGGATTGAAACAATCGAACCCCCACCCCGGATGAGGTAGCGCCATGTCTCAATGGCCCTAAATCCCTTTCAGGGATTGAAACTCATTGGTTTCCATCGTTTTACTTTTTGGATTTGTCTCAATGGCCCTAAATCCCTTTCAGGGATTGAAACAGATAAAAGAAGAGGGCATCAGTCAACCAACTGCCGGTCTCAATGGCCCTAAATCCCTTTCAGGGATTGAAACGAGTCTTTTTGACTCATCTGGATGAACCCCATGGTCTCAATGGCCCTAAATCCCTTTCAGGGATTGAAACAGATTAGATTCCCAGAGTTCCCCCCGCAAAGGTCTCAATGGCCCTAAATCCCTTTCAGGGATTGAAACAAACACATCGGTCCCGACACACAGCATAGCAGATGTCTCAATGGCCCTAAATCCCTTTCAGGGATTGAAACGTGTGCGACCGTGCTTGCCACTGGGAAATTTGGTCTCAATGGCCCTAAATCCCTTTCAGGGATTGAAACCAGTAGCGATGCGAATCTCAATTTGATGGTTCGGTCTCAATGGCCCTAAATCCCTTTCAGGGATTGAAACTTTTAAGCGCGGCTTGCTGCTTTTGGTGCTCATTCGTCTCAATGGCCCTAAATCCCTTTCAGGGATTGAAACGAAATTAAGTGGGCGGGCTATTCAGCGTCCCTGTGTCTCAATGGCCCTAAATCCCTTTCAGGGATTGAAACAACCTTAATTAAATTGATGAGAATCTCGCAGACGGCGTCTCAGTCTCAATGGCCCTAAATCCCTTTCAGGGATTGAAACCGAGCATTTCCAGGTTCGCCTTGGCTTCGGCAATGGTCTCAATGGCCCTAAATCCCTTTCAGGGATTGAAACTTCATTAAGCTCGGAAATCGCATCTAAAAGAGCAGTCTCAATGGCCCTAAATCCCTTTCAGGGATTGAAACGTAAATCTATTTTTAGGATTTAGCAAACGCTTTGATAGTCTCAATGGCCCTAAATCCCTTTCAGGGATTGAAACATTTACTGGTTAGGGGTAGATTCCCCTTGACTTTCAGTCTCAATGGCCCTAAATCCCTTTCAGGGATTGAAACCTAAAAGAATTGCCAGAGAAGCAGCGGATTTTTGTCTCAATGGCCCTAAATCCCTTTCAGGGATTGAAACGATTTAAAGGCCACAAAAAGCCTCAACAGAAATTTATCTGTTGAGGCGTCTCAATGGCCCTAAATCCCTTTCAGGGATTGAAACTGGAGAGAGGCGATCGCAACTCGACCAATCCGATGTCGTCTCAATGGCCCTAAATCCCTTTCAGGGATTGAAACTTGTCATATCCCTAAAGATAGATTGACCGCTGTCAGTCTCAATGGCCCTAAATCCCTTTCAGGGATTGAAACTCTTTTTTACCATACGATACCTGGAAGAAAAACGAGTCTCAATGGCCCTAAATCCCTTTCAGGGATTGAAACGGGACCGGGATCCGCCTTCGCCTCGGTGAGATCTGGCAGGGTCTCAATGGCCCTAAATCCCTTTCAGGGATTGAAACCACTCGATACGAGTGACCCCGGAAATCCACCATCAGGTCTCAATGGCCCTAAATCCCTTTCAGGGATTGAAACGAAAAGCACCCCGACAATTAGCGCTGATGGTGGAGTCTCAATGGCCCTAAATCCCTTTCAGGGATTGAAACGCTGTACTCGAAAACCTGAAAGTAGCAGGGAAGTCTCAATGGCCCTAAATCCCTTTCAGGGATTGAAACCTGTGATGGCAATTTCCCCGATTACAGCTTGGAGTCTCAATGGCCCTAAATCCCTTTCAGGGATTGAAACCGATAAATTTGCGATCTTTTTCTAGCTGGCTTTGGTCTCAATGGCCCTAAATCCCTTTCAGGGATTGAAACGATTGCGTTCCCAATATAATAGATCGCCCAGATCCTGTGTCTCAATGGCCCTAAATCCCTTTCAGGGATTGAAACTCGGACATTCCCTGGCAGGGAACGAACCAAGTCGATAGTCTCAATGGCCCTAAATCCCTTTCAGGGATTGAAACACCTTTTCCCAACACAATCTGATAATTTCAGAATCCGTCTCAATGGCCCTAAATCCCTTTCAGGGATTGAAACAGACGTTTGCTGTGATTGAAAAGGCTGGATTCAATGTGTCTCAATGGCCCTAAATCCCTTTCAGGGATTGAAACTTGAACTGAACCATGCGAGAATGTTTTCCCTGAACGATTCGTCTCAATGGCCCTAAATCCCTTTCAGGGATTGAAACTTCCCGATGTGGCTGGGTTTCGGGACCCAAAGCTTGTCTCAATGGCCCTAAATCCCTTTCAGGGATTGAAACTTCAATAGGTGCTACTCTTCAGCAGCACCATTACGTCTCAATGGCCCTAAATCCCTTTCAGGGATTGCCACGGCAAAACCTTTACCCCCATTTTGAACTTGGGGCCAGATTCATCACATCAAAGATTGGGACCGATCGCCTTTCAACTGGATTTTCTATTCAGGGCCACACTGCCCCAACATATTTTTATATAACAAATTAACAATAGCTAAAAAGTGATAAGTCAAGACCGATCGCCCTCTAGGGTGGGGTGCTGTGGGGCCAGCGCGATCGCCGGACCGAGGGGGAGGGGTTTCTCTCTCGGTGCGATCGCCGACTGACCAACCCAAGTATTTTCACGGACTACTCAATGACATTTTTCTTTAAAAAATCAGTAATTATACGGATTTACAAAAATCCCCCGATGCCAGTTCATAAAATGTCCAAAAAAATACTCCGATGTTGATTAAGTTATACGTTACGCAAACACCAACAAAAACAGGAGTGAGGTTTACTGAGTATTAGAACAGTTCTGTGTAGTCTATTTGTGGATCCGCTGATTACCCCGGGCAGATCGACGATATACACAACAGGTCAAATTAAAATGTTTAACCGGCCATAATTTCCTCCGAGTTTAATCGTTATGTTTCTTTACACAAGTGATTTCCCTTTCCTCTTGACGTCCATCTCGCTAAAGCAGTAGGATAAATCTATCTTGAGATAGAGGATAAAAAACTAATTTTCTGTATAGTACCGGCCAACCAGCCAAAACCCTCGGCATCGAAGTACGGATACAGGTCTGCGATCGCTGCTTAACCCCAGAGATTAGACCCATTGCCCTTGATTTCCAGCTTCTACTCCATCAACTCCCCCATTGCCCGATGGGTGAGGGCGGAGAATGGGTTAAGCGCAGGAATCAATGGGCGATAAAACGCTACTTAAAGATAGCCATCCCCTACCTGTAGCAAAAAGCCCATCCGGTTTAAACACAACTCCCGGTTTCTGGCTTCTCAACTCACCCTTTCATAATGCCCACTCAAGTACCCAATGGAATCCATGACCTCAGCAGTTGAAAGACCTACCCAGGCACACTTACAGAATCCGCTCAAACCCAAGGACTCAGCAGATTGGCAGATCTGGATAGGATCTGCAATTGCCTCATTTTTTTTACAAATACCCGGGAAATTCTCAAGGGAAATATTACCCGCGATTATCCGGGGTTTAAGCGTTTACCGGGTAATTTGTAACTTTTAATCTAAGCAAATTACCTAATTTTTAAGAAAACAAATTCAGGAATTTCATCAATTGATCGAGGGATATTTTAGGACCTTTATGAAAGGCGACTGGCCCAAAATATCCCGCCCAAATCATCAGACCTCTTGCTCAATAACTAAAGAGACACCCCCAGCCCCCCGGTGACAGTGGGGGGAGTTCCGGAATGAACCCAGAAGTCCATTCACAAAATCCCTGGTTCAACCGTCTAATACATGGAAGGCTACAGATTTAGTAGTCTGCTGAGTCCATCAAACACCCTTGCCTATGTAGTATTATCACGATCTACCTGTAGCATAAAGAGTTATTTATTTCATTGCCCACAACTCGACCCATTCACTATTTTAAATCACTCAACTATGGCCCTGCTTAACCTCCAATAAAACACCGACCTGCAACCCCAACCAAGCCATTCCAAACGGCTCATTGACCAAAGGTTTACAGCATTAGAGAGAATTTGGCTGAATAGCCTTTCAATCAATTCAATAGGTGAAACTATCGTGGTGCAATCTACTACTACCGACATCCAGCCCCTAACCGAAGAAGAACAACTTTTAAAACCCCTTGCAGCCGGGGAATACCAAGCCTTTTGGTCCCTCTTCCAGCAGCATCAAGACCACCTATTTCGATGCTGTCTCAAGTGGATGGACGGCAACTCAACCGAGGCCGAAGATCTCCTGAGTCAGGCGATGCTCAAAGCTTTTAAAAAAGCCCATAAATATGCGGAAAAAATCCAAAACTTTAAATTTTGGATAACCAAGCTGATTCGTAATTATTGGCTTGACCTCAAGCGTCACCAAGGCTTGAAAACCTTGGAGTATATAGAATGGTACGGGGAGCAAGAGGAGCGAGAATGGATTTCGCTTCAAGACTCCCCCGCAAGCGCCTTAGAGAACGACGAGCAAAAACGGGTCATTCGCCGTGCGATTAATCAGTTACCTATTCGGTTGCATGAAACATTTGTACTGCATTTTTATCAAGAGTTTTCTCATCAAGAAATAGCAAAACAGCAACAGATTTCTTACCCCAATGTTTGCAAGCGAATTTCCCAAGCACGGGCAATTCTGCGAGAGGAGTTGAGGGGATATTTTATTGGGGAAGAAAACCTTTTAATAAAATCCCTTGTTACCCCAGCAGTAACGGAGTTGGCAACAGAGGAACTATCCCAGCAGAATCGGGAAGAAGTTGACACCCCTGTAGATGAGCCGGTGACATCATCCGTGGGGGGGGCGATCGCCGCGACTGTTGTGGGTGAGGAACCCATTGAGGTTGTGCGATTCCAGCCGCCTTCTGAGTTAGAGGCGATCGCCCCGACTTCTCACGCCACCTTATCCATCAAGAAAACGGCTGATTCCTGCATTCCAGCAACCGGGTCTGAATGGCCGCTTGCAGCGATTTGGGCCTGGATTCACGTTGAAGAAAAAACGAGAATTTGGGACTGTTTATGGAGGCTGATGCAGTGGATGCAAAAACTGCATCAAGTGAGGCAATGGGCGGAAAAATACAGGCGAAAAATCGGCTCTCCTCCTGGATCGGGTTTTCCCGCTAATCAATCCTTAATCAAGAGTTTATCCCCGATGAAGATCGGGGAAAACTTTCCGGTGAATTTAACCTGTTCAAAGGGTGCTGATTTCCCGGACAACGTTAAACCGGGTCCGAGGATCTACGCCATTGGTATAGGATTAGGAAGAGGACAAATCCCCGGATTTTTGGCTCCGTTTGTCATAGGGAGCAAAATGCTCCCACGCCTTAAAGAATTGTCCAACCTTTCCTAAAAGACGGGTTTTATATAGCATTCCTAACTGATTTATAACATCTTGAGCCTCCCCTCTCCCGTTCTGGGCGAGGGGTTGGGGTGAGGGTATTCCACAACTGATTTAGGATTGCTATATAGAGTATTTGAGTTCACTAAACCGGATCCAACTCATTAACCGACTTTCCCTCTAGGAAATCCAAAACGTTACGTTTTGATATTGATTATTCCAATTTTATATGAGGGTTAGTCTAATCCCAATTCGGTATATTTAACGTCTGTTTTATGTTTTTGAAACCTATAGACAGGCTGTGTTTCTGTACCCGTACCCTCGAATCTGTTGGTGTTTACAAACCGCTCTAACCAGAATGGAGGAAACCCCCCGATGTTTAGGGGCTTGGACGAAAGATAGGTTTGTCGAACGGGAACAATTCAGAAATTTGGGTTAAAGATCGTCTTTAAGGAAAGAGAGCAACAACTCACAAGGATTGCTTCGCGGTAAGCGATCGCGCAATTCTTGCTGGAATAGGAGAGAGTCCACTTCCACTGTAGGCAGTGCAGAAGCCCTACTCAAGCTCTGTAACTGATTAGCTCAATACACTACCCAAACAACCATGACTTCAATTCAAGACACCGCCGAAGGCAAACGATTAGCAGAAGAACGTGAGAATAAGAAAAGCAATTGGAAGAAATGGGGTCCCTATGTGAGCGATCGCCAGTGGGGAACTGTTCGGGAACATTACAGCGAAACTGTTGAGGCATGGGACGATTTTACCCATGACCAAGCTCGTTCTCGGGCCTATCGTTGGGGTGAGGATGGGATTGCAGGGATATCCGATGATCACCAGAATATTTGTTTTGCGATCGGCCTGTGGAATGAACAAGATGCCATCATCAAAGAAAGGCTGTTTGGTTTAACCGGCAACGAAGGGAATCACGGGGAAGATGTGAAAGAATATTACTTTTACACGGACAATACCCCCACTCACTCTTACATGAGTTGCCTCTATAAATACCCCCAAGCAGCTTTTCCTTATAAAGAGTTAGTTGACGAAAACCGACATCTGAAATCTAACTATAAAGCCGCTCCTGAATACGAGCTGATGAATACAGGAGTTTTTAATGACAATCGGTACTTTGATGTTGCCATCAATTACGCCAAAAAGTCAGAAGAAGATATCCTGATCCAAATTTCCGTCAGCAATCGGGGCTCAGAAACCGCGACGCTCCATCTCTTGCCTACCCTGTTCTTCCGCAATACTTGGTCTTGGGGCTATCCCAATCAGAACAAAGCGGATAAATCCTTAAAAACCGTCAAATCAGACCCTAACTTAAGCGTTATCGAAGTTGTATGCAACAGTGAAAACTTAGGAAAACGATGGCTGTATTGTGAAGGGCCAAAAGAACTCCTTTATACCGAAAATGAAACCAACAAAAAAATATTAAAATGGGGGGAAAATGATTCCCCTTATGTTAAAGATGGCATCAACGATTATATCGTCTCCAAAGGGAAAGCCCAGACCGTCAATCCCAATCAGGTTGGAACCAAAGCCTCAGCCCATTATGAATTAATCCTGGCCCCTGGGGAAACGAAAACTGTGCGCTTGCGCTTCTCTCCAGAGAATTTGGATTCTCCCTTCAGTGATGAATTTGACACCACCTTCACCCAGCGCAAGAATGACGCGGATGAATTTTATCAGGCAGTTTGTCCCTATGATATTCCTGATGATGTGCGGGCTGTCCAGCGCCAAGCTTTTGCCGGGATGTTGTGGAGCAAGCAATTTTATCACTATATCGTAGCGGACTGGATCAATGGAGATCCCACTCCGCCTAAACCCCCCCAATCTCGTAAATCCGGCGACAAAAATAAAGCGTGGACTCATTTATTTAATGAGGATATTATTTCCATGCCTGATAAATGGGAATATCCTTGGTTTGCTGCCTGGGACTTAGCATTTCATACCCTGCCTTTTGCCCTGATTGATATCGAGTTTGCCAAGAAGCAACTCTATCTCTTCACCCGGGAATGGTATATGCATCCCAACGGTCAAATGGCCGCTTATGAGTGGAATTTTGGGGATGTTAATCCGCCCGTTCATGCTTGGGCTGCATGGCGGGTTTATAAACTCGAAGAAAAACTTTATGGTCAAGGGGATACCAATTTTCTGGAAGATGTGTTTCAAAAGTTATCCCTCTATTTTACCTGGTGGGTTAACCGGAAAGATGCGAATGGTAATAATGTCTTTGAAGGTGGCTTCTTAGGCTTAGATAACATTGGGGTAATAGACCGGAGTAACTTGGATCTTGAGGAGGCAAAGATTGAGCAGTCAGATGGAACAAGCTGGATGGCGATGTTCTGTTTGAATATGCTGAAAATTTCCAGTGAACTCGCCAAACAAGATAAAGATTTGGCGAAAACCTATGAAAAACTTCGCCAGAAATATCAGGAGCTAGTTAAGGAGGATGCAGATCAAGAGCTAATCGCCACTTATCAGACTCTGGTCAAGAAAACGGGCCGCAGTAACTACGAAGACATGGCATCTAAATATTTTCAACATTTTCTGTTGATTGCGGATGCGATGAATAAAGTAGGGGGGAACGATATCGATATCTGGAACGACGAGGACAAGTTCTATTACGACATCTTGAAGGCTCCTAAGAGTAATGTATCAGGTGCGAACAGTGCCGGTGCACTCTCCATGAAGGTGCGATCGCTAGTCGGATTAATTCCCCTGTTTGCAGTGGAAACCATTGACAAAGATATCGTTAAGGATTACTTGAACTTGGATTTTCAAGCTCGCATGAATTGGTTTGTCAAAAATCGCCCTCAACTTTTGAACCACCAAAACATCGAACTGCGTTCCTCGGAAAATCAGGACGAAACAGATCCAGAAAAAGGCTTGTATTTGTCGCTGGTCAATAAAGAGCGGTTGCAACATATTTTGAGTAAAATGTTGGATTCAACCGAATTCTTGAGCGATTACGGGATCCGGGGTTTGTCAAAATACCACGAAGCTCACCCTTATGTTTTGTGGATAGAAGGTAAAGAACATCGATTGGAATATGAACCCGCAGAATCCAAATACCCCATGTTTGGCGGTAACTCGAATTGGCGGGGTCCGATTTGGATGCCTGTGAATTTTCTCCTCATTGAGTCCCTCCAGAAGTTTCATGCTTACTGGGGAGATGATCTCAAAGTTAAATGTCCCACCACCACGGGGGAAATCAAAGAGATGAACCTGGAGGAAGTCTCCATCGAGTTATCGAAGCGGCTCACCAGTATCTTTCTGAAAAAATCGGGTTCCAATCCTTCGGAATCCTCCTCGGAATCCTCCTCGGAATCCTCCTCATCTAAACCCTCCTCCACTGAACCTTGGCGACCCGTTTATGGCGGTTCAGAAAAGTTTCAAAAAGACCCCTACTGGCGTGATTTGATTCTGTTCTATGAATATTTTCATGGCGATAATGGTGCGGGAATTGGTGCCAGCCATCAAACCGGATGGACTGGAGTCGTAGCCAATTTAATTCAAGATTTGGCAGAAAAATCGGCGTTCAAATAATTGCGATCGCCCCTCTGAAAATTAGGAAAATAGGGGAATAGGGGAGATGACTCACATCCTCCCTATCCCCCATCTCGGCTACATCAAAGCTGGCCCTGACCAGATTTTCAAATCACTTCAGGCGAATCAACTCACCTTTAAGGAGTAAATCATGAGTCCCCTTCACGAATTGGTAATATCCGTTGATGTAGAGACGGTCTCAAAAACATCTTATGATGTAGTCATCGTCGGATCAGGGATTGCAGGAGCGATCGTTGCCAAAGAATTGAGTGAACAAGGAAAAAGCGTTTTAATTTTAGAAGCCGGACAATCCAAGGATTTAACCCTAGCCGGGTTTCAAAGTTATATTGACACCTTCTATAGTGCGGCGGAAAAAAATTCCAACGCTCCCTATGCCAAAAATCCAAATGCCCTGAGTCCGACTGATGACGATGAGTATTTTGTAGAAAAAGGCCCGATGAGGCTGAGTGGTTCTTATACCAGAGTCCCCGGTGGAACAACCATGCACTGGGAAGGGAAAACCATCCGAATGTTACCGGAAGATTTCGAGTTACGCACCAAATATGGACAAGGGTTAGATTGGCCGATTAGCTATCAAGACCTGATGCCCTACTACAATAAAGCCGAGTACGAAATTGGGGTTTCTGGGAACAAAGAGGAGCAAGAAGCACTGGGCGTTCCCTTTGATGAAGGCTATGTTTTTCCCATGGAAGCAATGCCTCCTTCTTACTTAGATAAAAAAGTAATGGACAAAGTTAAGGGGACTAAAGTCAAACTCGACGAAGAGGAGTATGAATTAACCTTCGCAGGTTTTCCTCAAGGTCGCAATGGTGTCCCCAATCCTAAATACGATCGCGGTAACCCCTTTGTCCCCGAGGGCGTCAGCAGTATTCATCCCGTACAGTATGGGGAACGATGCCAAGGAAATGCCAACTGCGTTCCCCTCTGTCCAGCTCAAGCCAAATATGATGCTCGTCGAACTTTAACCAAAGCCTTCCAAACGGGTCGGGTTCATTTACTCTGCCAAGCAGTCGCTTTCAAGATAGAAATCGAGCCAGAAAACGGTCGGGTAACTGCTGTTCACTACAAGCGATATGAAGAACCCAAAAATCCTGCTCACAAGGTCGGAATCGCCAAAGGAAAATTATTTGTCCTAGCCACAAATGCCGTAGAGAATGCTCGTCTGATGCTGGCTTCTGATTTGCCCAATGAGAATGGACTAATCGGGCGTTATCTGATGGATCACCCCTTTACCTTGGCTTGGGCTTTGATGCCGGAAGTAACCGGCACCATGCGCGGACCTCTGGCGACAACAGGAATTGCCACATTTCGTAAAGGCGGGTTTCGTCAGAAACAATCTGCCTTTGCTGCGGATATTCACAATGATGGTTGGGGATGGGCAACGGGTTCGCCCTACACAGAAGTCACCGATGCCGTTGACAACAAAAACAAATATGGACAAGCACTTCGCGATACTTTAGTTAATCGGATTTCCCGACAACTCCTGCTGGCGTTCATGTGTGAATTACTTCCAGAACCCAGTAACCGAGTCACAATTGATGCCAAATACAAGGATCAATTGGATAATTTTCGTCCCGTAATTAACTTCAACATCCCGGATTACAGTATCCGAACCCTGGCCTATACCCGCAAACTTTCTCGGGTGATTTTCCAACGGTTAGGAGCAGAAGATTATACCCACTACAATCCTAAAGACCCGGCCTATTTTGAATTTGAGGGAGAAGGTTACTTCTACAAAGGAGGAAATCACTTTTCTGGAACTCATATCATGGGAACCAATGACAAGAACTCCGTTGTCAATTCCAAATTACGGTCTTGGGCTCATGAGAATCTTTTCCTGGTTGGTTCAGGGAGTATGCCGACTATTGGCAGTTCCAATACCAGTTTGACGATCGCCGCCCTTAGTTTTATGGCATCGGAACAAATGCTGAAAGATTTAAACGCCTAACAATTGTTGCCCTTGCCATCTTCTTCCTGTCGAAATCCAGAACACATTCACCCCTGAAGTATTATGTCCAAAAACGATAAGTTGAAACTGATTACCACAGTAAAGGAGTTGCGTCACTATCTCAAAAAAGCCCTAGTGCTAGAACACGCAACGATTCCCCCTTACATTACCGCACTCTACTCCATGCACCCCGGAAAAAATTTAGAGTCGTTTCATATTATCCGGGCAGTTGCGGTAGAGGAAATGCTCCATCTGACCCTGATCGCCAATCTGTATAATGCGGTGGGCGGAAAGATGAAAAAGACCCTGACCGATCCGGAGTTTATTCAGACCTATCCGACCTATCTCCCCACCGGCGCGATTGATTTCAAAGTCGGATTGAATAAATTTTCCCCCGAGGCGATCGACACATTTATGAAGATTGAGCGGGCCGAAGAAGTCGAAGACGATAAACCCTTAGTCGTTTCTCGACCCGTTCAAGAACAGTATAACTTTCTGACCATTCTGGATGGTAAACCGTCTGATACATTCTACAGCATCGGATTATTCTATGCCGAGATTATTCGCGGCCTGTATGCACTCCATAAAGAAATGGGAGATGCCCTATTTTGTGGCGACCCCAGCCGACAAATTACGCCGGAATACTACTACAACGGTGGTGGAGATATTATCCCCGTGACCGATCTGCGTTCAGCCATTCGGGCTATAAAACTTATTCAAGAGCAGGGTGAAGGAGCAAGAAGTGGGACGATTTATGATGCCGAACGAGAACTGGGCCATTACTATCGATTTCAACAAATTAAACTAGGACAATACTATGTGGTGGACAAGGATGATCCGGAAAATTCGGATCGTCCCGATCATCCCACCGGGGCAAAATTTACGGTAGATTGGGATGCCGTATATCCGATGAAGTCCAATCCCCACCTGAGTGATTACCCCGAAAAATCGGAAATCTATACCGCAGCTAAACAATTCTATGCGGATTACCGCAAATTCCTAGGGGACCTTGAAAAGGCTTTTGATGGAAATCCCAAAGAATTAATTCCGGCAGTGGGCGGAATGTTCAAGCTGAAAGAATCTGCGACCGCTCTAATTCGGAATCCCATCCCCGGTATGCCCGGGGTTAATGCCGCTCCCATATTCCGATTAGATTAAGGGTTACAGGAGCATAAAAATTTTCCCGGTTTCTGTACTGTTTCTTTTGAGAAGTTTGGCATAAATGCTGAACAGAAACTGGGTTAAATTGCTCCTGCATTCGCTAGTTTCATCGATTGTTGTCGATGATGAATAATCACGGAGCCTCAGAATTTTCGCCCCTTTGTTGTTTTATTTTGTTAGTGAGGTAAATACCTGATGGATATTAATTCACCGGAGTTGATGGAGTATTTTTACGATTTGTCCGTAACCTTAACGGGCTTTTCTCGATTTCATCTACAGGGAACTGGACAAGGTGAACTTTACTTTAAGACCATCCATGAAATCATTGGACCTAATATCCTGATCGACTTGTTAAAACTGTTTCATGAGATTGATGAGGCAGCCACGAAGAGTGATGATAATTCAATCCGCACGAACCGACTGCGGTTAGAAATTTTGGGGTCTGAACAATTGGGTCCGATCGCCCGCAATATTATTAAGCTGTGGTATGTGGCGACCTGGTATGAACTCCCCAAAGATTGGCGGGAAATGTACGGCACTAAAACCCAAGACCGGACCTTTGTTCCCAGTTCAACCGCCTATCCAGAAGGACTCCTCTGGCCCGCGATCGGGGTTAACCCACCGGGAGCAAAAAGTCCCGGATATGCAAGCTGGAGTGACAAGCCTTCGGTAGGTTTAACCAAGTCCAAAACCTCTAAATTGTAACGCATCAGACCCTAAAGTTCCTAGCTCAATCACCAACTCAAACCTTCACATTTTGTCAGTTTTAGTCTCACCATGAATATTGCAACTTCATTTCGTCAACTTTCTACCCTGACCCTCTCCCTTGTTGTGAGCTTAACCCTCTGGATTGCTCCGGCTAATGCTTTCGTTGGCACAGATTACAATCAGTTAAAGTTGACCAACGCCTGTGTTAACTGCGATCTATCCGGCGTGGATCTCTCCAATCAAGATTTATATGGTAGCGCCTTAAATGGAGCAAATTTATCCAATGCCAATCTCTCCGGTGCACTACTCAATGATGCCAGACTTCAAGCAGCCAATTTAAGCGGTGCGAATCTCTCCCATGCTACAATGCCCGGAATTACGCTGTCAGAGTCTAACCTCACTGGGGCTAATCTTTCTGATGCTGAGTTGGAGAATGCGCTGATGACCAAAGTGGATTTAACCGGGGCGGATTTAACCGGGGCCATTTTAACCAGTGCGATTATCTCTGATGCCAATTTGTCTAATGCTTCAGTAACCAATGCTCAGTTACAAAAAGCTATTCTATCTCGCTCCAATTTATCCAGTGCAGATTTTTCCAGCAGTTCAATGAGAGATACAAAGTTGTCCGATGCTAATCTGACGGCAACGAATTTCCATGAAACAGATCTGTTTAAGTCTCTGATGCCTGACAAGACTATTTATAACGGAGATGTCTCCCGGTTTGGGGCTTTTCAATAAAACTTGAATCAGAAGGGATACCTTGGATGAACAGGCTCAATCTTGAGAACACCATTGTTATCCAAGTATCCCCCTTAATTCCTAATCTTAAAATTAGGTAAATCCGCCCCTGAAACCAAGCGACTTAGGACGGCTATTCGCGTATCAATCCATCACGTCATTTAACTTAGCGCACCATGAAGAAACATCCCTTCTTCCAAAAAATCAGAGCAATTTATCCCGTATCTGTCGTTTTAGGTCTCTTTCTTCTTGTCGGACTAATGAGCATTACTCCTCCTGCTAACGCTGCGACTTCCGATGACAACAATCCTGTTTTAGTCTCTCTCGTTACGCCGTCATCCGAGGCCATCTTAAACCCCACCTTCGATCGCAATAAAGTTAAGTTAGGGATTACCCCAACCGGCTGGAGTAATAGTGACGATCGCACCATTGATCTCGATCCCCCTATTCCATTCCAGCAAATTTTAAGTGAAACAGCCCTAGCTGGATTCAAAGGTTCACAGATGTCCCCGAAATATCCCCAAGACCTCAAGGAATTAAAACGGGAATTACAAATGCGTAATTTAACCATTTCTGAACCTTGGGTGGGAACGTTGTTCACCGTAGGACAAGCCCAAGAAACCTTTGAAGAATTCGATAAGCAAGTTGCCTTCATGAAAGAGATGAATGGTAACAGTATTGTCGTGGCTGAATTGGGGGGTGCAGTTCATCAAAAGCCTGGTGCAGACCCATTAGTGGACCGACCCAAATTTACGGATCAGCAATGGTCAGATTTAACCGAAGGACTGAATAAACTGGGTGCGATCGCCCAAAAAAATGGGATGCAATTGGTCTATCACCCTCATATTGGCACCGGAGTTGAAAACTTCGAGGATATCGATCGCCTCATGAACAATACCGACTCTAACACCGTTAAACTGCTTCTGGATACAGGTCATTTGTACTATGCAGGCGTTGACCCTCTAGCGGTTACTAAAAAATATGTCAACCGGATCAAGCACGTTCATTTGAAAAATATTCGTCAGCCGATTTTAGATGAATCCAAAAAAACTGGACGGGGATTTTTAGATTCAATTCGCGCCGGAATCTTTACGGTCCCCGGAGATTCCGCAGGAGCCATCAATTTTCAGCCGATTTTACAAGAGCTTGCCAACGCTAATTATGAAGGATGGCTGATGGTGGAAGCGGAACAAGATCCGAAGAATGCCGAACCGTTACAATATGCCCTGATGGCTCGGACCTACCTCCGCGACCAAATTGGATTTTAATCCCTAAGTGCTGATTTGAATCCTGTATTTTGACCCGGGAGAGGATAAGATTTAAGGGTAAAAAACTCTTTTAACTTAATCATATTCTCTCCCAATTATCCCTCACAATTTTAGGATTATACGGCTATGAGCTTCAGAGATAGAGAAGAAATTAGACAGATATTTGAAGAGATTTACCCAGCTAATGTCAGGTCAATAGACCTGATGTCTTATGCCGAAATGTACACCGAAGACGCTCTGTGGATGCCACCAGATGCCTCGGATTGTATCGGGATTCATGACATTGTGCAAGGGTTTGCTGAAGAATGTGCTCATCAATCAACTGATCCCACCTTCAACGCCGAAGAAATCGAAATAACAGGGGATTTTGGTTACGTCATCGGGAGCTCTGCCGCCACAATTTATCCAAAAGACGGCAGTCCTGCTCATGTTGTTAAATATCGAGCGCTTTGGTTGATGAAAAAAGAGGGAAATAGTTGGAAAATTAACCGTCAAATTTGGAACAAAAAGCTGTAAAATCAGCTAATACGAAATTTGGTATTCAAATAAAAACCCGCACCCTAAAGGGTGGGGCTACAGGGACAAAGCCCGCCTGCGCGGGCTACTCTATCAAAACGACTTTTGATACCCGGATTTGGTATTATCAGGATGGGGTTAATTTGTTGAATTGTAACCATTTCACCCCGGCTTCAAATTTGCTAATTACAAGCACAACAGATATTTGTCGATCTGAATTTACCGATGCCTCTTTCCTACTAAATTCTCACGACAAGGAGTCGTAACATGAATGACAATATGCTAATTCCGCAGGATGTCTATTTGAGCTTTTTTATGTTCACCACCAATCTGAAACCTCATGATCATGAGTATCGGAAACGGGTGCTTAAACATATAAAAGAACTGACCCAGATGGGTTATACGGGCTTTGAGTTTCCGATCGCACCCTCGGACAACACCGATTACTCACAAGAAATTCAGGACTACGCCAACCTGCGTCGCTTTCTGGATGACGAAGGATTCAGTGATGTAGACATTACGACCAATGTCGGTGCCACTCCAAGCTGCGATCCCAGTTCATTTGACGCAGGACAACGGCAAAAAGCCTTAGCCTATCTCAAGGCACGGGTTGACATCACTGCCGCACTCCGGGGGGAAGTGATGATGGGACCGATCGTCGTGCCTTACGGTGCATTTCTCAAGGATGGGAATACCCCGATTTGGAGCGATCGGCTACAATGGGAGTTAGCTCGGCGCTATGCCAATGCACAACCGACTCTACAAGAGTTAGGAAACTATGCAGAAGATAGGAATGTCAAATTGGCGATCGAGCCAATCACCCACTGGGAAACTCCAGGTCCGAACAAATTATCTCAAGTGCTAGACTTTCTGGAAGGCGTGAGCAACCCAACCGTGGGAGTTGTGATTGATACCGCTCACGAAATTCTTGATGGTGAAGGACCCGAGATTTTTGCAGCACAAGTGAGGCAATTGGCTAATGAACGCCGACTGCATTATGTCCAAGTCTCTGCACCCGATCGCGGTGCGGTTCATACCAGTTGGATTCCCTGGGAGTCCTTGTTTAAACCCATTCTCTCTGTGTATAATGGACCAGTCGCGATCGAGGTTTTCAATGCGATTCCCGATTTTCTGGACTCCTTGCGCCTGAGTCGTCGCAAGTTTTGGATACCGGGAGAAGATGCAGAGAATCAATACCCCAGTGCCTATGACATTGCTCAAGAGGCGATCGACATCACTCGGAAAAAACTCACTCACATCTATAACCTTTAGTAAAACAGTTCTAGCTCAGTTCTCCCATCTCACCTCCTCAACTTGTTGACCTAGGACGTGAAATTAAAGTTGACGAACTCAGACAATGAACCGGGTTTCTGGCTGTAATTTCCTGGAAAATCAGCCCGTATATATTAAGAAAACCCGGTTTTGAATTGTTACCAAACCTCCTCCGTCCTAATCATCCACATCAAAGCTTCCGCAACTCAGCAATTTTGTAAAACGATGCAACGAGTAATAAATAGCCCCCTATGAGACTCAATAACATAACTAACCGAACTACAATCATCTCGGTTTTTTTCATTTTTATCTTAACTTTAGCCATTACATTCTGCGGGTGGAAGCAGGCGATCGCCTCTCCCCTAGTAGGTGCTAAAGAAGAAATGGGAGCCTGGGAAACCATTCCAATGGCTCCCAAAGAAAGCCTCATGCAGTCAGTTCATACCATCCTCCTTCCCAACGGAAAAGTCCTCAGCGTCAACGGCAGCAGCTTTCGCAATACCCTCCTCAATGACCAAGGTAAAACCACCTTTGTAGAAGGAGTCGGATCCGGAGACTATAACGCCATTAACAACACCTCCCTCTTCGACCCCCAAACCCAGCAATTTGAGCGCATTTCTTCACCTCCTGCCATGCAAGATGGGCAGAGCAACGACCTATTTTGTGGCGGTCATTTACAACTAGCCGATGGCAACGTCCTCTTTATCAGTGGAACCGGACGTTATTACCCCGGAGGCAGATTCACCGGCTCAAAACAAGCCAATCTTTATAACTGGCAAACCGGCGAATGGTCTCCTGCCGGTCAAATGAAAGAGGGCCGGTGGTATCCCACCCTAGTCGAACTAGCCGATGGCAAAATTGTCATTTTTTCCGGTCTAAAATTAAATGCTCCCAACCAAATTAATCCCAGCATAGAAATCTACGACCCCAATACCCAAAACTTCCACTACATTGACCTGACAACCGTCGATAACAGTCCCTTTAATACCTACATCAAAGGGGCTGATGACTATGATAGTATTGACCTCTATCCTCGGGTTTTCCCCACCGCTGATGGGAAACTTCTCATTACGGGAGACGAAGCCGGTATTGCCAATGTTTTAGTTCAAAACAAAAGCAAAACCAGCTATTTAATGTCCGTCCATGAAGACGCCTCCGGTAAATTTTCCGTCAGCTTTGAAGTCGGTCCAGAACGATTTGAAACCACCAAAGCTTATGGAACCGCCCTCCAAGTTCCCAACTCAGAAGATGTTTTATTACTCGCCGGAATGATCGGCACCAACGATATCAACTTTGGACGCGGGGGTAACACGGCGAACTATGCTGGAGCCAAAATTGCCTCTAGTTTACAGCGTTGGGTCTCTCCTGAACATAGCGGAGAAAAGAATGGTAAATGGGAAACCGTTGAGAAATTCTTAGACAAACCTCGGGCTAATCTCGAAGCAGTTATTCTGCCCTCTCAAGAGATTTTAGTCGTCAATGGCGGTGAATATCCTGAATATACACCCATCTATGAACCGCTGTTGATGACGCCCAATTCTGATGCTCCAGGCGGTTACCATATCAAGCCCATGAATCCCGCCAAACTCCCCAGACTTTATCATAATGGCGCAATCCTTTTACCCGATGCGCGAGTATTAAGCATTGGGGGGAATGCGAATCGGGCAGCCGTCGAAAAAGATGGCACCATTCATGTTGATATTGGGCGAGATCCGCAGAATAATTTTATCTTAGCCAAGCTCACCGATAAATCAGCACAGGCGAAAGAATTCTCCCTGCAAGAGTATTACAAATCACCTCAAAGCTATTTTGCTCCCGGTGACCCTGAACCCTTCGTTCCCGCAGAAATGTGGCAAGCGGAAGTCTTCAGTCCCCCCTATCTCTTTAAACCCGGTGCGCGTCCAGAAATTGTGACGGTTCCGAATAGCATCCAATATGGCAAAACTAACCAAATCTCTGTCAAAGATGCCACCGAAAATGGGTCTTTGGTCTTAGTCAAACTCGGTGCCGAGACCCATTCTTTAGATTTTGGACAACGCTTGGCTGAATTACCCATCCAAAATATCGCCCTCGGAAATGAGTCTACCCTCGACTTTCAAGCACCAACCAATCCAAATCTTTATCCCCCGGGCTACTATATGATGTTTTACCTCAATGACATTGGAAAACCCTCTCATGCTCAAATGGTGAAGCTAGAACATTCATAGATTATCATCAGAATTAGCAACCTGGGCTTGCTAATTCTGAATCCCTTCAATAGCCGACTCTAACCCGTACTACAGCGACTCAATACCATGACACTCACTCAAGAAGATTTAGAAGGACTACCCGGAAATGGAGCGGGCATTGACCCTGATAATCCCGGTGAATATGCAGAGTTACTCGAAGATTTACAGGGCAACATTCTCAACTCTCACGGACGAGATTATAGCGTCCATCTGTTTTTGCAATTCAAACCCGATAAAACCGATGAGGCAAAGCAATGGATTCAAAATTTTGCTCATAACTCAGTAAAATCAGCGAAACAGCAGGCCGATAGCGCCCGTCAGTACCGAGAACAGAAGATTGATGGCGGTGTATTTGCCAACTTCTTTTTATCTCGGAAAGGGTATGAATATCTGCGGTTTTCTCCTGCAAAAATTCCTAACGATCAACCCTTTCGGTTCGGAATGAAAAATCCCACCCTCCGGCAATCCTTGGGGGATATTGAAGTGAAGCAATGGGAGGCTGGATATCAAGAGGAAATTCATGCCTTAGTCATCATGGCCGATGATAACTTAGTCGGCTTACTGCAAAAGGTGAATACCATCGGGCAGCAACTGCGCTCAGTTGCTGAAGTGATTAACCGAGAAGATGGGTTTATTCTCAAAAATTATCGGGGACAATTTGTAGAACATTTTGGCTTTGTCGATAATATCAGTCAGCCGCTCTTTTTGAAACGGGAAATTGACAAAGCCAAGGAAAAAGGCGGTGATTTTACTAAATGGGACCCTCGGGCTGCGCTGGATTTGATTTTGGCTAAAGACCCGAACGGAAAGACAGAAGATAGCTATGGCAGTTATTTGGTCTACCGCAAACTCGAACAAAACGTTAAAGGATTCCGTGAAGACCAACGTAATTTGGGTAAAAAGCTCGGTATCACTGAAGATTTAGCCGGGGCGCTGGTTGTAGGTCGTTTCTTCGATGGAACACCCGTCACCCTCAAAGAGCAACCCCTGTATGCGAACCCAGTCCGACCCGTGGATACCATGAATGACTTCAATTACAGCGAGGATACCCAGGGAACCCAGTGTCCCTTCCATGCTCACCTCCGCAAAACGAACCCCCGAGGAGACACTGGACGAGTAGAATCGGCAATTAACTATGAAGAATCCTTAGAATTGGAAAGGCGTCATCGTATCGTTCGTCGCGGCGTCAGTTATGGAGAAAATGACTTAAATAAAGAACCAGAAACCGGATCAGGAATGCTCTTTTTATGCTTTCAAGCTGATATTGAAAATCAGTTCAACTTTATGCAAGCCTCCTGGTCGAATCAAAAAAACTTTCCCCAGTACAATGTGGGACCCGACCCCCTAACAGGTCAACCCGGGGGAACTCAAAAATGGCCGAAAAAATGGGGGGAACCCGAAACAGAAGACTATGACTTTAAACTCCGAGTCACCCTGAAAGGCGGTGAATACTTTTTCGCGCCGAGTATGAGTTTTCTAAAGAATATTGCACAGATGTAGCTCCCAGATTCGGAATTTTTTTAGAGGAACTTCATCCAGGAGCGGTTAAAAACCGGGTTTCTTGAGAAAAATGTCCCGGCTTGGGAACAAATTCTATCCAAAAACCCGGTTTCTTGTCCTCTCTATCTACTTTACCCGGGAGCATCTCAATTTTGCCTAAGGGAACTCCAAAAAATAAAATCTCCAAAACGTTCGTTCGTAGATCAACAAAGTAGCCCCGTCAATGTCGGAGTAAATGCTTGCGCCCTCCGGAGGGCGCAAGCATTTACTCCGACACATAGCTTCCTTTCAGTTGAA
>NZ_JAMXOT010000090.1 GCF_024220515.1 Oscillatoria sp. HE19RPO
GCAGGGTAGCCAAGTGCGGAGCGGATAACCGCTGAAAGCATCTAAGTGGGAAGCCCACCTCAAGATGAGTGCTCTCATGGAGTTAATCCAGTAAGGTCACGGGCAGAACACCCGTTAATAGGCGCTAGGTGGAAGTGCAGCAATGTATGTAGCCAAGGCGTACTAACAGACCGAGGGCTTGACCTCATAATATCTTCTTTGATTTCTTTTCTTTATGCAGTCTTGAGGGTTTATAAACCTCACAGTTTTCCGGGTGCCTATGGCTTCGTGGAACCACGCCGACTCCTTCCCGAACTCGGACGTGAAACGCGACTGCGGCGAAGATACTTGGAGGGTAGCCTCCTGGGAAAATAGCTCGGTGCCCGGTCAATATTAGACAGAACCCCAATACGAAAGTGTTGGGGTTTTGTGGTTTTAATAGGTTTTAATTGTAAAAACTCGCACCCGTGCATGGTGGGGCTATACGAACAAAACCCGGCACCCTGAAGGGTGGGGCTATACGGACGAAGCCCGCCTGCGCGGGCTAAGGAGAGAAAACGGCAAAACCCAGCACCCTGAAGGGTGGGGCTATACGGACGAAGCCCGCCTGCGCGGGCTAAGGAGAGAAAACGGCAAAACCCAGCACCCTAAAGGGTGGGGCTATACGGACGAAGCCCGCCTGCGCGGGCTAATAGAGAAAACGGATTTTTTACAACCAGATTTGGTATGAGGTGAAAATTTTCCCACTGTTGCACAAGGGTAATTAATGACGAGGGAATGTGGGAGTTTGTTGAATGAGCAAAAATCTTGAAAATCTGACCAATCGCGAATTAAAGGCTTATATTAAAGCTCATTGGAATGATGAGTCTGCTTGTCACGCAGCACTTAAAATTCTGATGAGCCGTAGAAGTGAAAATACTGCTAAATACGCCTACGATATTACCGATGAAGAGATGAAGGCTCTTTTTGTGGAAAAAATTCAATCAAAATTATAATACGTTTGTTGCCGATCGCCGTTTTGGATAGACTGTCGATGTATTGCCTTGCATTAGGGAAGATTCCCTCTCAGAAATTGCTTCCCCTGATTCTGTAGTGTTAAAGGCGAGGGGGGAGAAGTGTTGAAGGATCCTCAACAGAAGAACTAGATTTATCCGAGCAACTCGATCGCTTAATGACGTTGCTCAAGGCAAAAGCTTATGCAGAATCAATACAATGAGTTTTTCTTCCATACCGGCGGCTTGGCGTCAGCTTACGAGCGATCGGGCTGAAGGAAAATGCGAATACTGTTTCATTCACCAAGACTTTTCAATTTACAGTCATGAAGTTGACCCTATCATTGCGGTCTAACAGTGAACAAGCCGACTGACTCTGCTCCAATCTGCCCCCTATATTTTACCGTAAAGTCCAGCCAGCTTACTGTTGACAAAATTCCTTCACGCCAAAGAGTCATTCAGGCATCAGGCCATAAACAGACTTACTGGACAGTTAAAGACCCTCTATAATTATTTCCTAGAAATTTTCGCTGTCCAGATGAAGTATTCTGAATTGAAGTTAAATCATTACTGCAAGATTCACATTCAACACATTCTGCACATTCATCTCCTTGACATCCATAACAATCTTCACAGTCCGAACAATCTTCACTTTGATTGCAGGTATAACAATCAGAACATTCTGCACAGCTTTCTCCTTCGCAACCATCACAATATGTACAGTCATTACAATCGGTTTTTGCTATCAAAATGATGGATGGATTATGCCGAAAATCAGTTGTAAATACCGAGACGGAGGCAATAGCAGGTTTTTGGCAATTTCCCAGATATAATAATAAAGACAAAAAAGAAATCACTATCCATCGATAAATCATGTATCCTCCTAATTTTGGTTTAATCGAAAAAAATTAGTCAGGCCAATGTGTAGGCAATTGGTAGGATAGGTTAGGCGCTGCTTTAACGTTATGAAATAATCCTCTATTGAAATAATAGATATGTGATCCGATTATAGCTTTTTTCTATGAGACAAATTCTGAATCTCTTGTTTAATTGGCTATTCTTGTGTATATAATTTAATCCCTTTTTTTACTGCCAATGCAGCAGAATACCCCAATACAGGAGCAAAAGGAGCAAGAGTTGCGTGACTAGCCAAAAGTGCTGCTACAGTCACACCAGAAACAATCTTATTAGCCAGAGCCGGTAAATCTTCACTTACATCTTTATCCCTTAAAATATTACGGCATTGATTGTCTAAAGATTTTAATATGATTGAAACTTGAACCCCTGTATTTTCAGAAATTTCTTGAATCGTAGCTACAATATTCCCATTGTTATTTTCTATAAATTTTAACGCAGCAATTGCTTTGCTATTAGACTTATATTGATTTTCAATGTTTTGCAGTTCTTCTTTTGGTATTGCTTGACTTGAATCGTGCATAGGTAAATATTTTGCCATTTTTTATCATCCTTGAAATTAAATTTATGAACAATAGTAATTAGTAGGGTGGGTTAGGCGCTGCCCTTATTATTGTAAAATAGGGTATTAAAATCATAGCGCCCTCGTCCCCCCACAGATTGAGTGTAAATCAGTTTATTCCTCTGATTTACACTCAACTAAACCCGACAAGCATTAATTCCGGGAGGTTGAGTATCTACAATCACTTTTTCATACCCGGCACTATGTAAAATGTTTTCGACCAGCTTTTTAGCGTGTTGATTGGCGTTATCCAAAATATTATTGGCACAGACTTCTTTTTTAATTACAGCTAAAGCTTCTCTTTGCGCTCGCTCTTGTAAGTCTGATTCTACTGAACGCCCGAACCAACGGCGGAAATGTATAACAACATGAGATCCTTCAACGTCAAGAAATGCTTTCATGATTCGAGGCGGTGGTAATATAAGCCGAACTTGATGGTTTGCTACATCTATTTTTTTAACATCAAGTTGATCTAAGTCAATTCCCGCTTGCACGGTTCCCACTGCTTCATAAACTACATGAGTGTCCCCTAATGGTATCCGATCAAAAAATTTCCGTTCTTCTTTGAAATCCACTGTAGCTTTAGTAGACATCTGGGTAGTTGTCAGTTCATTCATATCTTGGAGGCCGCTAATTATAATGTTTCTGATTTCTACAGTGGTTTCTGTAGTAGGTAAAAGCGCCTGCGTTATAGAATAAAATGTACTCCGTACTGCTCCACTTAGTTGAAAAATCAAAAATTGTAGGAAGAAAAACAATAGCATATAAATGCTTATTTTTTGGAAAAATGGATTCTCAAATGCCTTTTTAAGTGGATGTCTTTGACTGGTGCTTGAATTCATACAAAAAACTCCTGGTATTTAGCTAGAAGAAACTTAAATACTGACAGCTATCGCCGATCACCCCATCTGACCGACTAACCCAGCGATCAGCCTGATGGTATAGCAGCGCTTATCGTCTATTTTACACACAAAATTTTTCTATCAATCATAGTGTTAAAAATCTTAAATAATCTTTACTTATGTTTTTATTTTTAGTGTTAAATCTGGACAGGGCGAAGTTCTAGGAGATAATTTAGAGAGAGGTCTTCAACTGTCCAGTAATTTTATGTATGCCCCTATACATAAATAACTCTTTAGCCTGAAGTAATTTTGTCATCAGTAAGCTGGTTGTACTTTTGAATCCTGGCCGTAGACTTTAAAGGATTTGCTCAATTCTCTCGTAGCTGTGCGTAATAGTAACACAGGTTAGGAGTAGAACACTGAGCGACTATCAATTATGGTCTGGTTTTATGCCAGTCGATTTTTTTGCCCTATGAGCGACTCCCTCTCGGTTAACCAGAGGTTTTTCTTTTCCACACAATAAGATTATCTCATCTTTTTATGGGAAAAAAAGTAAGTGAAAAGTAGGAGAAAAGTAATAAAAAGGTATTCCCTATGGTACAATTTACTTTGGGATGCAGATTCCAGCTTCCAAAAGTGCTGCTATATCGGCGTTCAGGTTGAGGGCCCACTGCCTTGGGTTCTGAGGCAATGCTTTTCCAGAAATGCTTTTCCAGAAAGGTATTAGGTATTGCAGAGCAGAGCAAATAACCATTTGCAGCATGAAGATTGGGTTAGCTGACTCCCTATTGTTAAATTATCATGACTTTTGAGGGACTTGGAGCCATGACGGTTGACGAAGCTCTCGCGATCGCAGAAACGGTACTCGATTATGAACGCCTCAACCATGTTCAAGAGATAGTGTTTCGTCAGTCTTGGGAAGGTCTCTCTTATCGCGAAATTTCTAAAACTACTGGCTATGACCCTGATTATCTTAAGGATGCTGGTGCTAAACTCTGGAAGTTACTCTCGGAAGCATTCGGAGAAAAGGTTAAAAAAGGTAATCTTCAATCGGTTTTGAAGCGGTATTTACGGCGGAATCAAATAAATTTTTATCGCACTCAAGTCATTGGAGTGAATCTTAGCGGAGGTAGCTTAAGTGAAGCTAATCTCAGTGGTGCAAAACTATTTGCTAATTTAGGCCAAGCTGATTCCTGTCAAGGCGATTTCTACAAAGCGAAAAGGCAGGATGATAAGATTGTATTAAACGAAGATGATATCAATGCCGAAGCGGGAATAAACCCGATCGCCCATTCAAATTCTGAATCCAGTTCTCATTCCTGGAATGGTTGGCAGTTTCGATCGCAGGCAGAGGTGAAGATTGCAGAAGCACTCGATCGCGCGGGGGTTTTGTTTTTCCCCAACGCTACGGCGCGGTTGACGACTCCGGAGGGTCGGAAAAATCAAACCCCTCATTTTCTGGTTTGTTCTGAAGGAAAGTTAGGGATTCTCGTGGTGGAGGGGGTGGCGGAGGATGAGGCAGAAACCGATCGCCTTCTGCAAACTCAGGGGATCCACATCATCCACCATTACCCGGTTACCCAATGTACGGAAGACAGTGATTGGGTAGTATTGGAATTTTTACAAGCGTTGAGTCAAGCTTAGAAATTCCTATTTCCCTTGCTTTTTTCACATTCAACCAGTAGGAATGACAACACAGCGCGTTTTTTCCTCTCTATTCAGTGGGTGATTCTTCGGGGAATTGTTCTGGGGTTTCATCAAATTCATCGGGTTCATCGTTTTCTGAATTTTGTTCTTTTTGGAAGGGTAATTCTAGCTGTTTGGGTAGTTGGTCTAGCTGGAAGTATTGATGGAATTTGGCGGTGACTTGCAGGGAGAACGATCGCGTTTCCGGTTGTCGGCGTTTGCGGACAAATCCTTGTTGGACTAATTCTTGAACGTGCTGATAAGCTCCTGAACCGCGCAGTTCTACTAGGTCGGTTTGGCTGAGGGGGCCTTTGAGGGCGATCGCCGCTAAGGTTCTCAAGGCACCGACGCCTAATTCTGCGGGAATTAAGCGATGCATGAAGTCTTGAAACGTCTCTCGCA
Organism: Oscillatoria sp. HE19RPO; assembly: GCF_024220515.1. Lineage (GTDB taxonomy): Bacteria > Cyanobacteriota > Cyanobacteriia > Cyanobacteriales > Laspinemataceae > Laspinema. The sequence goes on from NZ_JAMXOT010000090.1 coordinate 5,379, forward strand.
GTTGCAAGCTGTAGCCGTTTTCGGTTTCTAGCACTTCTAGCGCGCTGTCTCGGTGAGCATAATCATTAATCAGTTGAATGAGTGCTTCTTCTGCGGTTTCTTTGTCGCAGTTGGCATATTCGGCAATTTCCGCGATCGCAAGCGGTTTCCCTTTTAAGTACAGTATGGCTTCAATCTGGCTGGCTAAACTTGACATTGACGATTTCCGTGCATCCAACACCTCTGACCACAAAATATTGTAAACGCTGTGGAGTTCGTTCGACATTTAACTTGTTCTGTTATAGCGGTCCCCACTGTTATGAGGTCCATTATTAAGGAGTGCGAGCATCTTGCTCGCTTGTTTTAATAGCGAGCAAGATGCTCGCACTCCTTAATAATTAATTATTTATTAATTAATAGCATCCGTTCCTGATGAGTCTAGGAACCGCTATAAACATTCTAAGTTGATTAGTCTAACTGCCGTCCGGTGAGTTCGACAAAAATATCTTCTAAGTTAGAAGGACGAACCATTAACCCGGTTTTATCTGGTTGTTGTTCCAGGTAGGTGTTCGCTGCGGCAATGTCGGAGAAAAATTTATATTCCCACCGATCGCCTATTTGTTTCATCACCAATCCTTCTCCATGTTTTTCTCTAAATTGGCTGAGTGTCCCCAGTTCAATTAATTTCCCTCCATCCATAATACCAATGCGATCGCAGAGGTATTCCACCTCATCCATGTAATGGGTGGTGAGCAACATTGTCATCCCCTGGCGGTTTAAATCTTTGATAATTTCCCACAACCTACGTCGGGTTTGGGGGTCGAGTCCGACGGTTGGCTCATCTAAAAATAAGATATCCGGTTGATGTAACAAGGCTCTAGCAATTTGTAAGCGCCGTTTCATGCCGCCTGATAGGGTTTTTACTAGGCTATCTTGCCGATCGCCTAGTTCCACATAATTCAGCCATTGCTTGATTCTCTCTTGCCGTTCCCGGTTCGGAATATGATGTAATCGTCCGTGAAACTCCATATTTTCCCAGACGGTGAGGTCATTATCCACACTGACTTGTTGTAAGACAACGCCGATGCACTGCTTCACCTGGATGGGTTGACGTTGGACATCATATCCGGCAATTTTGATACTCCCACTGCTGGGTTTGGTGAGGGTGGTGAGCATCCGAATTGTGGTGGATTTGCCTGCACCGTTGGGTCCCAGCAAGCCAAACATTTCTCCCGGTGCAATGGTAAATGATAAGTCATTAACCACCGGGACTTTGTTATAGAGTTTTTGGACGTTTTCGACGGTAACCGCAGCACTCATGGAAAGTTAGGTTAAGTAGATTTTTCTTTGCTGACTGTATCATGAAAGTGTCCTTACAGTTCTACCCAATCCTGTTCCTCTGGGGACTGCATTTCTTGTAAAGTTTGCCAACCCGCTTGCCAGAGGGTTCTATCTTTAAATTGGGTGGCATTAATCCAAAAGCGCACGTTGGGGTCACAAGCAGATACCATTTCTGCAAATACCCATTTGCCTTCGTTTTTGCGATTCACGACTTGGAAATGTCTCCATCCCCAAGTTTTTTGTTGGGAGGTCCATTTGGAACCGACTAAATAGGGAAATTTTTGTTTTTTTGCCATTGTTCTCACCCTTGAATTTTTGATACAAATGACGATCGCCCCAGTGAGCGATCGCCTAATTATTCCCGGTTAAGACAGAGATGAACGGCGTGATAACAACCAAGCGGCAATTCCACCGCCAATCAATCCGAATAAATGACCTTCCCAGGAGACTCCTGCTTGGATGGGTAAGACTCCGATGATAATTCCCCCATACAATATACCCACGATGATGGATAGCAAAATTGAGGGTAAATTGCGTTCAAAAAATCCGCGAGAGAGGAGATAACCTAAATAGCCAAATACCAGTCCACTGGCACCGATATGCCACCCGGTAGACCCAAATAGCCAAACCCCTAATCCACTGACTAACATGGTGATAGCAGTGACGACCCAAAAGTCGCGAATTTCCCGAACCATGACGAACCAGCCGAGGGTCACGAATGGGATTGTGTTAGCGATTAAATGGGGAAACCCTCCATGCAAAAATGGCATAAACATAACGCCGCGTAAAGTGTCCGGGTGGCGAGGATAAACGCCATAGATGAGTAAGTTGCCTCCGAACAGGAAGAGGTTGAGAATTTGGACAATCCACATGATGGCGACAAAGCCACCCAAAATCAGAATTTGGGTTTTGATTGTGTTGGCGATCGCCTTGACATTGTTTCTGCTCATCGTTATGCCTCTTACTAGACAATTGGCCTGGTTTATGGTTAGAAATTGTCGATGGAAACGGGTTCTAGGTTTTCGGCGGTTTCAAAGCCAAAAATTCTTGAATAAAAGTAAAATTCTCCATCTAAAGCGCGTTTAATGTTTTCGGACCTGCGGAAACCATGTTGTTCACCTTCAAAGGGAAGATAGGCGACGGGAATGCCTTTTTGTTTTAACGCATTCACCATTGCTTCGGCTTGGTTTGGGGGAACGATTTTGTCTTCTAATCCTTGGAAAAAGATGACGGGACAGGAAATGCGATCGCAAGCATGGATGGGAGAACGCTCGATGTAAATTTGCTTCGCTTTGGGATAAGGACCGATTAGTTTATCCAGATAGCGGGACTCAAATTTATGAGTTTCTTTCGCTAAGGCTTCTAAGTCACTGACTCCATAATAGCTGGCACCGGCTTTGAAGACATCTCGGTAGGTGAGGGCGCAGAGGGTTGTATAACCGCCTGCACTGCCTCCGGCGATCGCCAGTCGGTTGCTATCCACCCATCCTTGTTCCCCTAAATATTTCGCGCCATTGGCACAGTCATCGACATCGACAATTCCCCAGCGATTCTCTAGGCGTTGCCGATATTCCCGTCCATATCCGCTACTGCCGCCATAGTTGACATCGAGGACGGCAAATCCCCGGGAGGTCCAATATTGAATGCTTAAACTGAGACTGCTGCTGGCAGAGGAGGTGGGTCCGCCATGACTTTTGACTAATAGGGGCGGTAATTCACCCTCGGCGGCAATATAATCCTGATTATTGGGGGGATAAAAGATGCCATAGGCGGTTAATCCGTTTTCTGTGGGAAATTCCACGGGTTGGGGTTGGGAGAGGTAGGCGCGATCGATGGTTAAGGTGGTGGATTTGCGGAGGATTTGCAGTTCGCCGCTGTCGAGATGGTATTGGGCGATCGCCGTGGGTTCGGTGGGGGAACCGCCTATGAAAGCGACGCGATCGCCGTTGACTTGCAGGGAACTCAAGGAAGTGTACGGCGTTGTAATTTCCTGGAGGATGCCGGTGGAGAGGTGGATACTGCCTAAATGCCAGATTCCGAATTGAGTGTAGGTGCAGATTAGGCGACTGCTGCTGGCAAATCCATAAGTAGACATTCCAAACACCCACTGGGGAAGTCCGAATTCCGCAGACATTTCGCAGACGGGTTCGATAGTGCCAGTGGTGGGGTGCGATCGGTAGAGATTCCACCATCCTGAGCAGTCGGATACAAAATAGAGGGTCCCATCTGGAGACCATTGGGGTTGAAAAATGGATTCGTTAACGCCTCCAGCAACTTGATGGGTTTCGCCGAGAGAACCATCGGGATTGATTTGTGCGACCCACAATTCGGTACCATCCCACGGCATATTAGGATGATTCCAACTCAACCAACACAGATGTTGACCATCGGGACTGAGGCGCGGGGTAGCATAGAAGTCTTCTCCTGCCACCAATACGCGCATCTGTGCACCGTCTGCTAAATTAATGCTGACTAAACTGGTGACGGGTTCTCCGGCGCTGGTATGGTCTTCTCGCACTGCAATTAAGCGTCCCCGAGGAGTATCGACGGTAAAATCGGCGTAGCGCATATTCGCTTCCGGGGTTAGTGGTTGCGGTTCTTCTCCTTGGGGTTGACGGTAGAGGCGGGAGTCGCTGAAGTTGGAGAAATAAACGGTACCGTTGCTGACGGTAAAGGCACCGCCACCATATTCACAAACGCGGGTGCGAACGTTGAAGGGTGCGGGAACGATATCCCGGATTTCTCCCTGGGGCGATCGCGAAACGAGGACATTTCTGCCCCCTTCTTGAGGTCGCATTTCCAACCAATAGAGGGTTTGATTGTCCCAAAAAATTTGCCCGAGTCCAATACTCCCAGCGACGATCGCATCGGAAGTAATCGGGGATTTCCAGGAACCATAGGGAGCAATTTGCGGGTTAGACATATTCTATCTCTTAATTACAATTCTTTTTTTGATTTAGGCAGACGTTTAATATAGTCACGGATGACTTCAGACATGGATACTCCGCGTCGCTCTGCTTCTAATTGCAGGCGCTCTTTTTCTTGGGTGCTGATCCGAATTTGTAATAACTCATCTCGGGCCATTTTTGGGGGGTGTGGTTATAACAAGAGGTACAAGAAATTTTAGTATATTGTAATTTGAGCCAAAAGTGCAAGCGAGAAATAATGATTGTTTTCTTGAGGTTTATAGTTTTGAGAGTAAATTAGAAAGTGGGTGAAGTTCCATCGGGCTAGGATGGAACTTCAAACTGAGTTAGCGTCGCCCAGAGGGGAGATTCTCGCGATCGCCTCGTTCTTGTTCTACTTTTCTCAACGTTTGGGTACTCTTCCCATTGCCATTTGAAACCGACTCCTGTTCCACCGTTTCAGCCGAAACCGTGTTCTCTGTTTCATCATGTCCTTTGTGCATTAACCGATATTGCGCTTTCATGGCAATGGTATAAAACACCGGAATCACATACAAACTTAATAAAGTAGAAACAAACATTCCACCAACAACTGACATCCCAATAGAGACCCGCGCTGCTGCACCTGCACCCGTGGCAAATGCTAAGGGTAGCAATCCGAAAATGGTGGAAAATGCCGTCATCAAAATCGGACGAAAGCGCACCTTTGCGGCATCGATCGCCGCCTTGGTAATCGAGAGTCCTTCTTCCCGGCGCTGATTGGCAAATTCCACAATCAAAATTGAGTTCTTAGTTGCCAATCCAATCAGCATGATTAACCCAATTTGGCTGTAAATATTTAAGTCTAGTCCCGCCATTAATAAAGCAGCAAATGCCCCTAGCAGAGACAAGGGAACAGCCAAGAGAATGATAATTGGGTCAATGTAACTTTCAAACTGAGCCGCTAACACCAAGAAAATAAAGACCAGGGATAACCCAAAAATAAACAGGGTCGATTGTCCCGCTTCCGTATATTCCAAAGACTGACCTGCTAAAGTCACTCGCATCTCCGGGGGAATAATTTCCCGGGCTAAATTTTGTAACGCCTCTAATGCTTCTCCCAAGGTTTTACCTGGTGCAGGAGACCCAGAAATTGTGGCGGCCCGAGAGCGATTGTAATGGTTAATTTGTGGGGGTGTGGTAGAAGGATTCACCGTTACCACACTACTCAAAGGAACCAACTGACCCGACTGAGTACGGATATAGGTTTGCTCAATATCTTGAGGAGAGGCTCGAAATTCTTTTTCCGATTGAACAATGACCTCATAGCGGCGATTTCCTCGGTTAAAATTGGTAATTTCTTGTCCGCCTAACATGATTTGTAACGTTCGGGAAATTTCCTGAACCGACACCCCTAAATTAGCCGCTTGAGCGCGGTCAATACTGACAACCAATTCCGGTTTAGTTAGGCTTAAATCCGTATCCACATTTACCAATTCTGGTAAATCATTAGCTTGATTTGCCAAGTCTTGGGAAACAGCCGCCAACTCCTCCAAATCACTCCCTTGCAACACGAATTCGACGGGCTGACTAAACCCGGCACCGGGTAAAGAAGGCGGATTAATCGGCAGGACAACGGCATCAGTAATCCGCGAAAATTGGCCAAATAAACGGCCAATAATCTCCTGTTGAGACTGGCCCGGTTCCGTCCGTTCTGCCCAAGGTAAGAGGCGAACAAAGGCAAATCCCTGGTTGACTTGACCGGGTGTTCCCCGACCAAATGCCCCAATGGTTAAATAGGTGTTCACTTCGGGGACTTGACTGTAGACTTCTTCCACCTGCCGCATGACATTATCGGTGTAATTAATCGTTACCCCTTGCGGAGCACGAACAATCGTAAAAATTGCCCCTCGGTCATCGGTGGGAATGAATTCTTTGGGGACTTGATTAAACAAGAAGACGGTTAAGGCTAAGGACCCAATAAAAGCAATCACTACAATCGCTTTCAAGGGAATGATTTTCCGCAAAGACCAGCGATATGCCCGTTCCATACGGTCGAAAAATAATTCGATAATTGCAAAAACCCCGCCTTTCATTTCTGCATCCCGCTTTAAGATTCGGGCAGATAATGCCGGTGCTAAAGTCAATGCAACAAAGGAAGAAATCACCACAGAACCGGCGAGGGTTAGGGCAAATTCTGTAAACAATCGCCCAGTATTTCCCCCGGAAAACCCTACGGGCATAAATACGGCAATTAACACAACCGTGGTGGCAATGACAGCAAAGACAACCTCACTCACCCCCAGCATTGCTGCTTGGTAGGGTTTCATATTCTTTTCTTGAATATAGCGGACAATATTTTCCAGAACAACGATGGTATCGTCCACAACTAACCCCGTGGCTAAGGTTAGGGAAAATAAAGTTAGGGTATTAATGGAATACCCCAAAATAAACATCACCGCAAATGCACCGACAAGGGAAACCGGAATAGTGACGGCAGGAATTAAGGTCGATCGCCAGTCGCGCAGGAAAACAAAAATAATCAGAATCACCAGCAAAGTTGCCAGAAAAAGGGAACTCCAAACTTCCTCAATGGCGAGTTCCACAAATTCCGAACGGTCAAAAGCCATTTGATAATTTAACCCTTCTGGGAAATCTTTGGAGAGTTCCTCCATTTTGGCTTTGGCACCGCGCGCAACTTCAATAGTATTGGCACTGGAGAGCTTTACAACCCCTAGAGAAACTGCCGGAATGCCCTTAAAACGGACAAACGAGCGATCGTTTTCTGCACCAATTTCTGCCCGTCCTACATCTTTAAATCGGATTTGTGTACCATCGGGGTTGCGCTGAAGAATTAAATTTTCATATTCCATCGGGGTTTGCAGTCTACCGAGAACTCGGACTGTATATTCCGATTGTTCTCCCTCGACTAAACCGCCGGGAATTTCTAAATTTTCTTGACGCAAGGCACGTTCAATATCCAAAACCGTCAAATTCCGCGCTGCCAGTTTGACGGGATCAACCCACAATCGCATGGCATAGCGCCGTTGACCCCCGATAAAGATGTTACTAACTCCAGGAACGGTTTCTAGGTTATCCGTAATAAACCGTTCGGCATAGTCACTTAATTCGAGGGAGGTGTAATTTTCCCCAAATAAGGCAAACCACACGATGGGAGAAACATCCCCTTCCTGTTTGGTAACTTGGGGAGTATCTACATCATCCGGGAGTTGGCGCTGCGCCCGATCCACTCGCGATCGCACGTCTTGGGCGGCCAAATCCAAATCGCGATCGAGGTTAAACTGGAGGGTAATCGAACTCACCCCTTCTCGACTTTGGGATGTGAGGGTTTTAATCCCTTCAATCCCATTCAGTTGACCTTCTAAAATTTCTGTGACTTCGGTTTCCACCACGAGGGGACTGGCACCGGGATAAACCGTGGATACCGTCACAACTGGCGGGTCAATACTGGGAAATTCCTGCACCGGCAATCTTGTATAACCGACCACCCCAATTATGATAATCAATAGGGAACAGACGGAGGCGAAAACCGGGCGTTTGACAAAAAAAGTAGTAAACATTGAGTTAGGGATTCGCGACGATTAGGGTTAGTTCCTGATTAAGCCAGACCCGGCGGGGGTTTGAACCCCCGACGTAGTGGCGCTTCGCGAAGCGCCACTACAGGCCCAACGTTTTAAACCCCGCCGGTGTTGATAATGGTGCGGGGTTTTGTAGACTTTCGTTCTCACCTACGGAGATGTTCCTGCCTCCGGAGATGACTCGGGATTCGCTATCGCAGGTTCATCGACAATCGGACGAATCCGATCGCCGTCGGATAGTCGTTGTAAACCCGAAATGACGATGCGATCGCCGTTTGCCAGTCCTTCAATCACTTCCGCCCGATCGCCTTGGACCAATCCCAAGGTTACCGCCACTCGTTCCGCAGTCGCCGGTTCCTCCCCTCGCGCCACAAAGATAAATCGGTCCTCCCCTTGGAAGGTAATCGCCGTAGTTGGCACCACAATCCGATTGTCCCGTTCGTCCCAAACTAATTTAGCCCGCACAAACTGGCGATCGCGCAGTTGTCCTTGATTGGCAAACCTTGCCTTAGCTAAAATCGTTTGGGAATCGGAATTCACCGTGGGAGAGACAAAACTCACGGTCCCCGTACTCAACGGTTGTCCGTTAGCATCGGTAATTTCCACCGGCATCCCCACACGCAACTCAGACCCCCGTTCCAGAGGAATGGACAGCCGTAATTCCAACGCATCATTTTGGGTCAAAGTTGTTAATTCCTGCCCCACGGTGACGAAATCTCCCACTTTCGCTGGAATATCGCCGACAATTCCCTCAAAGGGTGCGACGACATTGGCATCTTGTAACTGCACCTCCAACGCTCTCACTTGGGCGATCGCCTCCGCCACTTGCGCCTGAGCTTGGTCAATCTCCTCGGGTCGGGTCCCATTCTCTAATTGACGTAACTCTTGCCTTGTTTCTTCCACTTCCGCTTCGGCGCGGGCAATTTCTTCGGGTCTTGCGCCATTTTCTCGCTGATTCAGCAGTTGCTGCGCTTCCGCCACCTCCGCTTCCGCCTGAGCAATTTCTTCGGGACGCGCCCCACTTTGTAACTCAGCTAACGCTTGTTCCGCTTCAGTCACTTGTAATTCAGCGCCGATAATGTCCTCCTGTCGCTGGTTTTCCAACTCCTCCACCCGTTGGCGAAATCGCTGTAAATCCGCTTGGGCACGCCGATTTTCCGTGACTACTTCATCAAAGCGATCGCGGGAAATTGCCCCTTGATCTGCTAATTCCCGATTCCGTTCCACCCGTTCCGTGGTTAACTCCACCCGCGCTTGAGCATCGGCAATTTGGGCGATCGCTTGGGCGATTTCATCCCCGCGACTCCCAGCCCGTAAGGATTCCAAACGCGATCGCGCCTGTTGTAACCGAGCTTGAGCTTGGGCAATCTCTTCCGGACGATTCCCCGCCCGCAATTGGGCCAATCGCGCCTGTGCCTGCCGCAAACGCGCTTGTGCTTGAGCAATCTCTTCTGGACGAGTCCCCGCGAGCACCTCCGCCAATCGGGCCTCGGCTGCGGCTAAACGGGCCTCTCCTTGGGCAATTTCCTCCGGTCGGGTTCCCGCTTGTAACTCTGCAACGCGAGATTGCGCCTGGGCTTGTGCCGCCTGGGCTTGGCGGAGTCTGGCTTCAATTTCGCGAGTATCAATCCGGGCAATCATATCGCCTCGGGAGACTTTATCCCCCGCTTTGACATTAATCTGACTCACCCTTCCGGCCATTTCTGAGCGCACAACTGCTGCCTGTTGTGCTTCTAAGGTCCCGACAAATTCTGAGGTTTCTCTTAAATTGGTCATTTCCACGGTAGCTAACCGGACTGCCACCCCTTGGGGTCCTTGGGGTCCGCGTTGCTGTTCGCTATTCGCCGTTGCCGTTTGCCGCGATTGCCAAAAGTACCAGCCGGTGCCACCACCGGCAATTAATAACAACAGAAACAGAGCAGACGCCAGCGTTCGGCCCCGCCTGCTGGCCCATTTAAACCGGCGTTTTTTATCCTGCAACGGTTTGCTTTGCTGTCGGTCTAATTCCGTTTTGTTAGAAAAGGAATGCGCCTTTTCTTCTGTTTCTACTGTTGAATTGGAAGTCTTTGGTAATTCCATATTTCCCCGGGTTTTGTCTGAATTAGCAATAAATAAGGTAAAATTTTATGGAAAATTGGGTAACGAATCAATTTAACCCGATTAAGAACGTTGGTGATCTCCTGAGTGTTTTCCCTCTCCTTTTACTTGAACGGCATCCCTTTCCGGCTGTTTAACCTCAATGGCAATCTGTTCTTGCACCCATTCGATTTCCGATTTCAGAACATCCAAATGTCGATTCCAGACGGCGATTTGATAGCAATCCTCCGGCAACGGTTTTTCTGCGAAACTTTTGTATCGAGCGCGACAAAGCCCTAAGCGATGTTCCATTAATTCCAGCCTTGCCTCGGGTTCTAAATCACTGAAAAAGAAAAATTTAATGGCAAAACGCGCCCGACTTTTTACCCAGCTATCCTGGGGGTGTTCGAGCATTTTCTGCCGCCAGCGATCGCGTCCCGATGGGGTAATGCCATAAATCGTGCGACTGGGACCCGCGTCTCCGGCTTCCCGGGCGATCGCCGCAATGTGACCCCGTTCCTCCAAGCGTTTCAGCAAGGGGTAGATGGCTCCATAGTTGACGCTCATGCAGCTACTCATAAATAGCTCCAGTTCTTGCTTCAACCTGTAGCCATGTAGGGGATGGCGTTGCAGGAGTCCTAAAGCAGAGAGTTCAAGCATTTATATCATTTTGATATATCCAGGCTACAGTATAGCCTAATTGATTAAATTTTGTTAAGTTTCTGGGTGATGTCAATGTTTGCCCACACCCCAACAGGGTGCAGCGACAGCAATTCAGCCCCCACAGTCGGGGGACAAAGATATTTCAAATATCATTATTTAGTTATTTTGTCAAGTTTTATAGGAATGAAATTTGTGGGGATTGCCCATGTATTTAGCCCGCGCAGGAGAGGCTCTGTTTGTGGAGCAAGACCCTTGAGGGTGCGGGCTTATCTGGATATTTCCACCAACTCGGACATCCCATTAAGGGAACTCCAAAAAATAAAACCTTCAAAAAACCCGCAGGCTCAAGCCTGGGGCTACACGGACAAAGCGGTGCCTGCGCGGGCTAAAAGAGCCTTGTTAGGTGCGATCGCATCAAAGCAAGGATGATTTATTTGTTG
>NZ_JAMXOT010000091.1 GCF_024220515.1 Oscillatoria sp. HE19RPO
GGCTCAATGCCTTCGGGCAGAGAGAATAGCGGCAATTGGCACCGCCTTGATTGCCGAAAGGCTACGGCTGAGTAGGGTTTAGCAGTCTTACGACTGCCTTCTAAAGAATCCCCGTGTCTTTAGACCGGGGAGTGTCAAAACTCCCCATTCCGCAGACGCACCAGAGTCATGCGAGTGGGGAAAGGAATAGACGTGCCATACATCGCCATCTTAACAATGGGTCCATCGGCAATCCAGATATTCTCATCCACAGCTTTCAGGGTGCCAATCGGTTCATAGAGCGCAAAATCAGGTTGAGTCATCGCACTTGTCCTTCGGTAAGGGTTGGAAAGCGGATAGAACGGTTCTTGCAACCGTTTTTCAACACAATTGAGGAGGGGGAGCAAAATGTCAGATTTATCGGAGTTGAATTTCGGCCCCAATCACCCGAGAGTCATCTAACTGGTTACCAACGACCCTTAAAGTTGGCGATTGGGCGGTGTTATGAATGTCATAGCGCTGATTGTTTTTAAAGGTGTTTTTTCCGGAAACGGTTTCTGTTCCTAAATCGGGCTGAGATTCCCCGATCGCCACTAATCCATCCCGGCTATTGTTGGCAATCACATTCTCTCGCAAAATCGGACGGGATGAATGAGAAATCACCAACCCATCAATATTATCACGAATCTGATTATTTACTACTAAGGGGGTAGAATTTCCCCCAATCGCCAAACCAAATCCGGTATTTTCGATTAAGTTATCTCGAATTTCTCCTGCTGCTTCATGGGTGAGTGAAATTCCATTACCGCTATTTTCAAAGATGCGGTTATTCTCAATCGTCGGCGTTCCGGTTCCGGTGACAAATATTCCTTCGCGGCCACTTTTTGTAAGGGTACTATTGCGAATGTTCGGATTAGTAGATTCTACCCAAATTCCCGTTCCCGATTGATCCGGATTGATGACAGTGATGCCCGCGATTTCTGTGCGATCGCCGGGGAGAAGGGTAACTTTTTGTTTCCCCCAGGTGGGACTGAGGTAATCGCCGCCTCCGATAATCGCTACCCCTTCCCCCTGCTGTCTTTCGTTCCCTCGCAGGGTCACCCCTGGTTTGATTTTCAAGGGGAAGGTTTCTCCAGTTTCTGCGCTATATTCTCCTGGCGCTAATTGGATCACTGTTCCCGGAGAGGATTGGGTTAAAGCGTAGGCGATCGTCCGAAAAGGTTGGGTTTCTATCTCTCCTGCGGAAGGGGTATCGGTTCCCTGGGTGGAGTCTACATAAAGAATTTGCTTAAATGCTGGAGTGCGTTTGGGAAACTGTGGAGATTGTCTGTCAACGGAGGGATTTTCTGTCACGGGTCCTTCGTTGGGATTGACAATGAAAATACAGCCACCTAGAGAGAATGCGAACAAGGCGAGGGTCAGAGGTTTGAGTCGATTCAACATTTTTCTTTACTTTTCCTTAAACGATTAATCAAAGGGTTTGATTTACCCCATAAGTGGGGGTTATAGTCTCGACTATTTTAGGAGATGAAAGTTGCTTTCAGTGGCACTTGAGGGAAGGTTAGGGCGTCTGGAAAATCGGAAGGGCAAGACGAGGGAGCCGGAGGTGAATCCCTAATGGCACAATCCTAGCATCAAAAAAGCACCTCAGATTTTATAGTGATGGCGATCGCCACAGACTGTGTTGTAAATCACAGCAATTTCTGACGGCGATCGCATGGGTTTAGAGATATCGATCGGGATCTGTTGTGTCTTCGATCGCAAGTTGAATTAGATCTCGATCGCCCCCCATTCTTTAAAAAAGCTTCATAATAAAAGTAGAGAATTTAAGGAATAAAATGCTATGAATCCCTCTATTAAACTTCTGCCCCATGCGATTTCAGAACTGATGGCCCAGGTGAGCGCCACCCGGAAAATTACCCTAGCCGATCGCTATGGATTGATGGCGGCTATTTTAGAAGACTCTCTGGATGAAGAAGATAGATTTTCAATTGATAGACTCCTGCGAGCTTTACGGCGAGGGCGACTCCAAATCGTTGATGAAATTTCTTCTTTGCTCTGTAGTGGGTGAGGGTAGGCGATCGCTATCCAGCATTCTTGCCCTTGAATAGAGCTTATGGCATCTACCCTCTCAAGTTTTAGGCTAAAACCTGAACCCAAGCCTTTATTCCACTGCGGGTTCTAAGAGTTGAATGATCCCCAGGTTCGCATCAATTTCCACCTCAACTCCCACCGGAACCGTAAATTTATCTCTAATATGACCGATCGCTGACCCATACCAGGCGGGAATTCCCAAGGGGCGGATCCAATCGGATAACACTTGGGGTAAGGTCAACGAAGGTTCATCGCCTTCCCCCGCTTCACAGCGAGTACATTCGGCAAAAATAAATCCGGAAATTTTATCGAGAATTCCGGCTAATTTTAACTGGGTTAACATTCGGTCTACCCGATAAATATCTTCCCCTATTTCTTCGACAAATAAAATTTTATTTTCCCAATCAGGCAAATAAGCCGACCCGACCATTGCGCTTAAAACGGATAGATTTCCTCCCACTAATTGACCTCGGGCTTTACCTCCGGTGAGAGTTTGAGGGCGGGTCACGGGAGGATTTTGCATCCGCACAGGTTCGGCATCCAGTAACAGACGTTGAACGTAATTGACCGAAAATGGATTCCAAACTGAGGTGGCAACGGGACCATGAAAGGTAATAATGCCACTGCGGGCATAAATGGCGAGTAATAATGAGGTAATATCGCTATAACCCATAATAATTTTGGGATTTGAGCGGATGAGTTCATAGTTTAATAAGGGCAAAATGCGATTACAACCCCAACCCCCGCGCATGGTTAACAATGCTTGAACTGAGCGATCGGCAAACATAGCATTCACATCCGCAGCGCGATCGGCATCTTGACCCGCGAGATAGCCATATTCATCGAGTAAATGGGTTCCTAACTTGACATTTAATCCCAAAGCGGCTAATTGTTTGCGAGCATAGTCAATATCTTCTTGTACAATCGGACTAGAAGGGTTAATCAAACCCACGGTATCCCCGACTTTTAGACGAGGGGGTTTCAGGATAGAGGGAGCGTTAGCTGTAGCAATTGTCGTGCCGGGGATCACAGAGGCGATCGCGCTCAGTCCGCAGAGTGTGAGAAAATGACGGCGATTCCAGAACACTTTAAAATCCGCTCAGTTTTATAAAGGGAAAACAGATCAAAGAGATCTTGTTTATTATAAAGGATTGCGATCGCCTTCACGGAACAAGGGTCAAAGGACCCTTGTTCCGCATTGTGATTGGCGGTTTTTTCCTGTCGTGGGACTTCAAAAATTTCGATGACAAACCGCCTACTTTACCCCTTGGACCCCTATGAGATCGCGGCTAAACTCGGGTATTTCAGCACCCTCAGCAGCAGGGAATGGTTGAAAATGGCAGTTGACTCTTGTCAATCATCCAGTTTCCGATTATCCTATTTTAGCCTTTAGCAATTTAAGGTAGAATAACAAGGAGGTCTCTGGGTGAATAAGTCAGTTTTTACAGAAAAATATACGCGGTTTCGGCGACTGCTAATCGAGATTCGGCAATCGAGTAAGTTAACCCAGGTGCAAGTGGCTCAAAGACTGCATAAACCCCAGTCTTTCGTCTCGAAGTACGAACGAGGGGAACGCCGTTTAGATGTGGTGGAGTTTCTGGAAGTGGCTAAAGCACTGGAGGTGAATCCCTCAGAGTTGCTGACTCAACTTGATCGCCCAACTGTAGAGCAAGGTTCCACAAACCTTGGTGAATTTTGAACGCGGCGATCGCTCAATCGCCTGAGCTTCAATGAGTCACTTGTTCCATCTTTAGTCAAGTCTTCAGGGATTTGAACATCCGGAACTTTTTCAGCCAAGCAATTCGGGAATGAGGCGGGGTGAAGCACAGAGGCAACCCCAATTCCACCGGATTCTATAGAACAGAACTGAAAGGCGATCGCTCGCGCTTAACCTCTGCACAATCCTCACTCATTCTGTAAAAGACAGAGGCGATTTTATGTTAAACCTGATTCAAAAAGTGTTTTTTACTTCTGGATTAAACAAATCTTACCTTCTTTTATTTTTAATGCTATTTTTGAGTATATTTTCTTCCTACTCTTGTATTAATGGATTTTGGATAGATCGGGAAATCTGTGGGGTTTGGTTAGAGGAGCTATCCATTAACTTAATTGCAGAAGTTACGGGAATATTACTGGTTTTATTTTCGGTTAACAAAACGGTTCGAGAAAATCGTGAAAAAGAAAAAAATAAATTTAAAGAAATCGCGTTTAGGGGACTAAAATTGACGATTACAAAACAAATTTATTTATTTTTTGAAATCCTCAAGGCTTCAACTTCCCAAAAGCCCGACAAAACATATCAAAAACTAGAGGATTTATTTGATGATACTTATTTTCGGGAAGTTCAGAACTTAGACTTGTTAACAATGGCTCCCGTTTTAACCCCAGCAGGGGAACCAATGGACTGGTTAGATTACCTCGTTTATGAAAGCCTTAACCTACGCACAGCCTTGGGTCGAGTGGTCGATCGCTATGCCTTTTACTTGGAATCCGAGGTGGTGGATTTAATGGAAGAAATGACCGATGCCAGCTTTATTCGCTTCCTTACCTCCCTTTGGGAAGCCAAGCGCTTAAACGGATTAACCTCCAAGGGAGATTTACTGTTTGCCTGTGAGGAGATGTTCCGTGAGTATGCCGATTCCTTGGTCAAGTTAGTTAAATTTTACAATGCAAACGTCACCAGCGATCGGCAAATCATCATCGATGAGCAGCAATGGCAGGAATGGTGGAACCATAAAGGTAGACCGCAGTTAGGAGACAGCCGCATCAAAATCGAAATTCAGTAAACGGGTAAAAACGGGTTGATTTTCAGCGTTACAAAACCCAGTCTAAATTTCGACCAATTAACAGTTCGCTCATTTTAGCATGATGAGTATTTTTCATCGCTACCGTCCGGGTGGCAAAGCCAAATCTTTGAGCCAGTTCGCCCAGGGACTCAACATGATCATAAGTCATCAGGAAATCTCCAGCTAGACCACTGCACACCCGAAATAATTCTTCGTGGTTTAACTCGGAATGGGTATAGAGTCGCCTCCCAGCTTTTTTTCCCGCTGCAGTGTAAGGGGGGTCGATAAAAAAGACCACATCCGGTCGATGGGCATTTTGTAATAAAACTTCCATCCCATCTCCCTGGATAAAAGTCAGGCGATCGCGAACTTTGACAATATCCAAAATTCTTTTTTTTAACGTTTCTGGATACCAGCGGGATTGAAGACCTTTCCCCTTTTCTCCCGCTTTAATTTTACCCGCACCTGCTGCTAAAATTCCCCCATGATTGACTCGATTTTTTAAAAGGGTCTGAAATGCTTTGTCTTTCCGAGACAAGGGAGACTGGTTAAGAATCCGGTTGACCGATTCTAAGGAAAATTCAAAGTCAACAATTTCCTCGGCTAAACCAACCCCATCCCCGTTGATAATCGTCTGCCAAACTGCGGACACTTGGTCATCCAGTTCCACCATTGTCACCTGTTCAGTCAAATCTTCAAAAGCTAGGGTTAAACTCACAATTCCACCTCCGGCAAAAGGCTCGATTGATTCACTCGGTTTAAAGGGTTGACTGGCTAACCATTGCCGAATTCGAGGGACTAACCATGTTTTTCCCCCGGGATAGCGGAAAGGACTCCGCAGGGGGACTGATGACACATTGACAATGCGATCGCCTGGGATTGTTTCAAACAGAGAAAGTTGACGCATCAGAACATTAAAATGATAGAAAAAACGGGGAGCATCTCAATTTGTTCAAGAGACCTAACCGCCGGTGCCCCCTTCCCTGTCTAGGGAAGGGGGAGCCGGAAGGGGGAGTCTCAAAGCCCCTCCCGCAATAAAAAAATTTCCTTATTCTCCCTCTCCTCGTAGGAGAGGGCCGGGGGAGAGGTGGGGAGGGGTTTGGGGAGAGGTCAGACTGGTTTTTAGGCAAAATTGAGATGCTCCCAAAAAACGAGACAAGAGGACTCACAGAAGGTCATTCACAGTCGGAGCATCCGGAGGATTTTCCAGCTTATTATCTAATTTTTCTTGTAAGGAATCTAAAAAGTCTTCGATAGGACCCACTTCCGGAGTTGCAATTTTATCGAGAGCCGGTTGAAATAAGGTGTAAATCGTCTGGACTCGCTTCAAATGATAGCGTTGGCTAACCAAATCCCTCTCTAAGTCATAAATTAACCACGCAATTTCAGCTTCTTGTTCGCAGACTTCAGGCAGGGTGGGAAGAATATTATAGAACCCTTTATGTAGGGCAACAGCTTGTTTTTTCCTCCAATTTTTTAAAATCCCTCCTTTATAAAGGAGTTGAGGAACTAACCGCTTTCGGGAAGATGATAAATAGTCGGGGCGAGGATAGTTTTTCTCTCTACTCCAGTCCATGTTATATCGATTGGTTGGATCCTCCATATAATATTCAAAAGACCGGCGAATGTTGCCGGAAATATAGACAGACTGGACTTCTAATGCACCAAAATCAATGACTCGACCTTGACTATCGTAGGCGACTAATACTAAGTCAATATTACCAGCCGATTGTCCATTTTTATCGTTGAGGCGAGTTTCAGCCAGAGAGGTCCAAGCTGTGTTGTCCGAAAAAAAGAATGCGGCTGCATCCTCTGCAATCAACCAATCCTCCCGAAAGCGAACGGGACAAGTAATTGCCAGGTCCTTCCCGGCGTAAATACTACAAACCCCTAACGGATCATTGGCTTTATCCTTCGTACAAGAGGGAACTTTGTTATTGTAGGGGCAAAGCCGATGTTTCCGATAGCGTTCCGCTTCAGGGGATAAGTTGTCTATGGGAAATCCAAAAACTTCTGCCAGGGGATGTTTTGACATAGAGTGATATTTGCTTGAATTTAGATTAAATTAGCCAGGGAAATGATGGGCTTACTCGTCTTTGGCAAACTAGATAAGCTCAGGATAAAGTTTGATTTTACTGATTTTAATGGCTTTTAAAGTCAATGTTTTACCTAAAAATCTGGAGAGGACTGTCGCCTCAATGTGGTCCGTATTGTAACCATCATAACAAAGATGGGTTTGCCAGAGCCGATCGCCGGAGTGAATGGAATGTCAGGAGGCGATCGCCTATCAAATCCCGCATCTACAAAACCTGGGGGGTATCAGTTTTAACCGTGGGATCGGAAAAAAGAGCAGGACTTACGCAGATTTTGATAACCCCACCTAAATGTAGAGGAGTGTAGAGGAATGTAGAGGCGATTCGCGAATCGCCTCTACATTTAGGGTTTGATTTTAAAGAGTGCGTAAGTCTTGACGGGGTGAGGAGGTTTGCTCAATTCTCCTGGAGGCGTGGATCTGAGCAGATGTTGTCAGGGAACAGTCCTCTTGATTTAATCCGGTATTGATGCTCTTGGTGGCAAATGTAGGACCCCCAGGGTTCTACTCATGGGCAACCGATTAGGGCCAAATATCCCATTTTTGCTCCTAATCAGGGTAGGGTGAACCGGCGCTGGAGAGGCGATCGCACCGAATGCAGTCCAATTCATCCCGTTGACTCCAGTCACTGTCTGACTTAACCGTTAAAATTGGCGGCGAGTTTTTCATCGGGTTAAAATTGATACAACTTCACTTTTTTTCTGCAACTATAACTAATAGATGTCGTAGCGTTCAGGTTAGTGATATGGCCGGGGTCCTCAAGCTCGATATCCGAGAAAGTATTGAAGAACTTAAAAGCCTTCTGGCTAAACAAACCACAGCGAGAGGTCGAGAAAGAGTTCAGGCTTTATATTTATTAAAAATCGGCCAAATTAAAACCCTCAAAGAGCTTTCTATTTTATTAGGACGAGATACTGCAACGATTTATCGGTGGTTCCAAAAATACAAAAACCAGGGCTTACAAGGAATGCTGTCCATTAAAAAAGGCCAAGGCCGAAAACCAGCCATTCCTCCGAATACAATTGAACGATTAAGACAAAAACTCCAAGGACCTGAACGATTTAACAGTTATGGGGAAGTCAAGCGATGGTTGAAGGAAGAATGTGGGGTGGAAGCTTCTTATAAAGTGGTCCATGAAACCGTTCGTTATAAACTAAAATTTAAACTCAAGCCCCATCGCAAAAAACGGGTCAAGGCGTCAAACTAAATCCCCGAATTCAAGCCACTCTTTGACCCGATTTTGAGCCGGGTGACGGGCAAGAGGAGGGTCCGGTTATCCCTTGCCAGTCAGGGGATTAACTGTCCCGTTAAGGTGTTACCCTTCTGAATTCATCCCGGCTATAAATCCGCGTCGGGCGTGCGATCGCATATTATCTGCGCGCAGTTCCATCAAACAGACTAACTCATCCCCCTTGCCATAGTCTGGATTGCGGTCTAAAAAGTAGCGAACATCGGGTTTATCTTCATATCCCTCTTTAATATCCGCCCAACTTCCGCGCAGATGTCCTCGGGAAACGGGAAAGCGAATCAGTCCGGTTTTAGGGTCATAATCTGGACCAAATTTATTCTCAGCTAAATAGTCCATCAGCCGTTGCATTTCTGGCGGCGTCGGATAGCGATAGTTTGGATAAAACTGATGAGCAAATAGGGGTAAATATCGATAAGTTCGGTAGCCTTTAACAATCAGAAACCAATATAAAGGCACCGTCGGGGACTGAGCTTTAATTTGACCGGCTAATCGGCACCAAGCTAAAGGGAGTGTTTGTTCGCCCCAATAGTCCCGATGCACGATAGTATCCCCGGAAAAAACAGCGCGTCTGGCTTGTGTCTCAAATTCAAATTCCCAGACTGCTACAGTAGAAAAACCCTGCAATCTTTTTTGGGAATCCCACAAGGCAATGATGTAATTTTTATGGTTTAAATCTTCATGAAAAATATCTAAACTTGTGCCTTCATAATAAATTTCATATAAATCATACATGGTTTGACGTAGTTTTTCATCAACGTGATGTTGACAGATAATTTCTGCGACTAGCTTGCTCATAAGGAATTGATTGAATAAACGAGAGGAAAATAAATTGGAAAAACTGGTCAACCGTAGCCCAAAAAATTTAGAGTTTCCTTGGATTGGGAAAGAGGTTTAATTTCCTTCAAAATGCACCCTATCAGTTTATCAAAAACCCTGGGAAGATGCGGGAGTAGTGCAGGGTAGCCGCTAAAAACCGGGGTGCGATCGCCCCTTGGCTTACCATTGCTAGGGGACCCACGGGAAAGGGCTTCCCTAAACCAGACTCCAGAGAGGGGAATCCCGGGGAAGGATTGGGCAAAATGGGTACTCCCCTCGCGCTCGTTTAGGGCTACAATTTGAAAACAGCACTGAGGCCATTAGGGTTTGCCAGAGTAGATATTCGGAATCCGGATCTGTTCTTCAAGACGGGAAGCGCTAGAAACTGGATGGGAGCCGTTTGAAGGGAAGGGAAAAATCGGGCAACCCATACCCTGAGAGAACTTGATAGAATTGTTAAGAGTTCCAGAGATTAAAAAAGGGTTCAAATTGGATCAAAACGGACAAATCAGGGTGACACTGAAGAAGTTGAAAATTCAGAACTTGAAACGTCAATGAAACGGGTTGCACTACTAATCGGAATTGGTCAACATGAAGCGGGAGAGGAGGAAGACCCTGGTCTACCGCCCCTGCCTACAGCGAAACAGGATGTATCTGCGATCGCCCAAGTATTGCAGCATCCAGAACAGGGCGGATTTGCCCCTGCTGATGTCCAACAACTCATCGATCCGGACTTGCAAAGTATTCGGTCCGGCATTGAGGTCCTATTGCGCGATCGCCAACCCGAGGACTTGGTATTGCTGTATTTTTCCGGTCATGCGATCGCCGACGCCACGGGATCGCTGTATTTTGCCACAAAGAACACGACCCTCAAAAACCTCACGAATACCGCGATCGCAGCAGACTTCTTGCAAGCACTCTTGTACACCAGCGTCGCCCAGCAACAAATTATCATCCTAGACTGCTATTTCAGTGGGGGGACGGGTTTAGTCGATGTTAAACAGCAATTGGGCGGCTATGGAAAAGCCATTCTCACCGCCTCCACCACCTTTCAATCCCTGAACCGTTGGGGCGATCGGATCGCTCATCCCAATCCCGCCATCAACTGTCTCGACTATTCCGCCAAACAACATCATCTGGGACTCTCCACCTACACCGCCTACTTGATCGAAGGCATCGAAACTGGGGCCGGGGATCTAAATCGCGATGGCACAATCTCTCTGGACGAATTGCATCACTACGCCAGTCAAAAGGTGCAAATCATTGCTCCCGCCTTGCAACCGGCGATCTACGCACTCCCGGAAATCGGTGCAGTCGCCCTGGCTAAAGCCCCCCAAGATAACCCTCACCTGACCTACCAACTAGCCGTTGAAAATTTTCTCGGACGCAGTGGCGGCAATCTCTCCTTACTCAGCCTCCGGAGTCTAGAAATTCGCCGAGAAAGCCTTGGTATCTCTGCCACAGATGCCCTGATTATTCAAGAAAACGCCCTAAAACCCTATCGACAGTACCAAACCAAATTACAACTCTATAAAACCGTCGTTAGATCCGTAATGCAGCTTCAGGACCTGCCTTTGAGTCCCGAAATCGAGGAAGATTTGCTCCATTTACGTCGGGATATTCTCGGCCTCGGGGAACTGGATGTCCGGGTCATTGAAGAACCTCTGTATCCCTCGGACCTGGAGAAAAGTTTTCCAACCTTGATGCTTGCCTGGGCGAGTATAACTGTAGTTCTGGTCTTAGGAAGTTATTCTATATATAAGTACCTGACTGCCCCAGACCCCTCCCCGGCCATCTCGACCTGGCTGGAAGCCATTCCGATCCCTTCGTTTTCCTTAGCGACTCCTGACCCCAGTTCCGAAGCGGAACCGAAACCGGAACCCGAAACTCAACCGCGACGACCCCCGAAGAAAACACTCAGACCCCTACCCCCCCGTCCCCAGGCGGTCCCGTTTCAGGTCCCGACAGAGGACCCGATGGTACTGACGGGTCATGTCGGTCCGGTTCAAGGACTGGCAGTCGATCCCCAAGGGACTCTGCTGATTAGTGGGAGTTGGGACAATACCGTGAAGATTTGGGATTTAGAAACCGGGGAAGTCCGAGAAACCCTCAGATCCGATCGCCCGAGTGTGATTCGAGATGTGGCCCTTGACCCTTATACTCAACGCTTTGCCAGTGCCAGGGATGACGGGACCATCGAGATTTGGCAACTCGATCGCCAAGGGTCGGATCTGACGGTGGAGTTAGAACAACGCATAGCCGGTCATTCCGGGCCGGTTTACGCCCTCGCCATCAGTCCCGATGGACTTACCTTGGTGAGTGGATCTCAAGATAATACGATTAAAATTTGGGCCATAGAAACAGGGGATCTCCTCCATACCCTGACGGATCATCGAGGACCCGTGCGATCGCTCGCCATCACTCCCGATGGACAAACCCTGATTAGTGGTGCCGGAGATGCCACCATTAAAATTTGGGACCTGGAAACCGGCGAGTTGCAAAATACCCTCACGGATCATACTCGTTTGGTCCGAGGACTGGCGATCGCCCCCGATGGCAAAACTCTCGCCTCTGCCAGTTGGGACCGCACTGTAAAAATTTGGAATCTCACAACCGGCGAGTTACAAAATACTCTCATGGGTCATACGGATTTAGTTGTTTCTGTAGCGATTAGTCCCGACGGTTCCACCCTCGTCAGTGGCAGCGATGATGACACCATTAAACTCTGGGATTTGTCTACTGGAGAGGAACTCGCCACCCTCACCAATCACCGCAGTGATGTGTTTTCCCTCGTCTTTAGTCTGGATGGCACAACCCTTGTTTCTGCTAGTTGGGACCAAACCATCCAAGTCTGGCGATCGCCTTAGTTCAGGATCAAGGAAGGGGAAGATAGGGAGAGAAAGAGAAAGGCGAGTCTCCCCTCTCCTCCGATGCTAATCCAGTCAAGGCAGGAATAAATGTTGAATTCCTGGAGGGATTTTGCCATTCTGAAAACCCTCTAATACCGAACTTTTGTAATGGAAATCCCAGAGTGCAGTACGCCATAGATTAAAATCAACTCAACAGCAGTTAATCACAACATCAGGAGACATTGACCTTGGCTACACTTGGGGTTAATATTGACCACATTGCCACGATTCGACAAGCACGGGGGACCGTAGAACCGGATCCCGTTGCGGCAGCCGTCCTAGTCGAACTCGCCGGTGCCGATGGAATTACCGTGCATTTGCGCGAAGACCGCAGACATATTCAAGACCGGGACGTGCGTTTGCTGAGGGAAACAGTCCGGACCCATTTAAACTTAGAAATGGCGGCGACGGACGAAATGGTAAAAATCGCCCTGGATATTAAACCCGATTATGTGACCTTGGTTCCGGAACGACGAGAAGAACTGACCACGGAAGGCGGATTGGATGTTGCCGGACAACGCGATCGCATGGAAGGGGTGGTGGATACCTTACAATCTGCGGGAATTCCCGTCAGTTTATTTATTGATGCCGAACGCGCTCAAATTGAAGCCTCGGTTGAGGTCAAAGCGCAATTTATCGAACTGCATACCGGACAATATGCCGAAGCCAAAACCGAAGCCGAACGCGATCGCGAATTAGCTATTTTAGCCGAAGGCTGTAATCAGGCCATCTCTTCCGGGTTGCGCGTTAATGCCGGACATGGACTCACCTATTGGAATGTCTATCCGATTGCCAAACTGTTAGGAATGGAAGAACTGAATATCGGTCATACCATTATCGCTCGTGCTGTTCTAGTCGGACTAGATCGGGCGGTTCGAGAAATGAAACAAGCGATGCAAGGCCAGTGATTAACCCTACAGCAAAAACAGGGTTTATCTTCAAGGGTGGCTTTTTGGAGCTAATTTTTAATTAAAATTTCCTGATTTTGTCTGCGGACAAGGGTTGACAATTTACCGGGAATATTCCCGGTAAATTTGCTTGTAAACAGCAGCGAATAAAGGGCTTAAACCGGACTTACCCATCTGTTGAAAATCCACCCATCAATGTAGAGGCGATTCGCGAATCGCCTCTACATTGATGGGTTAACGTTAAAGATTGCGGAAGTTCGGTTAAAATCTAGGGGATTTTCCGATAAAATCAAGGGATAAAGTGCAGTTATCTGGATTGATTTTGGCGGGATCATCTCATCTAGCCAAGGGGGGAAAACCTTCAGCGATCGCCAGGGAGACGGATCCGGTGTTCCAGGGAACCCCGGGGATAATTTTGAGAAACTTTAGCAAGAAAATCCTCTAGGTTTAGGATTCGGGGTTGATTTTTTTTCCGCATGAGTTACTTTAATGTTGTACGATACTCGATCGAGACTTGTACAAGCCAATCACCACCATGCAAACTTATCATTACGTTCTAGCAAGCCAAAAATTCTTATTAGAGGAAGAACCGTTTGAAGAGGTGCTCAAAGAACGGACGAGACATTACCACGAAACCGAAAAAGAGATTGATTTTTGGCAAGTGAACCAACCCGCCTTTCTGGAAGCGCCAGAAATGGCCGAAGTGAAAGCCAAATGTCCTCAACCCTCCGTGGCGGTGATTTCGACCAATCCGCAATTTATCACCTGGTTAAAATTGCGTCTGGAATATGTATTGACCGGCCAATTTCAGGCCCCCTCTGAGACCATTCCCGATCCATTAGCCTCCCAAGAGAGTTAAAGAATTCGTTAAACTGCCTGATTAATACTTGGAGAGAGACCCGGGATCATAACTATGCGGCTATCCCTAGGAAACTATTTGAAGCGATCGCACTCCTGGCTGAGTCCAGCATTCTTAGTCCTGAGTGGATTAACCCTGTTCACCCCAGCTACGAATGCTCAACCGACCTATCCAGCCTGTCAACCCCCCCTCCCAGACGAGTATCTGGTCCTGGTCCCCACGGCCACAGTTGTGGATCAGGACCAGATTCGGCGATTGATTCCCGGGGCGATCGAGACCACGGTTTGTAACTACGTCAATGAAACCGTCACCCGTCTGGGGGGGTTTGGAAGGGCGGATCAGGCCCAAGAATGGGCGCAGTATGTCAATTCTCAAGCCGGAATTGTCGCTTATGTAGTCGGTCCTGCGGGTGTGGCGGCTACCCCCAGTCCTCTCCCAGTCGTCCCCTCGGCAGGGGCCTACAATCCGCAGCCTTTAGGAAACGGTTATGCCGTCTTGGTGGATTTTTTCAGTAATCCCCAAGTCGCTGGGGAGTTGTGGCAAATCTTAAGAACCGATATCGGATTAGTGTCCTATGGACAACGGCCTTATCTGTTAGCCGAATTGACCGATCAACAAAACAGGGCCAATCAGATTTTGCAAACCCTGAGCGATCGCGGTTTTTTTGCCACCGTCGTGGATAGCCGAAACGTGATTTTATTAGACGATGCCGTTCGCTTGGACTAATACAGTCTCCGGGCCCCTCTCCAAGACATGGGGAGGGGCCCGGAGGTGGCTCAAACAGATTTCGTCCCTAATCAGTTCGGGGTCGTTAATAGGTCTGACCTGCGATATAGGCAATACAAACCCCTAAAAGTGCCCCGACAATCACCTGAAACGGAGTGTGACCGAGGAGTTCCTTTAAGCGGGCTTCATTCAAATCGTGGTCATCGCTAAAAAACTCATCCACAATTTGATTGAGAATCCGAGCTTGCTTGCCCGCCGCTTGCCGGACTCCGGCGGCATCATACATCACGATCACCGCAAAAATTGTAGCCAGAGCAAACTCGGTACTGTTCCAGCCTGCGGTTTGCCCGATGCCGGTTGCTAACGCGGTAACCAAGGCTGAATGAGCACTCGGCATTCCGCCCGTTTCAACCAGAACCCGAAAATTAAACTTGCGATTTTTTGCCAATTCGATCGCTAACTTCGCTGATTGAGCGATCAAACAGGCTAGGGTTGCAACCAGCAGCACGCGGTTGTCGATGATATTGCCGATCTCCTGCATGGTGTTTTGCGCCTTTTAATGACTGCGGTTGGTGATAAAGTCCGCCAGGGAGACGAGGGGGAGAGCTTTATTTCCAAAACTCGCCAATTCTGCCTTAGCCTGCTCAATTAATGATTGAGCCTGCCGAGTCGATTCTTCTAACCCCCAAATACTCGGATAAGTTGCCTTTTGCGCTTGCAAGTCTTTTCCTGCGGTTTTGCCCAACTCTTCCTGAGTCTTCGTAATATCGAGAATATCATCAATGATCTGAAAGGCTAACCCAATATTTTGGGCATAGCGGGAGAGTCGTTGCACATCTTCATCAGAAGCGCCTCCTAAAATCGCCCCACAAACCACACAGGCTTCTAATAATGCCCCAGTTTTATGGGTGTGGATAAAATGGAGCGTTTCTACCGTAGTGTCTAGCTTGCCTTCGCATTGGATATCCACGACTTGACCCCCAACCACGCCATCGGCACCAAACGCATGAGCTAAGTGGGCGATCGCCTTTAAAACCCGAGGTGCCGGAACGTTCTGAGTTTGGTTTGCCACCACTTCAAAGGCATACACCAACAACCCATCCCCGGCCAAAATCGCGATATCATCCCCGTAAACCTTATGATTCGTCAGCTTACCCCGACGGTAATCATCATTATCCATCGCTGGAAGGTCATCATGGATTAAGGACATGGTATGCACCATTTCCAAGGCACAAGCGGTTGGCATCGCCATATCCACCGTACCCCCCACCAGTTCACAACTGGCTAAACACAAAATCGGACGCAGACGCTTGCCACCCGCCAACAGGGAATAGCGCATCGCTTCATAAATTGTTTCTGGGGGCTTGATTGGCAAAGATTGGTCCAGTGCAGCTTCGACCAAAGCCTGCCGTTCCCCTAAATACGTTGATAAATCAAATTCGGATTGTTTCCTAACGGAATTCGTATCATTGGTTAAAACCATCCCTTCCTTCCTCGTACTTGTCTGATGATCTGACGATTCCACCGCACCGAGGCGGTTGGCGTTGATTTGGCGTTGATGATGAGCTTACGCTGCTTTTGACACCATTTACAAGTTATCTAGGCTACTTACCCTCACCCTGGCAACCGGGCTAACTTTGGCCGCTTGCTGCTGCTTGAGTCTCAAACTATTGTAAGGGTTTGAGGTATTTTTACCACTTGAATTTTTTAGAAAAAGATGGCGCGAAACCAGGAGTTCTAAGGGCCTGATTTTCGCTCCCTCAGAACTCCCTCGGTGAAAACTCCCGGTTTACTCTAATCCTAAGCGCCGGATATAACTCTCTACGGTATTCTGTAACAACAGGGTCACGGTCATGGGTCCAACCCCCCCTGGAACTGGGGTAATAAATCCCGCCACTTCTTTTACCGAGTCATAGTTGACATCCCCGGTTAGCCGAGATTTTCCCTCATAATCGGTGACACGGTTAATGCCAACATCAATGACGATCGCCCCGGGTTTGACCATATCAGCGGTAATCAGTTCGGGACGTCCCACTGCCACCACCAGAATATCGGCATTGCGGGTAATTGCGCCTAAATCCGGCGATCGCGAATGCGCCATTGTCACGGTTGCATCCCCTGCCAACAACATTAAGGCGATCGGTTTACCCACTAGGATACTGCGCCCGACAATCGTTGCCTGTTTGCCTTTGGGATCAATTCCATACTCTCTCAGCAGGGCCATCACTCCGGCAGGGGTGCAACTACATAATCCCGCCTCCCCCCGCAGCAACCGGCCCAAATTCACCGGGTGCAATCCATCCACATCTTTATCGGGATCGATATGATTGATGGCAGCAACCATATCAAGATGATTCGGTAACGGCAGTTGCACCAAAATTCCATCGACGCGATCGTCCTCGTTGAGTGCGGCGATCGCCTCCATCAATTCTTCTTGCGTCGTTTCCGTGGGGAAATGCCGTCCGTATGAGGCGATTCCAACTTTCCCACAGGAGCGTTCCTTATTGCGAACATAAGCAGCAGAGGCGGGATTATCCCCCACCATCAAAACCGCCAACCCAGGCGGGCGGCTGGCTTTCTGCGCTAACCCTTCCACCTGCGATCGCAGTTGGCCTTGAATCTTTTCAGCGACGGCTTTCCCGTCTATAATAACGGCTGTTTTGGTCATGATAGGCTTGGGAGTTGCTCGAACACTCCGGCTACAGCGGTGAATATTGCTCTGTTAATTGTCTCATAGTCTGTAGCGGGGTCATTGGTCATTTGTCATTTGTCATTTGTCCTTGGGGGATGTTCGTAGTAACGACTTCAGTCGTTATCCCCCGTTCGTAGTAACGACTTCAGTCGTTGCTCTCGTGTCATGGCTTTGCCATGACACGAGCATTTTACAGTTTAAGCACCTGCTCCCGCAAGACTTACCCATGAACCCAGTTTCTGTAGAGGCGATTCGCG
The DNA here is from genome assembly GCF_024220515.1 of Oscillatoria sp. HE19RPO. GTDB lineage: Bacteria > Cyanobacteriota > Cyanobacteriia > Cyanobacteriales > Laspinemataceae > Laspinema. The sequence continues at coordinate 17,368 of NZ_JAMXOT010000091.1, forward strand.
AATCGCCTCTACATTTAGGGTTTATTATTAAAGATTCTGTAAGTCCGGTCCCGGACTGGAGGCAGAGCCTCCAAAGAGGCATTACTGGGCAGATCCCAGTAACGAGAAAGCGTGGAAAAGATGACAATTTATCCTCCCTATTTAAGATTTAAAATCACCTCTCGCGCCACCGCTTCCACCACATTAATACTCACCGAATTTCCCAACTGATAATAAGCCCGATCGCCCTTCGGATGCAAAATAAACTCATCGGGAAATCCCTGCAACCTCGCCGCCTCCCGGGGAGTAATTCTCCGCACTCGCCCCTGATGATACACCCCCAACCGATTGGCATCACTCGCCACCAACGTCACCGCAATTTTTTCAGGATCTAAAAACTTATAAACCTCAAAAGAAAAATTACCCGAAACCGGCTTATATTTCCCCTCCACAAGTTTCAGATAATTCTTCCCCACCAAAGACCCTAAAATCTCCTCCAACTTCGGAGACTCAAAAAACGTAGCAATTTGCTCCTGACTCAGCAACTTCCCATCTTGCTCTTTTCCAAACTGACTATTGCGCCGCTTCAGGATAAACCGATTCATCAACTCAATTTCATCCGCACTACATTCCCCACGCAACCCCAACTCCCAAGAATGAATCGAATTCCCCCCGCGATAGTCAATTAATCGCATCCCATGCAACCGATTCAAATCTCCATCTAATCGCTTCTCTAAAGCCCTAACAAATTCCCCTGAACAATCATAATGCGACGGCGGATTATCTTCTAAAATATCCGCCACAGTTACCGAGTTCGTAGCCGAATTCCCTAAAGAAAATTGTTGGCGGTGATACGAATGAGAATCTTTCGGACCGGGGTCAGAAACTAACCGATAGTTAGGAACAGCATTTAACAATCCCACGAGATAAACCCGCAAACGATTTTGGGGTAAATCAAAATTAGCACTATTTAGCACAAAAACATCAAAACTATAGCCTCGAGCTTCCAACTCATGTTGAATTATTTTAATGGTATTTCCCCCATCATTGGTTAACAACCCCCGCACATTTTCAAACAAAAACGCTTGAGGTTGATAGGTATCCATTAACCGAGTAATCTCAAAAAATAGGGTTCCTCTCGTATCCCCAAATCCGGCCTTTTTTCCCGCAGCGGAAAACGACTGACAGGGAAACCCCGCTAATAAAACATCATGAGGCGGCAGCTTTTCCAGAATCCGGATATCACCTTGGGGAGACTCACCGAAATTTTGTTGATAAACCCAACTAGAATCTGCCTTAATTTCGCAACTCAAAACACAGTGAGTTTTGAAAGCAAGTTTTTCGGCTGCTTTCTCAAAGCCTAACCTCATGCCACCAATACCCGCAAATAAGTCAACAAAGCGGATAGTTGTCATTTGTCATTTGTCCTTGGTCCTTGGTCATTTGTTGTTTGGATTAATGACTATTGACCAATGACCAATGACCAATGACATCGGGTCATTTGTCCTTGGTCATTTGTTGTTTGGATTAATGACTATTGACCAATGACCAATGACCAATGACATCGGGTCATTTGTCCTTGGTCATTTGTCCTTTGGATTATTGACCAATGACCAATGACCAATGACCAATGACCAATGACCAATGACTATTGACCAATGACCAATGACCAATGACCAATGACCAATGACCCATTACAAACCCGGTTAATCTACGCCCTCAATCGGCGCGAATCCTTGCCGCTGGACGTTTTCACTCACATGACGGGGTTCTAAAAATTGCAAGAGGTAATCCGGTCCCCCTGCTTTAGAACCCACTCCAGACAGTTTAAATCCACCAAAGGGTTGCCGCGCGACGATCGCCCCGGTAATCCCTCGATTAATATAGAGATTCCCCACCTCAAACTCAGCGTAGGCGCGATCAATATGAGAAGGGGTGCGCGAATATAACCCGCCAGTGAGGGCAAAATTCGTCCCATTGGCAATGGCTAACGCTTCATCGAAATCTTTAGCCCGAATCACCGATAATACGGGACCAAAAATCTCTTCTTGGGCGATCGCCGCATCGGGTTTCACATGACTAAAAATCGTGGGTCCAATAAAATAGCCGGTTTCTGGAACTTCCATTTCTAGGACTAATTCCGCCTCTGCTTTCCCTTTAGCAACATAGCCTTGAATGCGATCGCGCGCATTGGCATCAATCACGGGTCCCACTTGGGTACTCGGTTCCTCTGCCACTCCCACATTCAGCGATCGCGTGGCTGCAACTAACCGATTCACAAAAGTTTCATACACAGGTTCTAACACAATCACCCGCGAACAAGCCGAACATTTCTGTCCACTATATCCAAACGCCGATTGCACTACCCCCGCCACTGCTGGATCGAGGTCCGCACTTTCATCCACAATCACCGCATTTTTGCCACCCATTTCGGCAATCACCTTTTTCAGGTGTTTTTGTCCCGGTTGCAAAATCGCCGCTTCTGCATAAATTTGACAGCCGACTTCTTGGGACCCGGTAAACACAATGGTATTCACATCAGGATGTTTCACCAGATGAGAACCTACGCTTGAACCTTTACAAGGGACATATTGAAAGACTCCCGAGGGAATTCCCGCTTCGACTAAAATCTCTGCAAATTTAGCAGCAATTACCGATGAAACTTCCGCCGGTTTTAACAAGGTGCAATTTCCCGCCACTAGGGAAGCAACTGTCATCCCAACGGGAATGGCAAAGGGGAAATTCCAGGGAGAAATGACAACGGTAATTCCCCGAGGTTGATAATGATAGCGGTTGGTTTCTCCGGCGACATCGTAATTCACGCCGCTATTGAGTCGTTCCATTTCCGAGGCATAATAGCGACAAAAATCAATTCCCTCGGAGATTTCGGCATCACATTCCCGTAAGGGTTTGCCGACTTCTAATACCATCCAAGCGGATAATTCATGGCGGCGTTGTTCCATTAAATCTCCGGCTTTGCGAAGCAAGTTCGCCCGATCGCCTGCGGGGGTGGTTCGCCATTGGGTTAAGGCGGCTTTTGCAGCGGCGATCGCCTGATCCGCTTGTTCCACAGACATTAACCCAATTGTGCCAATCACTTCGCTGGGATTGGAGGGATTAACGGAGTTTACGGTATTCGGTGCATTAACGCGATCGCCATTAATTAACGGCAAATAAATTTTACCCAATTGTTGACGAACTGAGGCTAATGCGGCTGCTGCTTCTTCCCGTTCTTTAATCTTGGCATAATCGCGATCGGGTGCAGCATTGGGTAAGGCTTTGTTATGAATGGCGATCGTCTCATCCCCATCCGGTTGCGGGGGACCAATTAAACTTTCAATCGGGCGATCTTCCTGACTTTGCCGCACAAATGAACTATTGGCGGTATTTTCCAACAAGCGGCGAATTAGATACGCCATCCCCGGGAGTAAATCCCCATAAGGACAATAAACGCGCACCCGATATCCTTGTTGTACCAAGGCTTTAGCGAGTTTATCTCCCATGCCGTAAAGCACTTGCATTTCAAAGCGACGGCGCGGGATATTCAGGGTTTGGGCAATGGCGATCGCATGGGCTTGCGATCGGACATTATGAGACCCGATTGCGGCATACAAATATTCATGATTTTCTAGCAGCAACTCGGTCATTTCTTCAAAGTTAACATCGGTTGCTGCTTTGTCGTTATAAACAGGCTGCGGCCAATGTTTTTGAATGGCTTTAATGGTTTCCTGGTCCCAATATGCCCCTTTCACCAGACGCACCGTTACTGGATTTCCCCGTTCTTTGGCCCAGTCAATCAATCCTTGCAAATCTTGTTTGCTATCGCGTAAATAGGCTTGCAAAGTGACTCCAATATCTGTGCGACTGCGGAATTCTTCTTCCATCAGCAATCGCTTAAGAATGGACAGGGTGAGGTCTTTATAATGATACTGTTCCATATCAAAATGGACCGCTGCACCCACTGCTTGGGCGTGACGCAGGAGGGTACGAATGCGATCGATAACCCGCGCTTCACTGCCCTCCGCATCAATCGGGTCAAATTGGGAATAAAATGCTGTTAATTTGACAGAAACCTGCACTTGGGGAATAGTTTCCCCATCGGCTTCATCAATTTGAGGAACTTTAGACCATTTTTTAGCAACATCGGTGAGTTGCGTCATCAAATCTAGGTAGCGTTCCAGATAAGATTGCGCCTCAGCTTCGGTAATCACTGCTTCCCCAAGCAAGTCCATTGTAAAGGACATTTTGTCTTTGCGAAGACGTTCAATGGTTTTCAGGGCTTGCTTAATGTTTTCCCCGGAAATGTATTTTTGTGCCAGGGTTTCTACGGCAGTGGATACGGTGGTGGCGGCAATTTGACCCGGAACTGAGTCGCCTCCACTAAACCCAATTAGTTTTTTGAGGCTGTCAGGGAGTTCGACTTCCTCGACGGTTAAATATTCTTGTAAGTGACGGGCAATTTCGGGTTTGCTTCGTAAGGCGGGGAGACAGTCAATAAAGCGAAATAGCTGGACCCGTAGACCGGGGTTGCTCATCGCCCAATCGAGTATTTTATCATCCCAGCGCATTTGGTCTTGCAATTGGGCGAAAAATGAGCGCTTTTCCTGGGTTGCCGCCAGGAGTTGCTTGGCAATTTCTTGAGTTTTGGCTTCGTAGGTTCTGTTGTTGGACGCTTGTACTACCACGGCTGACTTTACCCTTTTTTGAGGCTACACGACGGGTCAGGTCTCCGACGCGATCGCGCCTTTGACTGCCAAATTCAATATTATAGCTTTTTTTGAAGTTTTGTTCAAGAATAATTCCAGTTGGAAGATGAAAGTTTCTAGCATTTCTACTCAGGTTACTGAGAAATTTTAGCTCGATTTAATGCAATAAATAAGTGATAATTGTTGGAAAATAGCACGGACGGATTGCTTCTAGAACTGTCGGGCGATTCGAGAATCGCCCCTACAGAGATTGGGTTCGGTTGGGAAATATGATTAAGTAGGGTTTGCTGAAAAAGTTATAAAAAGCAGGGGGGTAAATGAACAAGAGGCCCATCTTCCTGCACCAATAAACATAGCTTTGTCCAAATTTCCCTTCAATTTCGTTGCGAATGCGCTCGTCTTCTTGGGAAAAGTTTTTTAGCTTGAAGGCTGACTTGGGTTCGCGGTCTCCCTAATGGAGGACCACGCTCGCCTAATTCCTCTTTCTTTACACCAAGCTCGATTGACTCAGGTGCGATAAATTTTATCAGCGTGAACCGATTCCGGGTAAACTCCCGTCAATTCTTTGTACGCCTCTACTTGACTAATAAAATCTCCACTTTCATTATACTTTTCCCTTCTTATACGGAATCCGGTTGGAATCGGTCTATCAAAACCCACAGGCTGAAGCCTGGGGCCATACGGACAAAGCCCGCCTGCGCGGGCTCAAAGCGAAAACCGACTTTTACCAACCGGATTTGGTATTAGACCTCTTGCAAAATTCTAAAAAGCCCCCGGTGGAACTAAACATTTATTCCGCTGGCCTCCCCCTTGGGAAGGGGGACGGGAGGGGGATAATCAGGGGGGTTGGGGGGATCAATCCGTTATTTTGCAAGAGGTCTATTATTTTTCGAGGAATAAATATCCTTCTACACAACTGACTGATAATTTGGCTCCGAATTCCGTAGGACTTCCTGATTTACCTCGGACGATTGGACGGACATGAGGTTGTGTTAAACTGACAATCCGATGGTCGATTCTTTTTTGATTATTTGACCACATCAAATCCTGTTGACGATAAATTCCGACTGAGACTAATAAATTCCTGTATTGCCTTCTGCTTAAGAGTTTTAGACTGGCATTTTGAACGATTAACTTGTCAATATGCGCCAAATTTAGTTTGATATATTGCAGTTTTTTTTAACGGCTTCTCTCCTTCGTTTTCCCGAGAGTTTCCTATTTTTAGAAAATTTTAAATAATCTTTTCTGGCCTTTTTTCTGTAATTTCTCTGTTTTTTGTCTAGGTTATCCTTCAAGGATTTATATAAGAGGTCTATGATGCTTTCGGTAGTTTTTCTCGCGCTTATTTAATAGGTTCACATCCGTGGGGTATTTGATATCCCCTGGGGCAACCGTTACATCCATTAATAGCCCGCCTCTATTTCCTTGTGGTTTTTAGGCTTCTTCTAACTTTTTTGTGCTGGGGTTTTCCGGATTAAATTCTAGGCTTTGTTGAACAATTTTGAAATTAATTTTTTGAAGCAGATCCGGACTAATTTTTTGACAAAAATGAACCATCATTGAAGGGTCAAAAGGTGCTTCATCTTGATAACTATTTCGTCCAATAAAATACTGTAAATAAGGATTTTATTGGATTTGTTTAACTGCTGTAATGAGCTTCAATTTTTATTTGATGATTAAAGCGGCCAGGGCTATCCTAAAAGATTTGGCTGGCGCTCCCATGTCTTCTGAGAAATTCTGGGCATATTCTGCCTCAAAGAAGGACCACGGAATTAGCTTCGACAGAACAATCCACCGATTTTCTTCACACCGCTGCCCTAATGAGGGAAGTTCAAAGGCTTCTTCTGGTCCCAGAGGGTTTTGTGATTTTCGATACATTTTCCCTTCACCGATGCACAACACTTTCCAATTTTACCGCTTTTTCCTGTATTTTGTGTCCGGGCAAGACTTCTACAAGCCTTGTACAGTAAGCTTGTTGCTTTTTTTCAGCAAGCCCTATCTATAATGTTGCTCCTTTAAAACGACTCTTCCTTCGAGCGGATAATTTCCACGGCAATTTGACCGGGAAAATTGGGAATGGGTGGTGAAACTTTGGTGAGGCGAACGCGAATTTTGCTGACGCGATCGCATTCGAGAACCGAACGGCCAATCTGCGTTGCCAGATATTCGATTGTATTTACTTTAGACGTTTCGATGCAATTTTGCACCCGCTCGACCACTTGCCGATAATCCAAAGTCTCTTCCAGCAGATCGCTCTTTCCCACCGCCAATAAATCTACCCACAGGGTCAAATCTACGTCAAACCATTGGCCGAGAAACCGCTCCTCAGCAAAATACCCCGTATAGCCGTAATACCGCAGCCCCGTTATTTCGAGCGCGTCCATTTTTTCCACAGATTTGTCCATTTTATCCTGAATTTTATCACGGTTTCATAGCCGGATTTTAAAAATTTCCCCACTTCCCGTCATAAAAGTAGAATTTCTAGCTTAATTTCAGGGGTAAGCTGACGCCAGAGCGATCTACTTTTTCAAGCAGTTGAGCGATCGCCTCTCCCGAAACAGGGTCGATCCAGTTCGGAACAATTTCTGCCAAGGGTACTAAAACAAACGCCCGTTCTCTCATGCGCGGGTGTGGGAGTTGCAATTCGGATGTTTCCAGAATTAAATCCCCAAATAAAAGAATATCTAAATCTAAGGTTCGCGGTCCCCAACGTTCTTGACGGATGCGACCAAACTGCCGTTCAATGTTGAGCAGAACCTTAAGTAGTTCTTGAGGATTGAGCTGTACTTCTAACAGAGCGCAGCCGTTGAAGTAATCGGGTTGTGACGGGCCTATGGGTGCAGTTTTGTACCAAATTGATCGCTTTTTTAACTCAATTCCCGGAGTGCGATCGAGAATTGCCAGGGCAGATTCTAAGGTAGATCTGGAGTCACCCAAATTACTGCCAAGGCCGATCGCCGTCATTGTACTCGTTAGCATGACAAGTTTTCCTCCAATCCGGTGTAGGTTTATCGCTTATAGGACTGATGCAAATTTTCAGATCTAGCAATCCGCAATCCTCACGGACAATCGCCCCCCGGGAAAGCGATCGGGTTTAAGCCCTTGACGTAAAAAACGCATACAGCTTTAGGATCTCTAGTATGACTAAAGCTTAGGGATTTCTCTAGACCAGTTCTCCGGTTTTGACTTCCTGATGCTGCAACAAGTGCTATTTTAGTAGAAGACAACCTGGTTTCCAAAATTTTAACTTATATGAACGCAATAATTATTTTAATTCCTTAGCCCTTCCCGCTCCTTCATAGGTTTCCCAAATTGATGCAAAATTTTTCAACATCACTTCTTGAGAACTAATTTTTTCCTTTGTGCCCAATGGTTCGATGATAGTCTCAATATTTGGATACACAAAGAAGGGAATTGATATGCGACTAGACCTGGAGTGAGTGTGAATCACTTCATGGGGCGTACTGACAAATAAGCCATTCGTCCATAGTTGTAACATATCCCCCAAATTAATGACCAACGCATTTTTCATACAGGCTGCATCTATCCATTCTTGTTTAGCATGAACTTTCAAAGAAGGTTCGGGAAAGTATTCTTGGATCAAAACAGTAAAAATTCCGTTATCCGTATGTTTTCCGGCTCTCCCAAACCCAGCGGGATAATAAATCGTGCGATGAATTAATACCGGATCCGTAAAATATTTCTCGAACCAGTTCGGTTGTAATCCTAAAGCCAAAGCCAACCCTTTGAGTAATTTAGGGACAACTTTTGTCATAATTTCATTCTGTAGGCGATAGTGAGCGCTGGCAAACCCAGGAGCTATGCCCTCATCAGGCACGAGGGTTGGCCCGGTAAACGGTCGATCGCAAAGTTCTTTTTCTATACCGAAGTCAAAAACTTCTTTAGGATCGAAACCGACTTCTTGATGCAGAAATTCTCCATATAACGGGACGTAACCTCTGGAATTTTTTGGATAAACTTTTTGGAGTTCTTGGCGGTAGTTGAGTTTGATTTCTTCCGGGAGTTCAAAAAAAATTCTTGAGGCAGAAATGGTCTGATTGACGACGGCTGGGGGAACTCCGTGATTAATGAGATAAAAAAAACCATGTTCGTAACAGGCGTCGTATAGTTTCTTAACTTCGCGCTCGCTCGGTTGAGCTAAATCTGACAGAGAAATTATGGGTAGAGTCTTCATAAATTAGTGGATTCATTTGTTAAATTACGCAATTTTCGGGGTCAAATAAATATGGTATAGCGCGTGCGACTTTCTCCATTACCCCAACGTCCATTACAGCTTACCTGTGGATTAACAAACGACAAAACCCCAATAATGAGCGCCTTCTTCTATGATATAAGGACTATTCATCTCGTAGCTGAGGAGCTTGACTTTCCCTTCTTCCTGCAAGCCGTCACAAACTTTTTGAAAATCGCTACTTTCGTAATAACTTTTGCGGGTACTGACGACAACCCAGCCACCCGGTTTAGTCACTCGGATGAGTTCTAAAAGGGCAGTGGGGGGCACATGACCCAGGGTGAATACACCGCAACAAATTGTCGCATCGTACTGATTGTCCTTGTACGCTTTATTTTTGCGGGTCATATCGATGCTACTATTGAGCGATCGGTAAACACCTGTTTTTTCGGCTTTCTGTATCATTCTGGGAGACAAGTCAAACCCATCAATGTTGTGATAACCTTTCCGATGGAGTGCCACACCCACTAAACCCGTACCGCACCCTGCATCCAGGATTTCGATGTGGCGATCGCTGGAATCTACCACTTGTATTCCATTGTGACTTTCCAGTCTTGCAAAATAATCGACAATGTATTCCGGGCCTAAATATTTTTCATTAAACACATCCCGGTTGTAAGTGGGAGCCCATTTATTGTAGTAACCCCGTATTTTTCCGGGAATGCCGGACAGAGCGTGAGCTTCTTTTATCGCATCAAAACTTTCAATTCTTTCAATTTCTATCGCTTTATTTTTCATTATGATGTTCTTTCAGTCTCCACTACTTTTAGTTGATTGTCTGTTTACTTTCCCACGCTGAATTCTCTAAAAAAACTCTAAAAAAGCCAAGTGCTAGTCACCGATCGCGACACCAAGCGCCCACCCAGCCTAAACAGCCTTCTTAGAATTACACTTGTCTCTGTATTTAAGCCACCTCCTGCTGGGCCGATGCTTCCAGTACCGCCATCATTTTCATTAAGCTGGGTATTTTCAGATTTATGTCCAAATTCATCTGCTTAACTTGACAAATAATGCCGGGATTGGGTTGATAGCTTTGGTGATTATCGAAAACCCAACTTTTACCACAACTCCATCGGATTGTCTCAGTGACAAGATCTAAACTCAATCCCATATTTTTGCCGAGTTTATATGCTTCTTGTAGGACGACATAATTGACATAAGCCATCAACTCTGTAAGTAATTCTGCAAGTTCGACCGAACCCGTATCTATATTCACTATAGGGGGTTTTTCATAATGCAGTTGATAGGGAAACGGTTTGACTCGTCCATATTTATCTGTTACTAAAACATCTGAACGGACGTAATTGGGGTTTGCTCCATATCGAGACGGAGCGGTATAGCCCGGTATCCTCAATTCTAGATTGTTTTCTTCTTCAACCAATTTACTTATCGTCATGTGACCGACTTGGGAATCGTATTGTTGACCGGCTTGACGATACCGTTCTTCTACGATTCTACCAATCGGTATTGCCACATTCAGTTCATCTGCTAACTTTACCGTTAAGTCCGTATCCTTGACGGTAATTTCTAACGTACAAGACCTGTCATAGCTCCCATCAAATATAAAAGGTGAAAATTGCTCGGCTACACAACTATATCCTTTTGAGGCCAGGATAAATTCCCACATCCATTTTAAGCCAATGCCATGAGCTTGAGCGATAATAAAAACTTCGGACAGCACGATTGCTGCTGCATAAAATAGCGAATTCGTTAGCAACTTTACGGTCTGGGCTTTGCCGATATTTTCATCAACAAAAAATGAGATTTGCCCCATCGCCTCCAAAACATCTTTGCTTAAATCGTAACCTCTGCGATCGCCACTGACGTAAAAACTGACATTCCCAAAATCCACTCCCATGTGCGACAAATTGCTCAGGGGGGCTTCCAAACTATAAATTCCTCGTTCTGCGGCTACATCGGCAATATGTTTGGTATTGTGATAATCGGTAGTTGATGTGTCAATCCATGTAGTACCCGCCTGCATTCCTTCAATTGCACCATTTTCGCCTAACATATTTTCTAACACATGATGAGGCAAGGGCAAACAAGTAATGACAACGTCGCAGTTTCTAGTCGCTTCTTTGGGAGTATCGACCCATCTGGCTCCTGCCGCGACTACTGTTTCTGCTGCTTGTTTGTATTTGTCGTAAACGTTAACGGAGTAGCCTTTTTCTAGCAATTTAAAAATCATCGGGCGACCCATTGCACCCGTCCCAATGAAGCAGACCCTGTTCATTTTATTCATCTGGTCTCCAGTATTCGTTTTGAGAATTAAGATAAAAACTTACTTTTTCATCACCTTTACCGTTTTTAGGGTATCAATCTGCGGTAGCTAAACCTGGAAATGATGCCGAACTCGATGCATTGGCCGAGGGATAAAGTTTTTTCTACTTTTCCCCCAATTTTCTGTCTAGTTTTCATCGCCCTACGACATAACCTAGCTCCCCAACTCGCGAATTTGCGCGATCGCATCTGGTGAATCTCCTCCCTCGACATCGAACTGTCAGTATTGAGAGGGGATTCCTCTCGGTCCTAGGGAGCCAGCCGAAGCCAATCTTCCATTTTCCCCATTGGAAATCTCCGGTTGGCGATCGCAAGAGTGCAGATGTAGTTTACCATAACCCCATCAGCCTCGCGCAACAGCTACAGATATAGCCCCTTGGAGAGCGGCAGTACAGTGGATCTCTGCCCGCCCATTCGCGATACTCTGGTTGACTGACAAATCCCAAATACCCTAATCTAATTGCCGACCAAGCACTTTCATGAAAAACAATGCAAAATCAAACCCCCATCGTCCCTTTAACCGTTCAAAAACAATTTCCCTTGCCTACTGTAGGCGCATTGGTTGCTAACCGGAAGAGACAAGTTTTGATTGTGAAAACGACTAAATGGACGGGCAGGTGGGGCGTACCGGGCGGTAAAGTAGAATGGGGTGAAAGCTTAGAATCGGCATTGCTCAGAGAGTTTCAAGAAGAAGTGGGTTTAGAGTTGAGTGAAATCCGCTTTGCCTTATTACAAGAAGCCGTGAAAGATCCACAGTTTTTGTATGAAGCCCATTTTATCATGGTAAATTATTATGCAGTGTCAGAAAGCGAGGCGATCGCGCCCAACGAGGAAATTGAAGAATGGGCATGGGTGACTCCCGAAGAAGCCCTTTCATATCCCCTAAATACCTATACTCGGGTGTTGATTGAAGACTATCTCCACAGGGAAATCAATTCTGTACAAAGCAACCATCAAGAACCATGCTGAAAAAAGCGCTTGTCACCGGCTCGGCAAGAGGAATAGGCAGAGCGATCGCTCTGAATCTAGCCACCCAAGGATTTGATATCGCATTTCATTACAATAAAAGCGCTGACTTAGCAACACAAGCCGCTCAACAAGCCGCAACCTTTGGAGTCAAATCCATTGCCCTACAAGCCGATATTACCAACCCAGAAGCGGCTCGATCGCTCGTGGAAAAGGCAGGAGAACAACTTGGTGGCTTATCAATGGTTGTTAATAATGTGGGCAACTATGTGGAAAAACCGATCGCCCAAACTTCCTTGCAGGAGTGGCATGAAATGCTAGATTCCAACCTCAATGCCACCTTCTATGTCACTCAAAGCGCAATTCCTTACCTCAAAGCAGCCGGTTGGGGAAGAATCGTGAATTTTGCCTATGCGGCTGCCCAACATTCGATCGCCGGGAATCAAGAAACCGCCTATAGAATTGCTAAAATGGGGATTATTCTTTATAGTAAATCTTTGGGAAAAGAGTTGATTGGCGACAACATCACCGTCAATGTCGTGTCTCCAGGCGTGGTAGAAAATTCGATAGGTTTAGAGGAAACTATCCCCCTACTGCCCGCTCAGCGAGCGGCAACTTTGCAAGAAATCTGCAATGCAGTGGGGTTCTTTATCAGTCCAGCATCGGATTACATTACCGGCCAAATTTTGGAAGTAGCTGGGGGCTGGATGTTATAACCGGGCTGCGATCGCTTCCCCTACATTTTGCTAAATTCGTCTTGCAATTGTAACATTTTTTCATGTAAACTTACTATTATCGATTTCAGGAGGTTCAAAATGCTGACACTCAAAGATCTTTATGAAGTATATGAGAAACATCAGGAGGATTATGATGTTCAGGTAGAAGAGTTCACCATTGGAAATAAACATTTTAACTTTAATTCTCAACCCAGTATTTTAGGAGTGATTAATCTTTCTGTGGATTCTTGGTGGAATCATTCAATTTGTTATACCACAGAACAAGCAGTGCGTCGAGGTAAGGTGTTAACGGCTCAAGGTGCTGACATCATCGATATTGGTACGGAAGCGAGTTCAAAAAATACCCAGAGAGTGGATGAGTTGAAACAAACAAGTCAGTTGTTGCCTCTGCTGGAAACGTTCCATCAAGAAGGTATTTTGACTTCAGTTGAAACTTATTATCCTGAAGTTGCTAAAGAATGTTTGAAATGCGGTGCCAATGTCATTAACTTTATTGGCATCGAAAACAGCGAAGAAATGTATCGAGTCGTGGCTGATTTTGATGCAGCGATCGTTATCTGCTATCTCCAAGGAAAACACCCGAGAGATTTAGGTGAATTCGACTTTAATTTAGCTGAGGATCCAATCGATGTTTTATATGATTATTTTGGCAAAGAAATAGAAAAAGCGACTAAAGTTGGCGTCAAGAAAATTTTTGTCGATCCGGCAGTGGGTTTGGGTTACAGCAATTTCTACTATCAATACAAATATGTAGCCAGTCGGATGAAATATCAAATCGGCATGATGTTAAATGCTTTTCGACTGAGAAAGTTAGGGTTTCCCGTTTTCAATCACATTCCCGAAGCCTTGGAAGTGTTTGGAGAGGAAGTCAGAACGGCTCAAGTTTTTGCTGGCGTATTTGCCGCATTAGGAAAAACCGATATGCTCAGAACCCATGAAGTGGCTAAAATTAAAGCGATGTTAGAAATTATGAGTCTCATCTAAAATTGTTCGCTCTAAAAGGGGTTCATCGCAACAGCAGAAACCAACCAATCTGGAATTGACGAGGATAGAGATGAAAAGAGCGATCGCGATTATCGGAGGCGGAGCGGCGGGTATGTCTTGCGCGCTCTGGTTGAAACATCTCGGTTTTTACCCGATTCTCATCGACAAACGCGATCGTCTAGGAGGCTCGCAAAATATTAATCCTTTTCACAATACATGGTATTTGGGAATGTATGGCAAGACAGGAAAGGAGATGGCGGGTGACTTTTGCCGCCATATTGAGGTGGAATCGATCCCGACTCTGTTAGGCGATCGCGTGCAAACCATTACCCGGAACGGGGATTTTAAGCTTCGCACGGGAAAGCATGAAATTACAGTACAAGGGATAGTGATTGCCACAGGTCAACGATTTAAAAGAGAAGAAGCGATCGCAGAAATTCCCGGAAGCGATCGGCTGACTTTATCAAAATCGGTGTATTTTAATCCGGGGATAATTCCGATAACTCACGGACAAGTTGTCGCGATTGTGGGTGGGGGCGATAACGGACTCTCGCTCGCCACAATGCTGGCAGATACTGCGAAACAGGTTCACCTATTCGTCCGCTCTGAAATCCGAGCATTCGGGAGCTATCAACAACAGGTTTTTGAATATATAAAGGCGGGTAAAATTACCCTGCACAAACCGGCCAACATTCATCGCTTTGAACTGTGCGGCGATCGCATTGATATGGCTTTTCAAGCCGGAAATAACTCGGAACAAGAACTACGGGTTGACTCTCTGTGCTTTCGTCTGGGGTTTACACCCAATGCAGAGGAGATCGTTCAACTGTTCGAGAAAGGCGGCGTGGGTTGTCTCGAACTCAATCCCCAGGGATATATCAAAACCGATGAATTTCTGCGTACCTCAATTCCGAAGGTTTACGCGGCGGGAGACGTGACAAATCCTCGCGACCCTTGCGTAGCAACAGCCGTCGCTGCCGGTGCCATTGCAGCGCGAAGCTTGGACGAGGATTTGCAACGAGAACTGTAGTTTACTTCATGGGTAAGCTCACGCCAGAGCGATCGACTTTTTCAAGCAGTTGAGCGATCGCCTCTCCCGAAACAGGGTCGATCCAATTCGGAGCAATTTCTGCCAAGGGTACTCAAACAAACGCCCGTTCTTTCATGCGCGGGTGCGGGATTTGCCATTCCGATGTTTCCAGAATTAAATCCCCAAATAAAAGAATATCTAAATCTAAGGTTCGCCGTCCCCAACGTTCTTGACAGATGCGACCAAACTGCCGTTCAATACGGATTTTCTTGGATTTGTTCAACTGCTGTACTAATACCCAATTTTTCTTTGATGATTAAAGCGCTCATTGCTATCCGAAAAGATTTGGCTGGTGCCCCCAATACTTGCAGAAAAATTTTGGGCATATTCTGACTCAAATTCAGACTCCCGGAATTAGCTTGGATAGAACTATCCACCGATTTTCTTCACACAGCTGGCCCTGAAAGGGTAGTTCAAAGGATTCTTCTGGCCCCAAGGCATTTTATGATTTTTGATACATTTTTCCTTGAATAATGCACAATAATTTCCAATTTTACCTCTTTTTCCTGTCTTTTGTGTCCGGGCAAGACTTCTACAAGCCTTGTAACATCAGCATTTCGCTTTTTTT
>NZ_JAMXOT010000092.1 GCF_024220515.1 Oscillatoria sp. HE19RPO
CGCAATGCTTGCGCCCCAGGGGCGCAAGCATTGCGCCCCTACATTGACTTCGTTGAGCATTCACTACGAACGAACGTTTTGGAGATTTTATTTTTTGGAGTTCCCATAAAGGTTAGAAACCCGGTTTCTGTCCTAATCTGTTGCTAATCATCTACATTTTGGGTAAGAAACCGGGTTTCTTGTCCTAGCCTATTTAATACTGTACCGACGCCCTAGGGTCCCCGTCGGTTGTTAGGGATTTCCATAAAAAAAATGGGGCAAATATAGCAGTCCTAAATGATTTGTGACATCTGTATTCTCCCCTCTCCCGCTTTGGGAGAGGGGACGGGGGTGAAGTATAAATCATTTAAGATTACTATAGTCGAGTTTTTCTAATTTTTCATCGGGAATATCGCTGGTGTCGCTGCCATCAATGTCGATATCTGTATCGCCGCGATCGTCTATAAATGTTAATCACCCGTAGGATCTGTTTTTCATCAACATTGAGGACGGGGGACGGGGGAAAAAGGTGACAATCAAAACCGAGAATTTGCAGTGGCGGGCAATGCCTACAATTCTCATTAGGGTTTCTTTGAGGGCAAAGGCCGATCGCCCCTGGGGGCGGGTTGCAAAAACCGGGTTTTTAGAGAATAACAAATAGGCAATCAGTAACCCATAATCAGTAATTTGCCCTAGGATAGGATAAAAAAGAATTTTCGGGCAATTCATAAATTGCCCCTACAATTTAACCCAAAAATTTGATAAAATTAAGACCTGTAATCTGAGTGAGTTTTAGGGGAAAGCTGCTATGTTAAAACGCCAGCTACCGAGATACTTGCCCTCTGCCGAAGAACTACCTGACTCTGATGAAACACCTGTGGATAACGAACTGCAAGAATTAATACCAGGGTTGTTAAAGGCAATTTTGCTCATTCTTTGGGCAGAGCGCATGGATTGGTTTTTTGGCATCGATATGGGTATTTATTATGACCCAGACCAACCGGCGATCGTGCCCGATGCTTTTTTAAGTTTAGGTGTGGAACGGTTTTATGATGAAGAATTACGTCCCAGCTATGTGTTGTGGGATGAAAATGTTGTACCAACTTTGGTGCTAGAAGTCGTTTCCCCAACCTATCGGAAGGAATACAGCCAAAAATTAGCCGACTATCAAGAGTTGGGCATACTTTATTACGTCATTTATTCCTCCCGTCGTCGCCGGAAACCACATTTGGAAGTTCATAAGTTAGTCGATGGCAAGTATGAATTACAGTCAGGGAATCCAATTTGGATGCCGGAAATCGGTTTAGGAATGGGTTGTGAGAGGGGAAATTATTCTGGGGTAACGAGAGAATGGCTGTATTGGTATGATGCAGAGGGAAAACGGTATTTGACACCGGAAGAAAAGGTTAAAGATGCGGATCAACGGGCCTCGCAGGAAGCTCAACGGGCCTCGCAGGAAGCTCAACGGGCCGATCGCTTAGCTCAACGCTTGCGAGAGTTAGGGATAGATCCTGATATTTAGCTCGATGTCCATCAATTTCCTTGTCTTATAGCAAAAGTCGGTTAAAACTAAGATCTTGCACCATTCTCAACAACCGGCGGGGGTTAAAACCCCCGCCTAATAGCTAAAGTCGTCTAAAGACGACTGCAAGTCTTATACCGTGGTGTTTTTAGTCGGTTTTAACCGACGTAGGGGCGCTTCGCGAAGCGCCCCTACAGGCCGCCAATCGTTTTAACCCCCGCCGGTTGTTGCTGAAAGGAAGGTATTTGTAGGGGCGCAAGCATTGCGCCCCTACAGATGAATACACCTTGACAGGGCTAGTCTATAAAAACCCACACCCGTCAACGGTGGGGCTACAGGGACGGAAGCCCCTGCTGTGCGGCGTCAAAGCGAAAACCGACTTGAGACAACCGAATATCGACTTGAGACAACCGGATTTGGTATAATTATCATAAATCAACAAAATATAGCCTTTCTCTTGTTGGTGAAGTACATTCACCGATCCCCCTAAATCCCCCTTAACAAGGGGGACTTTCCACGTTCCCCCCTTGTTAAGGGGGGCTAGGGGGGATCGAGTAAACGTACCTCATGAATGTGAAAATTGCTATAGTTACTGGCTTTACTTTGAAGTTTTGAATAATTTAAACCTAGTTTGGCATCAAGATTACACCCCAAATATTCATGCCAAACTTAGGCTATTTAATTCCGAAAAATGAGGGAATTACAGTTGATAATTCACTGTGAAATAAAATCCCTCATCTTGAGCATTCGTCCCTTTATCATCGATTTGGAAAATAGGCCGTCCATAATCAACTCGCACATTCAAACCGGGAAACACTTGCCAAAGAATACCCATCCCTATCCCAGCTAAAAAGGTTTGTCTCGGTAATTCATTGGGATTATCGGCATGGTTCCAAACGGTTCCTACGTCTAAAAATGGGGCGAATTGAAATACCGGAATTCCGGAGGTATCCCGGAGGACAACAATCCGGTCCTCTACGGAAAAGCGAAATCCGTTATCCCCCGATCGCACATTTTGACGATACCCCCGCAAGGATTGACCTCCGCCAATCACAAATTGCTGGGACGAGAGCAAACTATGAGGACTTAACTGTAAATCCGCTTGGACAATTAACAATTGTGAGCCACCTAACCGTTGCACTCGCTGCACCTGAGAAATCCAACTCACAAACTGTCCATCGGGGATCGGGTCGTCATTGTCAGTGGCATCAAATAAACCAGTCCCAATGTTCACCAGCGATCGCACGGACCAGGCTCCCTGAACATCCCGGCGCAGGTAGTCCGCGCCAATCTTGAAAGTACTCGTCCGGGTAATCCCATCGGCGCTAGGACCGCTGCCAAAACCAAACGGTTCACCGGCGACAAAGGTTTGACTTTCCTGGAAGGTAAACCCGAGAGAGGTGGCAAATTCTTGCCTGGGCGATCGCACCCAAGGTTGTCGAAAACTCACTTCATACAGTTCAGATTCCCCTTCAATATTCAACTCTCTAAACTCGTCCTGAACGATGCCATTTCGGTTGGGTGCCACCCGAAACCCCAAAGTTCCATTCATGGCATTCACCGGAATCCGATAACTCAGGTCGTAAATTTGCGAGTCTCCGGTTCCCCAATAATAACTGGCGGCGATTTCGTCTCCAAATCCCGTCACGTTGCGATAGCGCACGGTTCCTCCTAAGCGTTCGGAACCGACACTGGGAGGGGATAAATTATCTACGCCTAAATTCAACCCAAAGGGATTGGCTTCTTGCACCCGCACGGTGAGAATACTTTGAGCAATTTCGTCTCCGGCACGCAAACTGGCTTCAATATTTTGAAATAAAGGGTCGAGGCGCAGTAACCGCAACTGATCTTCCAAGCGGGCGGTGTTCAAGGGCGCGCCCCCTCCCAGTTCAATCCGAGAGCGGATATAGGACTCTCTGACGCGGTTGTTCCCTTCCACTTCAATGGTGGCTAAAGTGCCTTCAATGACTTGAATTTCAACGATGCCATCCTCGATGACTTGATCTCCGAGTAAGGCGCGGGAGGTGATATAACCGCGATCGAGATAAATTTGAGTGATTTGATCGGCGAGTTGTCGGAGGCGATCGAGGGAAACGGTTTGTCCCTCAACTTCGGCAACAAGGGTTTGAATTTCTGTATCGGTGAGTACGGTAGAGCCCGTCACGTTCACTTGGCGAATGGGAATTTCTACCTCGGGAGATTCATCGGGGGAGGGTTGTTCTTCTGGGGGGGTCAAGACGGGAGGTTCCTGGTCTTCTGGAGGGGTCGGCTCTACCTCGGGTAGGGGGGGTAATGGCTCTTGGGTGGGAGGCTGCGGGGGCTGGGAGGGAGGGGTTTGGGCGATCGCCTCTGGCATTCCAAGGTTCAGTCTAGGGGGTTGCTCTGGGGAGAGAATGCTCTGTAAATTGATCTCCAGACTGTCATCACAGGGGCGATTCTCCTTCCGAGACGCTTCGCGATCGCAACTCGTTTCCCCATCCTCTAGCCACCCCAAATTTCCAAATTCTCCAGGAGTGTTTGTCAGATCTGCGGCTTTTCCCTGATCTCCAAATATCTGGAATCGATCGCGACTATTGATGGCTTTTGCCCTGGCTGTTTCCTGGGAATCTAGGGTCATAAAATCTGCTGCTATTGCTTGACCCCCGGAAAAATTAGCGATCGCCAAAAATACTGGAATTGAAACCCCATATCGCAAAACGTTGAATATCATGTTCTTCTGCATCGAACAATCACCATCCCAACCCACTTGTTGATATAATAGCCTGAGCTTCCAGAGCATTTATTGTTTAACTCCCTTGGTACCTTAAACCGTGAAACTGCGGCAGCTCCAAATGCCAGTGTATCTATTGATTTTGCCATCGGCAAGAGATCCTAGGGTCAAAAACCCTCCTAACTATAAAACACTCCCGCTTGACAAAGCATGAAATTACCTCAATTGAGGCAGAAACCGAGTTTCTGCCTCAGTCCATGTTTTGGATGCCAACTGCTGCTCTGTATTGCTGCCCGAGCAAAACTCGGAGTGACTTTGGGTTCTGGAGATGAACAGCCCCTTGCTGTGGGCGATCGCCTTGCTGGCTCAAAGTGCCTATGCCTAGGGTAAACTTTTCAAGGCTTTGGGCTACCCAGTTGGGTTTAAAGGGTGGAATAATCTAGGTATCAAATTGTGGCGATTAGATTCAATTTCACCGATACAGTGGGTAGCCCTGGCTGGTTCTTTACTTAAACTTCTGACCGTCATCCAGTTGCCCTGATTGGGAAATTTATAACAGTCCTTTATCCCCGCCAATCCATCGGCTTTTAAATTAAAATTATCGCTTTTTTCTAAAAAATAACTTCAGAAAAATTATCCGAATAACCCCGCCATTATTTTCATCAAATCCCTTGGATATCAGATTTTAATTGATTGGTGATGGCCGGTCAATGGCATTTATTCCGGAAGTATGAATGAACTTTCTTCGGGTCCCATTTCGGGGGAGGAAGGATCTGGGCCCCAAAAATTAGAGAGAGGAGCTAACATAGCAGCGACGGTTATGAATAAAAATAACCAAGCCCCAAATAGGGTGAAATTTGAGGGGAACTGACTTTGTTTAGAGTCTTGAACCGGACCGTCCAGGGTTTTCAATCCGTCTTTTTGACTCACCCGACTCCCCGGATTCCTGCTGGCAAACCATAAGCCTAACAACTGAGAATCGACGAGGAGTTTGGAGGAAGGGGTATCGGAGTTGCAAACCTGATCCGGTAACATATCTTTACTCTCCATCACAAATCTTTAAGATTTGGCTTGAATTGGGGGAAATCTGAACTTAGGTTTCAATTTATCATCCGGATGTTTGCGATCGCGTTTGCGGGCTGTATGATTTGTGTATAACTTAGCCCAATTTGCCCGATTTTTAGTTAAGTTTTTTGAAGCACCCCTGTCCCGATGATTCGAGGAAACAATACCCGCAATTCTGGAATGCCTTCCCCATTTTTACTTGACAAAATACCTAAAAAGTGATACAGAGAGGATAATAGGGGTAAGCTGAGCAACGGGGAAAGCAATCAGGGTAGAAACAACAAATCGCCCGGGGAGAAGATGCGCCGAACCTCATCATCGGGTTACCTTGAAAAAGAGGCCGATTCCTTGGGGCGATCGCCCCAGTAACGACACTTGGAGAATTCCCCATGACTTATCATAAAATTCTGGTCGCAATTGATCGTTCAGCCCAATCTGATTTTGTCATTGATCAGGTGATCGATTTAGCCGCAAAAGAACAAGCCGAACTGATGCTATTTCATGCCATTCAAGTCGAAGCCCTCGCCGAGATCTCGCCGATGGTGGGGACCGGCATGGGATTAAGTCCATCGATCGGACGAGAAATCCCCGAAATTCAACAGCAACGACTCGAAGCGCAAGTCCGAAAAACCAAAGAAATACTCCAGGGCTATGCTGAAATGGCAATGGCCCGCAATATCCCCACCATCTGCCATCATCGAGTCGGAGACCCCGGTGTCCTCGCTTGTGAGTTAGCCAAAAGCTGGGGTGCTAACTTAATTGTAGTAGGCCGCAGAGGTCGCAAAGGCATGACCGAACTCTTTTTAGGCAGCGTCAGTAACTACATTACCCATAACGCACCTTGCTCCGTTTTAATTGTCCAAGGCGCGTTACCCGTTACCTAAGCGAAACTTAACCCTCATACCTGCTCTTTTTTGTTCAGATAATGCAGGATGGCGAAAATAAATGATCAGCTTATTCAGGAGCGGAAAATCTTTCAAATTCTGTCCGTTCTACTCGTCCCATTTGCATGGGCTAAGTGGGGTAGATTCTTTCTTTTCGCCTAATACGCCTATCTGTTGAAAAGAGCGGGTTCTGAAATCACCATTTAAAGGCTTGAACCTAATTATATGGTGTTTATGCGGAAATTATTAAAAATAATCTTGACAATTATCTTTGGCAAAAGTAAAATCAGAGAGGGTCTTCCCCAACTGATATAGGACTGCTATAGATGAGGATCTATAGCAATCCTAAATGATTTGTAACATTGCTCGGCTCCCCTCTCCCGTTCACCGTCCGCCGACGGTTGGGGGCCGCCGACGTCTTCCACAACAGCACGCAAGGACTGCTATATAGCTGAATTGGAGCTTTTGCCCATCCTACTGCCCCCTTGCCAGAGGTCTTAGTTTTTCCTCAAAAAAATTAAGTAAAAACTAAGGGAACTCCAAAAAATAAAATACCCAAAAAACCCGCACCCTTAAGGGTGGGGCTACACGGACATTAGCGGAGCCATGCCCGAAGGGCTATAGCCCGCCTGCGCGGGCTAATATAGTTAGATGCTTAACCATCGGGATTGGGATGATTTATTTGTTGGAACACCCTAAAACCTGCGGGTTTAGCTCTAAAAGCCGTCAATTAAAAGTAAGATTGCAGCGTCCCTTTTCTACGCACATCTAAAGTCGCACAATGAAAAGAGCCACCAAAGGTATTAAAATGCCGAAAATTACACAGAATCGGCTTAAACCCAAAATCTTTTAGGGCACGAATCATCGGTTCGTCTTGCTTCTCAACCACCACCCGTTCTTCATCGAGCATCAGCACGTTGACTCGGACTCCCTTGCTACACATATAGAGGGGATGACTGTCGGGAATGCAAGACTCAGGCGCTTTTAACACATCCCAACTTTTAAACATCGCCGGAACTTTATCCACTTTGTCGGGATGAATCAACAGTTTTCCAGGAGCTAACGGCACAAAGGTGGCATCAATGTGCATTGCCGATTGGTCTTTAAATTTCAGTTCGTGAACTTTATACTCATCGCCCAAACACCGCCTGACCCATTCAATGCCAAACTGATTTGTGACTTGACTTTGTTGTACGAAAATATCCCGACCGCATTTGGTGAATTCAGCAGCATCGAATACGGGTTCAAATTCACTCAGACAGGAGTTAAAGGGTTCATTTTTATCTGCTTCCTCATATTGGTAGTGATAGAGTTCGTCGGATAGTTGCGGTTTGGGAGCGGGAATCCATTGCGCTCCAGCATGAAAATACTCTTTAATCAGGGAACGATAGGCGTGAATCTCAAAGTATCGCGATCGCCAAGGCATTGCCGCTTCGATAATCTTATCCCCGATAATCATCATCACATCCCGGGGCATCGCTCCATACAATCCGCTCGCACTTTGCCAATCTGGGGTAGAATAAGGCTGAGTGTAATTTATCGCATCGGGACGCCGAACCGTTACCCCTTCGGCTTCCAAAATGTGAATGAATTCGGTTAGCTCTTTTTGCCCTGCTTCTATTTCCTCTTTGGGAAAGGGTTGTCCGCCATAGGTGCGAAATAAATCCCAGTAACGCTGAGGCATACTCGCCTTCAAGGTTACGTGCCAAGGCGGGATGACTGCACCATCCAATCGACCCACAATCACCTCTTCCAGAGGGTCCCATTCGTTAAAAGAATTGATCGCAGGAATGGGTTTTTCTTGAACTTTCGCGGGATTTTCTTGTTCCATAACTCCGGTCATTTCAACAGCATCCCTCATCTTACCGTAGTTTTCTCTATTGCTTAATCCCGAGCGCCATAATTTCTACCACCAAATACCAAAAGTCTTCTCGATCTAACACATAGTGCTGGGAATTGGGGTTGAAGTACGACATCAATTGTTCTGTTTCTGCGGCGCTTAAATAAGGAGATGCCGTCTTAATCAGCCATTCACTTTCTTGAGTAAGATAGCGTTTGGCACTGGGTGACAAGGGGTAAGAGAGTTGAATCGGATAGGCAATGCTGTCAATATGGGTTAACCCAACATCTAAAAATATTTTGTGGGTTTTGCGAGCTACATATTCATCATAGTAGTCCGATGATGCAGTTTCAGATAAAACCCGAGCCACCGCACTTTTCATCTTCAACCACAATTCAGGTGGGATGGGATAAACAATAATCGTTTCTCCATCATATTCCTTGGAGGCTACTTTTCCTCCGATTTTCGCCACTCGCTGTTTCTCTTTGATGACTTTCTCTTTATCTTCATCCGTTAAATACATTAAAGAGTTGCTGCAAAACACTACATCAAATGTATTGCGTTCAAAAGGAAGGTCGAAAAAATCTCCGCGCTGGTATTCTACGAAATCTTTATAGGGAGATTGTTGTAAGTTTTCTCGGGCGTATTCAATTAAATCTTGAGAAAAGTCTATTCCGATGATCCGACCATCCGG
This sequence comes from Oscillatoria sp. HE19RPO, assembly GCF_024220515.1. Classification (GTDB taxonomy): domain Bacteria; phylum Cyanobacteriota; class Cyanobacteriia; order Cyanobacteriales; family Laspinemataceae; genus Laspinema. Next base: position 8,695 of record NZ_JAMXOT010000092.1, read on the forward strand.
AGCTACTTTTTCTGCTAACTTTTCCGACCACAAACCCGGACCAGAACCCACGTCTAATACTAGATTTCCCGGTTTGAGTTGTAAATCTCGAACCATTTGCAGGCGGTACTTTTCTTTTGCTATATAGTGATCGATCAGCCATTGCAAGCTGGACATGATCAGGCCGGTATCTGCTTTATTTTCAAAATCTTCAGCAGAATAGAGCAAGGTTTCGTGGGTCATTATTAATTATGCGAACAGATAAAATTACACGGTGTATATCGTCCTGACTGCTAAACGATCGATTAGCAGTCAAGAAAGGGTTTTAAAGCCTACTTTGTAGCGTTAGGTGCCTGGAGCTTTGCCTCGGACAATGGCATCAACGCCATCCCAATACTCTTCGAGCAGTTGCAAGTAAGTATTGATGCCTTCTTCAAAGCGTTCCCGCCCTTTGGGATCGACAACGTAGGGTGCGATCGCATTAAATGCATTGTTGCTATGTCCCACTTCCACTGCAAGGTGCATCAACCAATGCTTGCGAACATTTTCATCGTAGCCTTGATTTGCTAATCCATCATTGAATTGAGAGGCTAACACCGCAGACATGGTTTCATCGGCAAACAATGCACCCAAATTCCGTTCAATGGGGGGTTCGGTATAAAGCTGCTTGGCTCCTTGATTCATTGCTGTTGTTGTGGGCAAGCACTGATAGCTTTCAATTTCTTCATTGCTAATCCCCAAGGCATTAATCTGCTGTCGGAATAGCTCGGAGTGCGGCACTTCTCCACCCACTTCATCCGCCACATTGAGAACGATCTCTCGCAAGATATTATAATCTCGCGTATTCATGGCAATTCCAGTAATGTAAAACGGTTCGTACTGGAAGTAATAAAAACATTCGAGGTAAAATTTCTTTTCTTGTTCCTTGGTGAAGGCATTCTGGCGGTAGTAGTTCAACAAGGGATGCTCAACGGCTCGGTGGTTGAGGATGTACTGCAGTTTTCCATCAAGATAGGCTTGCACTTCTTGATTTTCGAGTTTCACCCGCTGGCGAACTGTCGTATCTTCTACGTCTTGGAAATTTTTCAGCGTTACCTGGGTCACGTTTAACCTCCTTTCAGTTTGATAGCTGTGTTATTTTTATCCGAGGGAATTTTGGGGTATTTAACTAGGCTTTTGGGTCGTACAATCCGGCTTGTACTTCTTCTTCTGACCACCAGCGATCGCCATCTTTGAGTTCTTTTTTCAGATCGTCCATACAACCCCAGGTCATATTCAACATAATCCGTGTTGCATCCCGATTGAGCGGAACAGTACGATGAAGGGTGGTGTCTGCTTTCAGGAAGTAGATATCTCCACTGGTAAACCCGTAGGTCTGAATCGAATTTTCGCACAAATAAAAGTGGATTTGGGGGTCGGATTTATTCCATTTGGTGTGAGGTACGCACTGTAGCATTCCTCCATACTCAATCGGTGGCGTTTCTAACACCCAAATCAGCGCGTAACGATAATCTCCCCAGTGCCATCCATGAGTATCGCCACACTTTTCTTGACGAGCAATTAAAAATTCTTCATCTTTCGATGGACAAGGGAGTAACTTTTCGCCTGCCACTGATTCCAACAAACTGACCAAGGATTCAGAACGGTAGACTTTGTTAATAAACTCGCTATTTTCCGCAATAACTTCACTGTGAACCACGCTCATTTTTCGCGGAGTGTTACCTGTGGTTGCCAATTTTAAATCTCGACGTTCTGAGTAAAGATCTAACAGGCGAATTGCCTCTGCTTTCATCGCTTGGCGGATTTCCAGAGGCATCATGTTCGTTAGTTTGATAAATCCATCGCGAACAAATTTTTGAGAAATCCCAAATCGGTTGCCTTGCGGAAAATTCTTAGAGAGATTTTCACTAATTTTTACCTCTAGCTCTATACCTTCTTCAGAAATCACTGCTGTCCTACTGGTCATCCAGATCTCCTTAATTTTTTAAAGCCCATCGTTTTGGCAGAATTTTGACAATCAATCCTATCCTCACTAGATGTCCTAACTGGACATCTGAAATCAGCAGCTTTTAGCTATTTTTTCTTATGTACTGATTCTTGTTTACGCTTTCTGAGGAAAAGCTTAACCACTCAGATCGATATTCCTCCAGGTAGACTGCATTTTGGCTTTCACGATCGCCCTATTACTGATACCCCTTCAAAATTCAGAGTAAAGAGCGATCGCTGGTATGTTTTCCCGTCTATATTATTCTTCATGCTGGGATGAGTGAGGGGATTGCAAAATATAAATCCTCCAAACTTTCAACTGAAAGGAAGCTATGTGTCGGAGTAAATGCTTGCGCCCTCCGGAGGGCGCAAGCATTGCGCCCCTACATTGACGGGGCTACTTTGTTGATCTACGAACGAACG